>NZ_JAMQWD010000055.1:0-52195 GCF_024744415.1 Vibrio sp. RM-41-2B | reverse complement strand
GGTACGGCAACGATAGTGGATGATGGTACGGGTCCGGGTCCCGATCCGGATGATGACCGTCCAAGCGTGACTATTACCGATGCTGGCACCATCAATGAGGGTGACACAGCGAACTTCAAAGTGACGCTATCGAACGCGTCTGAAGCGGAAACGCAGGTGGAACTGGGTCTTAATCTTGGTGATACCGAAGTTGGAGATTTGGGCACCCTAGAATACAACACGGGAAGTGGTTGGGTTGCAGTGCCAAATGATGGCGTGGTAACGGTGCCAGCTGGGCAAACCGAATTTGATGTGCGCATTGCTTCCATTGATGACGCCGTTTATGAAGGCCCAGAAGATTTTAGTGTGACAGTGACTGGCATTGGGGCGGTGCAAGGTAGCGATACGGGTACGGCAACGATAGTGGACGACGGCACGGGTCCAGGCTCTGATCCGGATGATGACCGTCCAAGCGTGACAATTTCAGACGCTGGCACCATCAATGAGGGTGACACAGCGAACTTCAAAGTGACGCTATCGAACGCGTCTGAAGCGGAAACGCAAGTAGAGTTGGGTCTTAATCTCGGCGATACCGAAGCCGGTGACTTAGGTACCTTGGAATACAACACGGGAAGTGGTTGGGTGACAGTGCCAAACGATGGTGTGGTGACCGTGCCAGCAGGGCAAACTGAGTTTGATGTGCGTATTGCTTCTATTGATGACGCTGTTTATGAAGGCCCTGAAGATTTCAGTGTGACGGTGACTGGCATTGGTGCGGTACAAGGCAGTGATACGGGTACGGCGACGATTATTGATAATGATGCTCCTCCTTCTATTTCAAGTGTTGTGAATGCAGTTGTTTCGGAAGAAGGTTTAGCTAATGGTATCCCTGATAATACAGGATCACCTTCAGACACCACTAACTCCGCAAGTTTCTCAGGAACATTCACAGTTGCCGATCCAGACACGGCGAATGTTTCAGTGGTATTGGCAGGCCCTAACAACCTAACATCAGGAGGGGAGCCTATATCGTGGACGTGGGACAACAGTACTCAAACGCTGACTGCGAAAACTGTTCACCTGAGCGTTGTTGCTACTGTTGTGCTGAGCGAGCCTTCAGCTTCAGGTCAAGGCTCTTGGGACTATACTATTACTCTGTTTGAGCCACTTGATCATCCTGTTAATGATGTGGAAGACATCATCAACTTTGATTTACAGATTTCTGTAAGTGATGGACAAACAACAACATCTCAAAGCTTAAATGTGGCCGTTGAAGATGATTGCCCATACGTGCCTGTGGTTGTTCAACCCGTCGATGTGTCGCTTACTGGTGCACCTAACGTTCTGACAGGGCGCATAGATTTTGCAGGAAGTGAGGCAGATGCAACCAGTCGAACATTTGGGGACGTTGTTGTGACTGCAAACGGTTTTGTATCTGACGAATCTGTGATGCTGGGAACAGCTGAAATCAATCAATCATCAGAAGGGATTGGCGTTAAAAGTTCTGGTAACAACGGCTTCCAATTAGAAAACGAAGTCGATTATCGATTCGCGGGTAATGAGGGTGTATCAGAGCAGTTAATCATAGACTTAGGCAATAAAGTTGCTTACGGAGCAGAAATAGAATTTGAGAAAATGTTTGGTGGTGAACTTGAGAAAGGAATCGCATCTTTTTATAGAGATGGTGTATTAATTGCTCAGCAATCGTTCAGCTCTGACGCAAGCAGTGGTGATTACGCGGCAAATTTCAATGTTCAACAGGGAGGCTTTGATAAAATCATCCTCGAGGCGACCAGTAATGGCAATGGCCCGGATACTGAAGACAACAGTGACTTTACCGTTAAATCAATAACCTTTACAGGTGCGTACTCTGGCGTGCCAATTGCTAGTGCGGATGGGAACCTCGGTGCTGTATATGGAGCTGATGGCCCTGGTTCTATAGTCTTAAATGGAGGTGAGGTTGGTTTAGAGACTCTAGATGGTAAAGACGTGTTGATATACGTCGATCCACAAAACTCTAATAGACTGATTGCAGAGGCTGATGGAGAGCTTGCATTCGAAGTTCAACTTACACCTAGCACTGGAAAGTGGGAGTTCTTCCAATACTTGCCTTTGACCTCACCTTATGGCGATGGGGATATCGATTTTAACTACACGATTACTGATAATGATGGTGACAGTAAAACGGGGTACTTTTCTGTCAACCCTTACGCCCCACCAATTGTAGAAGGTGTAACACTAAACGTTTCTGAGGAAGGCTTAAGCAACGCCATTGCTGATGACTCTGCTCTAAACGGCTTTGATGACACAACTGACTCGAGTACTGATGTAGAACAATTGACGCTGGGTCAAACCGTTGATTCTGTTACGCTCAGTGAACCATCTACAGCTCTTACTAGTAACGGTATCTCTGTAACGTGGACGTTATCAAATAACGACCAAATGCTTATCGGTTCAGCGAACGGTGAAGAGGTTATCAAAATATCAGTCAATGATACTGGAGTGGTATCTACGGAGCTTCTTGGTCCGATTGATCACTCCAACCCATCTGGAGAAGACACCTTAAATATTGAGGTGCCTGTGCTTGTTTCGAATGCTCGTGGTCTTACTAACTCCACAACGGTCAACGTTATTGTGGAAGATGACTCACCAGATTCTGCATCTATTATTCACGATGTAGTTGCAGAAACTAAAGAAAGTGCCAACGTTCAGCTCATAATGGATGTCTCGGGTTCTATGCGAACGGATAATCGCTTGCAGATAATGAAAGATTCGGCAACTCAGTTATTGAATCAATATGAGTCTATCGGTCAAACGCGAGTTCAAATTATTACTTATAGCAGTACAGCATCCACTTACGCTATAGGTGCTGCGACGTGGCTGACGGTCGAGGAGGCCAAAGCGTATATTGAGACGCTAACTGCGGGTGGCGCGACTAACTATAACAACGCGCTAAATGAAGCAAAACAGTCATGGGATGATGTAGGTAAGTTAACCAGTGCGTCGAATGTTAGTTACTTCTTGTCAGATGGTCAGCCAAACCCTGCCTCATCATTTATAAACGACGCTCGCGAGCAGAGTTGGATTGATCACCTAACCGATCCTGATAATCAGATAACAGCCCTAGCGTATGGTATGGGCGTTAATCTTATGCCGGAGCAATTAGATCGCGTAGCATATGATGGCTTTTTGAATCAAGACCTTGATGGTGTTGTGGTTCCTGACGTAACTCAATTACCTCCGGTTATGTTGCAGTCAGTGATTCAACCTGTTGGGGGGAACTTGATGTATACCACTTCTCCAGATACAGGTATTGGTGCAGATGGTGGTTATATTAGCGAAATAGAACATGACGGTGTCACTTATTCGTTTGATGGTACAGACCTAATAGTAACTGACAATAACGATGGTATTTCGCATGCATTTGACGACACAACGATGCAGCTTACTATCTATATCGACAGCAAACATACTCTGGAAATCGACCTAAACGATGGTGCGTATGCATTTTATGGTGCGGTGGGTGATACAGTTGAAACGTTAGACTTCGATTATGTATTGACGGATAACGATGGCGATCAAAGTGAGAATACCCTGCAATTCGTTATTGATGAAAACGGAGGAGTAAATGCTTCAAGTAATGGCTCTGCAAATATTATTGAAGCTGAAGTAGACGTAAGTCATGACATCTTGATCGGTAATGATAACGAGGCAGATGTCTTTAAATGGGTCAACGACTCCTTGGATGCAGGAACAGATCTAATTAGAGGTTTTGAGAGAGATTTGGACACCTTAGATCTGAGTGAAGTCGTTGAAGATGCAGGGCACAATACGATAGAAGAACTTCTTAATAGTATTGACTTGAACATTGATGGCGATGACTTATCTCTAGAAATAACCCATAACGATGGAAACTCAATTCAAACTATCGTAATAGAAAACGGGGCGACAGAGTTTAGTGATTTAATCGTGGGAAATGCGGACTTTGAGAGAGATGTGTTATCCGCACTAACTAAGGTTAACTTAGAGCCATAATGAAAAAGGGCCAGTAGGCCCTTTTCTTCTGCTTTGTCTTACTTATTCGTAGCCTAAAGCACTTTACATGCAAAACCTTTTAAGTAGAAACCTTCTGGATATGCTGTATCGGTTGGGTGGTCAGCGGCTTGTTCAAAGCGCTCCACAAACTTTACTTGGCGGTTAGCATCTAAGGCTGCGTCAGCAATGATTTTCTGGAACAAAACTTGATCCATTAAGCCAGAGCACGAATAGGTCAGTAGCGTACCGCCCGGTTTTAGGATTTGCATTGCTAGCATGTTGATGTCTTTGTAACCACGACATGCGCCGTTTAGTTGGGCTTTACTGTCTGCAAACTTAGGTGGATCCATGATAACCACATCGAACTGAGTTCCTTGGTCACGATACTCACGAAGCAGTTTAAACACGTCTGCGTTTAGGAACACGGCGCGCTTCTTCGAGATATCAAATTCATTCAGTTCTGCGTTGAACTTCGCAGTGTCTAGAGCAGGTTGTGATACGTCAGCATTTATCACACGCTTTGCATCACCTTTCAGAGCGTAAAGTCCGAAGCCACCTGTGTAAGAGAAGCAGTTAAGAACTTCCTTGCCTTTCACATATTTCATCGCTTGCTGGCGACTATCACGTTGATCTAGGTAGAAACCTGTTTTATGACCGCCAACGATATCTACACTAATCTTTACGCCATTTTCTTCGATGACGACCGATTTAGGTGGCTCTTCGCCGTGCAAGACGCCCGTGGTTTCTTTCAAACCCTCTTTCTTACGTACCGCGACGTCAGAACGCTCGTACACATTACAATCAGGGAAGCACTCAACTAGAGCATCAACAATGGCCTGTTTATTGTGTTCTGCGCCAGCACTGAGAAGTTGACACACAAAGAAGTTTTGGTAACGGTCAATCGTAACGCCTGGCATACCATCAGACTCTGCCGCGATAAGGCGGTAACCCGTAAGCCCATCACGTTTGATAATGTCTTCACGAAGAAGTTGTGCGTCTTTTAATCGTTTTACGAAAAATGCGGTGTCGATTTCTTCTTTATCAAAACTCCAAATACGAGCACGAATTTGTGAAGCTGGCGAATATGCCGCTTTAGCTAGCCATTTACCGTCGTGAGTGAATACATCAACCGTTTCGCCAAGAGCGGGTTCGCCCTCAACTTTGTTGATGCCTCGAGAGAAGATCCAAGGGTGCTTGCGCTTGACCGATTTCTCACGACCTTTTACCAAATAGATAGCAGCTGTCATTTCATTAGCTCTTGTTGAATTTTAAAAGGGGCGTATTGTCCGGGATGTGAATGGTAAAAGCAATATCCCTCGGCAATCCAGTACATTGTAGTGGCTTTTAAATACAAAAAAGGGTCACTAAAGTAACCCTTTTATTTGAACTGGTCGTAACAGATTACGTTGCTACGCTTTAAGTCCAGTAAGGAGCGACTCCATGGTATCGCTTTGCTTACGCAGTTGATCCACGTTTTGTGAAGTCGTGCTGATCATATTGCACACGTTATCTGCTTGAACTCGAATCTCTTCAACGCTTGAGGCGATATTGTCCGCGACTACACCTTGTTCTTCAGCCGCTGTTGCAATTTGAATGCTACTGTCGGAGATAGTTTGATTTTTATCTGCCAAAGAGCCGATTTCGTGATTCACTTCCGTCATGAGGTTTTGTCCCTCATTTGCATTGTTGACAGTCACTTCCATCAGTTTAGTAAGTGATTGACTGTTACGCTGTAATGATTCGATCATCGTTTGGATTTCAACCGTCGCTTGCTGAGTGCGTCCCGCAAGAGCGCGAACCTCATCCGCAACGACCGCAAATCCACGACCTTGCTCACCAGCACGTGCTGCTTCAATGGCTGCGTTCAATGCAAGTAGGTTAGTTTGCTCGGAAATCCCATTAATGGTTGTCACGACTTCATCAATTTGTGCGGCATTGGCATCTAACTCCGCTACTGCTTGAGACGCAGATTGAATCTCATTAGAGAGGTTCGAAATCGAGTGAAGCGTATTCTCTACTTTTACTTGTCCAGACTGAGCCACGCTGCGCGCATCATCGGTTTGCGCGCTTGAATCGTGAGCTAATGTCGCGACTTCTCGAATCGTTGATGCCATCTGTTCCGTTGCACTCGCAAGAGAGTTGAGGTGCTCTTGTTGCGTCGCAGAAATATCTGAACTGTGATGAATTGATTGATTCAGGTCTGAGCTAATTTGTTGCATTAACGCCACAGACTCTTGAATCGACAGCACCATTTGTTGCTCTCGTTCTGCAACTTTGTCTATCGTAATAGCAATTTCACTAAACTCGTCGCGAACTGGGAAGAAGTTCATTCTCGCGGTTAGGTCACCATCCGCTAGGGTGTTTAATGCTTTATTCATCGTGAACATTGCGCCGCCGATAAACGTCATGATGTAGTAAACGCCAAGCGCGAGAATAAACAAGCTCACACAGATGATGCTCACTTGAGTCGTTGATAGGGCAGACCATAAAGAAAGTTCATGGTTTGCAACCAAGCTGTACGCACCATTTAAAACTGACACGGATTGCGGCCCTGAGCCAATAGAAACGGTTTCTGAACCAGCTATGAGGCTTGTTACTTGAGATTGAGAAAGGTTGCCTGCCTCTATCAGACCTTTCATAAGCATGAGCTCTTCTTGGTACATACTTGAGATCAACGTATTAGCCGCGCTATTAAGGACGAGAGTGAGAATGACTAAAGCAAGAAGAGGGAGAACGAAGAGCAAATAGAACTTTTCTTGAATCTTTAAGTGAATGAGATACTTATCAATCCAGCGGAATGGAATTTCTTTCATAATTATAATAACCGTGCAAAAACCCACTATCCTTAGTGGGGTGAATAGACGAAAAGAATATATCACTCAGTAAAAAGAAGCGGTACAAAGATGAACGTAAAGTGTGAGAGATTTATAGTAAAAGGTCACGTTCAAGGCGTCGGCTTTCGTTACCATACTTCCCATCAAGGATTGAAACTGGGTTTGACGGGTTACGCGAAGAACCTAAACGATGGTGATGTTGAAGTTATGGCGTGTGGAACAGATGCACAAATAGCTGCGTTTTCCGAGTGGTTGAAAGAAGGCCCGCGAACGGCAACAGTAGAGAGTGTGATACAGGAGTCTGCGTCATATAAGCCGTTGCGCGGTTTTAAGATTTTGTAAATTCTACAAGCATTTAGCTGGCTTTGGTAGGCCGGCTAATTTAGTCGCTTGTTTGGCTGGCCCCTTTTTAAACAGCTTGAATAGATACTTACTGTTACCTTTTTCTGGGCCGTGCGCTTTTTCCATTGCTTTGACAAGCATACGCACAGCAGGGGAAGTATTAAACTCTTCATAAAAATCTCGCACAAAGTGCACAACTTCCAAATGAGCATCCGTAAGCTCGATGTCTTCTTCTTTTGCTAAAAGCTCAATCATACCTTCTTCCCATTGAGTATGATCCAGTAAGTAGCCTTGAGCATCAGTTTCAATTTCTTTGCCGTTGTAAACGAACATAACGTTTTATCCGTTAAGTGAACATGGATGTTTATAGATTAGCGACAGGTGAGGATGTTCTCAACAAAAGAATCTCGAAGTAGTGCCGAGCGAAGCAAAAGCGTACAAAATGGTGAGTGCTTTTTGACTGAGCCAGGTGCTTTGATACAAATGCTCTTTTATTCAAATATATAGGAAATTATTCAGTTTGTTAGAAATTTTTCGGGGTGAGTACCAATAAAATTGCATGGATATCCAGGCTTATTCATTTTTGTTTTGTTTTTTTCTTGGCTACTTGTCTGAATATGGAATTTTATCTGTGAATGAATAGCTTACGACGTTGTGTTTGCTCTTATAGACCGATATTCTCTTGGTTGATAAGCAACCTGCATTCAGGTTGTAAACAATAACGATGACAAGGAGTTAGTCATGTCGAAACAACGTTACATTGAAATAAATGACAACGTAAAATCCATTTGGTCTATTGAGCGTATTTGGAAGCTCGCAGAATCCCTACCTGTAGAAGAAATTGCTATTGATGATATCAAAGGCCCTAATGAAGTGACCTGGTTTAGTGATGATGGACCACAGCCAACCTGTCGTGAGATCGCGAAGCATTGCCAACGCATCAACAATGCCGATTTGTCGTATCCCGTAATTTTAACCAATGATTACCGTGTTTTTGATGGTATGCATCGAATCGCCAAGCAAATCATGTTGGGTGAAGATACGATTAAAGTGAGACGTTTTAGAGAAAACCCTGAGGCTGATGAAGTTATCGAGTTAGCAGCCGAACAGGCGTAATGTACTTAATCACTGACAAAGAAAAAGCCCGAAGGAAAATACCTTCGGGCTTTTTAAATTCATCTTGTGTTGAACGATTAATCGTCGTTCATAATACCTAGAATGCTTAGTAGGCTGATGAAGATGTTGTAGATTGATACATACAAAGTTACTGTCGCAGAGATGTAGTTTGTTTCACCGCCACGAATAATGCTTTGTGTTGTCATCAGGATCGCCATCGTAGAGAAAATGATAAACAAGCTGCTCAACGCCAAATGTAAAATGGTTGATTGAATAAAGAAGCTTGCAATCATACCCACAACAAGCACAACAAACAGCGATAACATCAAGCCGCCCATCATAGATAGGTCACGTTTTGTTGTTAGTGCATAAGCTGATGCCGCCATGAAAGATAGCGCCGTACCACCTAGAGCGGTCAATACGATATCGCCCATCCCAGCACCGATGTACATGTTTAAGATTGGACCAATCGTGTAGCCTAAGAAACCAGTGAATAAGAACGTAAACACAAGGCCAAGGCTGTTGTTACGGTTTTTCTCTGTTAAGAATAACAGGCCGTAGAAACCAACCAACATTAGGATGATTCCTGGATGTGGCAGGTTAAATGCCATTGCTACGCCAGCAACGACTGCCGACCATAAAAGCGTCATTGAAAGTAGTGCGTAAGTATTACGCAATACTTTGTTTGTTTGTAGAGCACTTTCTTGTGTTGAAGTGCGGGTAAACATTGGACTGTTCATAATCTTCCTCGATAAGAGACTTTCTTTTAAGTACATTTATGGGATTGAAAGTTCAAAAAATCAAGCCCTAACCATGCGTAACTTAGATAAAATAATAATAGAAATAAGATGTTATGTATTTGACAACTTGTAACACAATATTACTGAAGAGCAAAGTCATAGCAATTGTCACACAGAATTTTGAATTTAGTAACAAAAAGCACTGACTTCATTGAAATCAGTGCTTTTATTATGCCAGTTGTAAAAGATCTTAGTGATGTAAGATTTGCGCTAGGAAATTTTGAGTTCGATCTGATTGAGGGTTTTCAAAGAAATCAACGGGGTTGTTCTCTTCGATGATCTCTCCTGCGTCCATAAATATCACACGATCGGCAACCTCTTTCGCAAACCCCATTTCATGTGTCACACAGAGCATGGTCATGCCTTCCTCGGCGAGCTCGACCATTACATCCAACACTTCGCGAACCATCTCCGGATCAAGCGCTGATGTTGGTTCATCAAAAAGCATAACTTTAGGGTTCATACACAATGAACGGGCAATCGCCACGCGTTGTTGCTGACCACCAGACAACTGGCCAGGATATTTCTCTGCTTGGTCCGGAATTTTAACGCGTTCCAGATATTTCATCGCGACCGCTTCTGCCTCGTCTTTTGGCATCTTCTTCACCCAAATAGGCGCAAGCGTGCAGTTCTCTAGCACGGTTAGATGAGGGAAGAGGTTAAAGTGCTGAAAGCACATGCCCACTTCACGGCGTACAGCTTCAATATTTTTTAAATCTTCAGTTAACTCCGTACCGGAAACATAGATGCTACCAGCTTGGTGCTCTTCGAGGCGGTTAATACAGCGAATCATCGTTGATTTTCCTGACCCTGATGGGCCACAGATTACGATCTTTTCTCCGCGCTTAACATCGAGGTTAATATTCTTTAGTACGTGAAACTCACCATACCATTTATTCATGTCCTTCAATTGGATCATATAGTCTTGTTGTTGCGTCATAATACGTCCTTGAGCTTGATGAGTTATCGTTTGTGACCGGTATGAAGTTTGTTTTCAAGCCATATCGAATAACGCGACATGCCAAAACAAAATACCCAAAACACTAACGCGACAAATACATAACTTTCAGTAGCAAAGCCTAGCCAGTCAGGGTCGGTGTTTGCTGCTTGTCCTATACCTAGTACGTCAAACATACCAATGATAAGAACCAAACTGGTGTCTTTAAACAATCCGATAAACGTGTTCACGATAGAAGGGATCGTAATCTTCAGCGCTTGCGGCAAGATAATAAGCCCTGTTTTTTTCCAATAACTTAACCCAAGTGCGTCGGCAGCCTCATATTGGCCTTTTGGAATCGCTTGTAAGCCCCCCCGTACTACTTCGGCCATGTAAGCCGAGGCAAACATCACCACACCAATAAGAGCGCGAATAAGTTTGTCTGTCTCGGACCCTTCGGACATAAACAAAGGCAGCATAACGGAAGCCATGAACAGAACGGTAATCAGTGGCACACCACGCCAAACTTCAATATAGACGGTACAAATACTGCGAATGATTGGCATCTCTGAACGTCTACCGAGCGCGAGTACCACACCAATAGGTAATGAAACTACAATACCCACTAGCGCAATGATGAGCGTAACGAGCAATCCGCCCCATTTGTGTGTATCGACCACTTCTAGCCCAAATATCCCACCATATAACAGCCCAGCGATAATGAATGGGTAGATGTTTACGAAGAAAAGCCAAATCCAAATCCGTTTCGGTGTCTTTTCATACGCTAGCAACACAGTAAATATAGCCAATGTGATGTAGAAAAGGCGAGGGCGCCACAGTTCAGACTCAGGATAGAAACCGTACATGAACTGCTCCCAGCGCACGCTGATAAATACCCAGCAAGCACCTTCTCGGCTGCAGTCGTCACGCGTCGAACCAATCCAGTCCGCGTTGATAAACGCCCAATCAACGATATGCCAAATTGCACTAAAGACAAGATAAGCAAGAATTACGGTAACAATGGAATTGACAGGTCCATTAAATAGGTTTTTCCGCATCCAACCAATAAAGCCGACGGTATTGGCTGGTGGTGGGAGATCCGGTTGAAATTGATGAGTACTCATATTATCTCTCCACCAGTGCGACTTTACGGTTATACAAGTTCATTAATGCAGACGTAATCAAACTTAAGGTTAAGTACACGCCCATCGTCATCGCAATGATCTCAATCGCTTGCCCCGTTTGGTTCAGGGTAGTACCAGCAAAGACAGAGACAAGATCTGGGTAACCAATCGCCATCGCTAACGATGAGTTTTTGGTGAGGTTGAGATATTGACTGGTTAAAGGTGGAATAATAATTCGTAACGCTTGCGGAATGACAACAAGCTTTAAAGTTTTCGAGCGTGGTAAGCCTAGCGACATCGCTGCTTCGGTTTGACCATGGCTAACCGCATTAATACCAGAGCGCACAATCTCAGCAATGAAAGAAGCTGTATAAACACTCAATGCCAAAAGTAGCGCAGCCAATTCAGGAATAATGCTAATACCACCTCGGAAGTTAAACCCTTTTAGTTCAGGATAATTCAGTGAAATTGGCATACCAGCAAGGAAGTACACAACCAATGGAAGGCCAACAACTAAACCCAAAACTATTCTTCCCATTGGGGTTTGTTGCCCAGTGAGACGTTGCTTATTATTCGCCCATACATTAATTAATAAGCTTGCGATTACCCCGAAGATTAACGCGGCAATAACGTAGCTACTGCCAGGTTCCATAGTCGGTGCAGGGAAATATAAGCCACGAACGTTCAGGAAAATAGCTTCACCAAGACTTAAGCTTTGGCGTGGTGAGGGTAATGCTTGAAGAACAGCGAAATACCAGAAGAATATTTGCAGAAGAAGGGGGATATTTCGGAAAGTTTCGATATAAACTGCCGCTAAACGACTAACTAACCAGTTAGAAGAAAGGCGGGCAACCCCCATGGTAAAGCCAATCACAGTAGCCAGAATAATACCTAATACAGAGACTAACGCCGTATTAAGAAGGCCGATGATAAATGTTCTACCGTAAGAGTACGTTTCATCGTATTCAATTAATGTTAACCCAATACCAAACCCGGCTTCTTGATTCAGAAAACCGAAGCCCGTTGCAATACCACGAGCATCTAAGTTATTGAGAGCGTTGTTTACAATCGTGTAAAAGAAAAATACCAGTGCAGCAATGGCAATGATCTGGAAAATAGCAGAACGAAAGGCAGGATTATAAATCAGGCTCTTGCTTCCGCTTGGTTTGGACATCGTACTTGGCGATGCATCTTGTGTCGGTTTCATACAGCGATAACCTCAAACCTTAGTTATAGATATCGGCCTGTATAACGAAGTTTCGTCCTTGCTGGCTAAAGAATAACGCTCTCATGTCTAGCGGCTTACGAACCTTTAAAGCCGTTCCACAAAGCGAGCGCTTTTCGCCATCCAATGAGCGATCCTTACTCATACAGTGAGATATAATCAAGAAAAAGGGCGGCATGAACCGCCCTGATTAACTCTTTCTATCGGATTGGTGGCGCGTACATAAAGCCGCCTGCATTCCATAGCGCATTAACGCCACGAGAGATTTCTAACGGCGAACCAGTACCGACTGTACGTTCGAAGCTTTCACCATAGTTACCAACTTGTTTGATAACCTGGTAGCCCCAATCGTCGCGGATACCCAACCCTTTGCCTTTAGGGCCATCAACACCGAGGATACGCTTGATGTTTGGATCTGTTGACTTCAGCATTTCATCCGCATTCTTCGAACTAATACCGTATTCTTCAGCGTTAATCATCGCAGACAATGTCCACTTAGCGATGTTAAACCATTGATCATCGCCTTGACGAACGACTGGACCTAGTGGCTCTTTAGAGATGATTTCTGGAAGAACGGCCGCAGAGGACGGATCTTTCAAATTCAAACGTAGTGCATAAAGGCCAGATTGGTCAGTTGTTAATACGTCACAGCGTCCCGCATCAAAACCTTTCGAAGTTTGCGCCGCTGTGTCGAATACCACTGGTTTGTACGCCATGCCTTGGTTGCGGAAATAATCTGCAAGGTTTAGCTCGGTTGTTGTACCTGATTGAACACATACCGACGCACCATCAAGCTCTTTAGCACTTGATATACCAAGTTCCTTCTTCACCATAAAGCCTTGACCGTCGTAGTAGTTCACACCTACGAAGTTTAGGCCCAGTGCAGTGTCACGGTGGAGAGTCCAGGTCGTGTTACGGGAAAGCACATCAATCTCACCAGATTGAAGCGCAGTGAAACGTTCTTTTGCGGTTAGGGGTACATATTTAACTTTCGTTTTATCCCCAAGAACGGCTGCAGCCAGTGCTTGGCAATATTCTACGTCGATACCTTCCCATTCGCCTTTTGAGTTAGGGTTAGAGAAACCAGGTAGACCGGTACTTACGCCACAAGTAAGAAAGCCTTGTTTTGTGACTTTGTCCAGAGTAGTGTCTGCTGCTTGAGCTGATGTTGCCATCATCGCAGTAGAAGCCGCTACGACGGAAGCAAGAACTGTGAGTTTATTTGCCATTTGTATCCTTCCTGTATGATCCATGTTTAATCAGGAGTGACCTGAAATAACGTGTCCAATTCGTTAGAGTTATCGTCCTACGTGATTGATTTTCGAAGAAACGGCATCCGATAGATCAACCAGTTATAAGCGTAGGAAAGGATCTGTTAATTCTCAAATATATAATTTAAATGAAGTTTTGAGAGAACTTACAAAGTGCCTTGAGATTTAGAATGACGAAATGTTAATTGTTTGTAAATAGTGCAATTCATGGACAATTTGGTGCATCAGAACAATCAATAGAAGAGTGAACAATACAAGAGAATAAAAAGTTGTTATTAAAACTGTCATTAGCTGAGCTTGGTGAAGTTCAGTAAAAATTCGAACAAAAATTATTTGTGATACCGAAACAGGGTGATGAGCTTGCCCCATTTTTGGTAGCATGGTCTGCAAAAGCTAATTAGAGTAATCATGGATTGAAATGCGATATTTTCCTCTGTTCTTAGATTTAATCAATAAACCCGTTCTTGTCGTGGGCGGCGGTGAAGTGGCAAGCAGAAAGGTGGAAGCTTTGCTAAAAGCAGGGGCGGATGTCACTATCGTTTCTCCAACGTTGGTCGATTTTCTGTCTAAGCTTGCTGCAGAGCATCAAGTGCGCTGGGTGCAACGTTTCTATTCAAGTGACATTGTCACTAAAAGCTTTGTTCAAGTGTGGGCCACGACAGATAATCCTGAGCTAAATCACCAAGTGTATAAAGATGCGAAAGAATTAGGCATCCTAGTGAACGTTGTGGATGATAAGCCTTATTGTGACTTCATTACGCCCTCTATGATCAATCGTGGCCGCATACAAATTGCTATTTCTAGTGGCGGCGCCTCACCAGTTTTAATTCGAAACATCCGTGAAAAGCTTGAATCGATACTGCCACAAAACATGGGGTTGATGGCGGACTTTGCTAACTCAAAGCGTAATTCGATTAAAGAAGCACTACCTAGCGTCGATTTACGTCGTAAGTTTTGGGAGCAATTCTTCTCGAATCCTGAGGTTGAAAACGCGCGAGATAATAGAGAGTTAGAAACGATTTACCAAGCGACCATTACAACACCTTTGGATGAAAAGGGAAGTTGTACTTGGATACAGGTAGGGAAAGACGTTGAGATGTTGCCAATTAAGGCCGTGCGCTACATGCAACAAGCCGAGCTAGCACTTTACTCAACTCGATGCGAAGCGAACGTGTTAGAGCTAATACGAAGAGATGCAGAGCGAGAAGCTTTCTCGAGCGCAGCTGAACTCTCTGATATGTTGACCAAGGCTAAATCTGAAAAGCTTCGAGTTTGCGTGTTTATCCCTAAAGGGACGAGCGAGTTCTTATTGCTGCAAGGGCAGGACTTAGTTATCTAGCAATGCCAAATGCTAAAAATGGATACGTAGTTCGTTACACAAAAGCCAATAAAAAACGCCAGCGCATAATCCGCTGGCGTTTTTATTTACTTCTCAGATTGATTAATCACGAAAGTTGTTAAACTGGAATGGGATACCCATCTCTGCTTCACGAATCGCTGCCATTGTCGCTTGCAGGTCGTCGCGTTTCTTACCAGTAACACGTACTTTGTCGCCTTGAATAGAGGCTTGTACTTTTAACTTTGCGTCTTTGATAAGTTTCACTACTTTTTTCGCCGTTGGAGTATCAATACCTTGGCGGAAAAGCAGAGTTTGGTGCCAGTTTTTACCAGTAACGTCTGGGTCTTGTGCATCCATTGCGTTCGCGTCAATGTTACGCTTCGCTAAGTGGCCGCGTAAAATGTCGCGCATTTGCTTAAGTTGGAAGTCACCTTCCGCAGACATTTTTACGTTTTCTTCTACTAGCTCAAAGCTCGCATTTACGTTGCGGAAATCGAAACGAGTAGACAATTCACGGTTAGCATTATCAACGGCGTTACGTAGTTCAACCGTATCGATTTCAGAAACAATATCAAACGATGGCATGAAGATTCCTTGATTATTTTGTTATAGGGACTTTCGGGACTTAACAGCGCTTGCCAGCATATCTAGCATTGTAGCAGTGTCTTCCCAACCTAGGCACGGATCTGTAATAGACTGACCATACGTTAGGTTATTGATGTCAGTCATTGGCTGATTGCCTTCAAGAATAAAGCTTTCGGCCATGATACCCGCAATACGAGTGCTGCCTGACTTAATTTGGTTACAAATGTCTTGAGCTACGTCGATTTGTTTTCTGTGTTGCTTCTGACAGTTTGCATGGCTGAAATCCACAACCAAACGTTGTGGCAATCCAAACTCAGCTAAAGCATCACATGCTTGTTTGACTGATGCTTCATCAAAGTTAGGGCCTTTTTCTCCACCGCGCAGAATAATATGACCGTAAGGGTTGCCACTTGTGCGGTAAACCGTCATTCGACCGTTCTTATCTGGCGAGTAGAAGTAATGCGATGCTTTCGATGCGCGAATTGCATCAATTGCAATTTTTACGTTGCCATTTGTGCCATTTTTGAAACCAACTGGGCAAGATAGTGCCGACGCCATTTCACGGTGAATTTGTGATTCCGTTGTGCGAGCACCAATCGCGCCCCAAGTGATCAAATCCGCGATGTATTGACCAGTGATCATATCAAGAAACTCAGTAGCAGTCGCAAGACCAAGCTTGTTGATATCCAGTAGTAGTTTACGAGCTTTATGAAGACCAGCTTCAAGTGCGTAAGAACCATCTAGGTTAGGGTCCGTAATCAAACCTTTCCAACCAACTACTGTACGAGGCTTTTCAAAGTAAGTACGCATCACGATAAATAGCTCGTCTTTGTACTTGTCTTGGATTTCACTCAGACGAGTGGCGTAATCAATGGCAGCTTCAGTGTCGTGAACAGAACACGGACCTACAATCGCAAGAAGGCGATTGTCTTCACCCGATAAAATGTTTTCAATCTGACGACGAGATTGAGCGATACGGTCTGCAACGTCATCCGTAATAGGATGTACACTACCTAGCTCTGCTGGGGTAGGCATTGGACCCAAAGGTTGGGTTCTCAATTCATCTGTTTTTATAGGCATGTTATAGCTTTATTCTCTATTGCGAAGGGGTAAAGATAACGGAATTACAGGCAGGAATAAACCGTTTCACGGGAATCTTCGCCAGGAAATACCGAATTGTATACAAAGGTGTAGGTATTCATTTAAATGACTTATGTATAAATGACAAAACTTGATCATTAAATCAATATATATATACATTTGAATTTATAACCATTTTCTCTATCTCGCTGTAAGGTAATCTAAGTAACTGCGATAAACTTCATACCTTACGGGTGACGCCGTCACTTCCTGAAGGTTGAATAACTCGTGAGATCGAGCTTTTGTTAACATTTCTTTGACATCTATTTCTTTCGTTGATTAACTGGTCTGACTAGATTGGTAAGGAGACCAAAATGTTATCAGCTCTACGTCGTGCGAATTTGTATCTAAATCTGTTTGGCTTTTCAAAAGTGCCGCTGATTTGGCTTTGCCACCCTAAAATCATTGCGATAGATAGCAAGCATGTTGAGGTTCGTATCCCATTGCGCAGAAGGACGAAGAACCACCTGAATAGCATGTATTTCGGCGCTTTAGCCGTTGGCGCTGATGTTGCTGGTGGTTTTCTTGCTATGAGTAAAGCGCAAGAAAAGGGAGAAGCGATCTCGCTGGCATTTAAAGGGGTGAAAGCCGAGTTTTTAAAGCGCCCGGAAGCCGATGTGCACTTTGTTTGTAACGATGGTCATGTCATTGATGAGATGCTCGATCATACGTTGGCAACGGGTGAACGAGTGAATCGCGATGTAAAAATCGTCGCGTTGTGTCCTAGCTTACATGGTGACGAACCTATGGCAGAATTCTCATTGACTCTTTCGATAAAAAAAGCAGCCCAACAAAGAAAAGAGGCTGCTTAGTGGTTTGCTGTTTTTAAAAAATATCGCTTTAATTGAGTTCAATCTGCTCAATCGAGACGATTTTGGAGCGGTTTAAGACCACTTTCCAACGGTAATAAACAGGCTCATCGGTGTGGTTGTCCTCTTTGACAATCACATTGAGCAAATGACGTTTCTCTACTGACTCTTTGGTCACTTGCCCTTCATTTAAACGGTAAACTCGGTTTGAGCTTTTATCCATCAAGCGGATGATAGGGCGCAAACTGATGTTCAGTGTTTCTCTTGTTTGCTCATAACCACTCAAGAATAGAGAGGTCGCCATTTCGGTTTTCTCGTGATAATGAAGTATCTGTTCTTCGCGCTGTACGACGCGCTTCTTACGTATTCTTTGAATCTTATCTGGCAAGCTACTTAACGTACGATAATCGAGCCACTCTAATTTTCTGCCGACCACTTTTTTCGTTGTTGGATCAACATACTTCTTACGCCACTTTGGCTTGCCTTTACGGATCCATCGCCACATCGCATCGCGCAAATCATCTTTAAAGATTTCTCGCAGAGCATAAATAAATGACATCGCGATAATAAAGGACGCGGAAATTTCCCCAAGGTAATCGCGAGCGAGAATCACGGTTGAGGTCACGACAACCATCACCAAGCCAGTAGCAATACCTTTGATAGCACGCTTGATGTTGTTACCCATTGATATGGTTTCTTCACGAAGCACGATAGGGTGTTCAATCAAGCGTCTTAGCAAGCGCATTTTGTTAGATAGACGAGTAACGTCTTCAACGACTCTTGGAGAGTTGTACTTGTTGAGTTTTCGATGGGCTTGCTCTTTTTCACAGAGCGTGATCAAGCGTTTCTTAATCGTGCCATAATCGCCTTCACGTGGGAGATGAGCCACTAGAGATAAAAACTTTTGCTCGGTATACCAAGACAGATAGTTATCGATGTTAACGTAGTACCGTTTTAAGTTCTCTTCATAAGGAATAGAACGTCGCAAGCGCTTTAAGATCTCAAGCGTGAGCTCGATAACTTCGTCAACTTCATCTTCCGTTACGGAGTTGTTCTGATGCTTGTTTAAACTTGCCACCGCTTTGTCTAGCGCGATAACGTATTGGTAAGCGAACAAGCTCAAACTTACTCGGTATTGCTGATTCGACAGGCGTCCACGCTTGGCAAGTCGACTGTGTACTAGCGGTAGAAGGATTTCAGTACTGTAATAAGAGCGTTGCTGTGTGATTGAAGTGTAATAAAATTCGGATTCACTGATGATATCGGCGTTTAAACCAAGCTCACCAGGTATAAAAAAGTAAATATCTAGGTCGACACTTTTGCTCTTTGCGAGTGCATGACTGATTTTTAATGTTATTGAGTCTTGTTTATCGACGGTGACCAAAGAAAGCTCCTGACTTTGTTAAAGCATTCTTAACTTATGCGTTCTGTTGAGCAGGTAAGCATAAAAGTGCTAAAAGAGTGACTGGGGCATATAGCTGAACGACAACAGCATAACAGAGCACTATGCTTTTCTCTCTGATTTTCTTGTTAGTTTAGGTATAATTTCACGTAAATTTAAAAAGAGACAAAATCAATGATTAAAATTGGTCAAATTAACAGCTTAGAAGTCATTAAAAAGGCTGATTTTGGCGTATTTCTGGATGGTGATGATTACGGTTCTGTTCTACTGCCTAATAAGTATGTACCAGAGGGTACTGAAATTGGTGATCATGTAGACGTATTTTTGTACTTCGATTCAGAAAGCCAGCTTGCTGCGACCATTGAAAGACCTATTGCCCAAGTGGGTGAATGGGGCTTAATGAAGATTGAGGGCGTCAACGCGACAGGTGCTTTTGTAAATTGGGGCATCAAAGAGAAGGATTTACTTATTCCTTTTAGTGAGCAACGCACTCGCTTCTCTGCGGGACAAACTATTCTTGTCTATGTATATACTGACAAAGCGTCAGGCCGCATTGTTGGTACGACTAAGTTCAACAAATGGTTAGACAAAACTCCGGCGAATTATGAAGTTAACGAACAAGTTGATTTGATCATCGCAGAGCGCAGTCAACTTGGCTACAAAGCGATTGTTAACGGTAAGCATTGGGGCATGATTTTCCCATCGGATGTGTTTGGTAAGCTTTACATCGGTAAGAAACTGAAAGGCTTTATTAAGCAAGTTCGTGAAGATGGTAAAATCGATCTCGCGCTACAAAAAGTCGGCGTGGCAAAAATGGACGATCTTTCTAGCAAGATTCTTGATCTGTTAGAGAAGAAAGGCGGCTTTTTACCTTTGAACGATAAGTCTTCTCCTGAAGCGATTTTTGATGCTTTCCGTACAAGTAAAGGTACTTACAAAAAGACCATTGGTGGATTGTACAAGCAGGGCAAAATTGTTATCGAGAAAGAAGGTATTCGTCTGGCGTAGCCCAAACTTACGTATAGCGGATCTGCAGCCAAAAAAACGGCCCAAACTTTTCCTTTTTTTGGGCCTAGGGGAAACGGCTCCGCAGAGCCTGCGCTAAACTTGTCCAACAATAATTTTTGTTGGTGAACATAGAGAGAAATGCCATATCAAAGCATTACTTTGATACAACTAGTTTAGTACAGCGTATCCGGATCGCTAGCGAGCCCAGTTGCTTTCATACTTACGAATTAAAAAGCCATCGCAAATACGATGGCTTTTCATTTATTTATGATTCGTTACTTCTTTAAAATAAGTTCTTATCTCGTACTAATTCGCGAGGAAGACCATTCTTTATTCTGTTGCTTACCCACTTTCCAAGGCCAATGACTGCGCCTTGATAGGTGACAAGTACTTCGCCTTTACCTGTTTTCATTCCCTCAGGAATCGTTTGTGGGCGAACATCACGTCCCATGTACCATTCGCGCGCTTCTTCAATGGTTAGCTCGATGGCGTTTGCCTCAGAGCCCGTCGCTAATGCCGTTGCCACCTGATGCTGCCAACGGTAGCCATTTTTATGGGCTTCCGCGATCTTTATACCCATACGGGAGAAGCGTAATTCGCCGATCATTGGCTCTAAAGAATTAGGGAACAACCAGACATCTTTATCGCGAAGCCATACAGAACTGTCATTCGGAAGTTCAATACCTAACGCACTTTGCAGCTGTTGGGCAATTTCAACCGATTCTTTTTTCGATGCTTTGGTAAACGGGAACTTACCCATGCGCTTTTTGACCTTTGGTGGTTCAACAGCAGCCAGTTTACGAATTCTTGCAACAAAGAACCCTTCGCAGTCGTAGACCTGTGGAAAGATATGCAAAAAACCTTCTTCAGTTAGAGCAGCATTTGCGTTTTCAAACAAGGTCTCAAGGCTTTCAAACTCAACGGCATCACCAAAGGTTTCTTTCAAGTGATGACAAACTTGTTGGTTTTCTTCGGTACTGAGTGTGCACGTTGAGTAAACCATCACACCACCGGGCTTTAGTGCATGGAAGGCGCTTTCAATAAGATCCTTCTGTGTGTCAGCGATGTCGAGCACGGAAGCTTGCGTCCAGTTTTTCATTGCATCTTCGTCTTTGCGAACGGTGCCTTCGCCGGAGCAGGGCGCGTCGAGCAGAACCGCATCAAATTGTTCTGGTAGCCAACCGCCAAAAACGCGCCCATCGAAGTTACTTAGTGCGGCGTTACGTACACCACAACGTTCCACGTTGGCATGCAGCACTTTTACACGACTTGCGGCGTATTCATTAGCCACGAGAACGCCTTCATTGTTCATTAAAGCCGCGATTTGAGTGGTCTTTGATCCTGGTGCAGCTGCTGTATCTAACACGGCATCGTAAGATTCGTCATTCATAAACAGCGCAGATACTGGCATCATTGAACTGGCTTCTTGAATGTAGAATAAGCCTGACATGTGCTCTGCAGTGTTGCCTAATGGTACAACTGACTCGTCCGCTTCAATCCAAAACCCTGTGTCACACCAAGGCACAGGAGAAAGCTTCCAGCCTTTTGCGTCTGCACGTTCTAGAAACGCTTCAACACTGATCTTCAACGTATTAACACGAATACTTTTGCGCAGTGGCTTTTGGCACGATGCGATAAAGTCTTCCATGTTGAGGTGAGCAGGAAGGATAGTTTGGATTTTTTCCAGAAACGCGTCTGGGATGTAAACATTAGGATGCAATGTGGGATCTCGTTTGCAGAATTTGTGGCAAATAATATACGAAAGCGAAGCAGAAACGAATAGTGACAAGGGCCGAGCAATAAAAAAGAGCAGCGATTGCTGCTCTTTTAAGGTACTCAAACTTCAATTGTATGTGAATTGAGCTTTATTCTACGGCTTAGGAATCGCAGTACGCCATTGAGTCCAACCTTCTTCAGCTTGTGGATACAAAAAGAAAGATTGCCCACTTTTTGCCGCTGGTGGAATAGTCGATTGCTCTGGCGTTGAAAACGCAATTCCTCCGCGAACTAAACTATCAAATGTGCCCGCTTTGATGTTCGCACCAGTAATTCCGATGGAGACATCTACTCCTGAAACATTCCAAAACACACTGTTTTGACGAACGAGGTAAGCATATTCAGGCTGTATCTTGATGGTCGTGACGACGCGATCGGCAAATTCTCCTAGGCTCACGTCGGTTACTTGGCCGACTTCCATCTGGCGGTAAAGAATAGGCGTTCCGACTTGTACTGAGCCTCGTTGTTCACTTTGTAAAGTAAACATCATGCCCTGAACACGTTCTGAACCGTTTTCCAACTGAAAATCAAATTTAGCTTTACCTTTACCTGGCTCAACACTGATAGATTTCGACACCAATGCGCCAAGGTTTTTCACGCCCCCTAAGCCAATCTCTGGCTCAGTTAGCCAAAAATGTGAGCCTTCAACCGCAATGTTTTCTACGTATTCAGGTAGGATTCTTGCGGTGATTTCAACCATATTGCGACGAAAATTCGGTACAACCAGTGTGACTTCACCAACTTTGACGCCTTGATACTCTATCGGCATTCCTTTGGCAATTTCTTGTGAGCCGTCTGTTTCTAACGCAATAACGCGTCCAAATTTGCGTGCGGTTTTTTGATCCGTATATAACTTCCAGTTGTCTCCAATTTTGTTTTCAACGCCAGGAACAGAGTCAAAAGCGATGCCACCTTCGATTAATGATTTTAAAGGGTGAGCTTTCACACTCACGCCAGCTAACGATGCATCTATCTCGATCCCTGAACGGTTCCAAAAGACGGTTTGCGGTGTTACGAGGTAAGCAAAGCGGTTTTCGATGGTTGCTTTAATTAACACACCGCCATCAACCAATTGGAAATCGGAGACGTTACCAACAGGAAGATTACGATAGAGCAGAGGGCTGCCTTTGGAAATCGGCGGCAATTCAGAAGCAAACAGTGTGAGTGCTCTAGAGCCACTTTGGTTGTACTGTGCTAGTTCTGCCAATGATTCGTTTTGGAATAGTTGATACTCTTTTTGAATATCTTGCTTGCCTTCGCTTACAAAGCTAATGGACCCAGTTAACAACTGTTTTGCCGGAGGAACGGTAACGCTGAGGCCCGATTCCGTTAATTCTGCAGAGGCACTTCCGGTTACATAAAAACGGTTGTTTGATTTGATCAGGTGTTTGTATTCATGATCAATCAATACATCCATAAATACTTCATGTTGCGATTTTTTACCTTCTTCAACTAAGCCTACGTTGATAATTGAACCGACAACGATGCCTTTGTAAAGCACGTTGGCACCGCTATCTAGGCCAAACGAGTTGTCAGACACTAAACGAATAGCGATGGACTTTTCTTGCTGTTGGTTAAAAACGTTTTTACGAATGGCAGTAAAGCGGCGAGAGCGATCACCGGCACCTGGCACAATGGTTAAGAAGTTTCCTCTCACGAGATTGGCAATGTTTTCAACACCAGAGAGGGACACTTTTGCTTCTTCTAAGACGAATCGGGTACCTGTCGTCAGCATGTCACTGAAAGCTGGTTGAATTGCCGCTGACGCTAATATCACTTCTCGCCCTTCGGATAGGTTTAAGTCTGTAACTTGGCCAATCTCGATTCCGCGATACATAATGGGTGCGCCTTCGCCACTGATTTTACTGTCATCAGGGAGGACGATTTTAACAGCGATACCTCGACCTGCAGTTTTCAAATCTTTATACAGACGGAATTCAGTATTCTCTTCTACAGGCTCACCGTCATCCGGAGAATCGACGGCGATCGCGCCTCCGAGTAGAGCACTCATGCTTTCTAGCCTTACATCGACGCCTTCAAAACCTATGCTGGCACCGATTCCACTTACGTTCCAGAACCGACTGCGGTTGTTAATGATATGTCGGTATTGATCCTGGATGTTGGCTTGAATCGTTATAGATTTTGCGTCTTCATCCAGCTGGTAGCTGTAGACTTCACCGATTGGAATTTTCTTATAAACAATTTGAGATCCAATCGACACACCACCTAAATCGCGGCTTTTGAGTTTAATGTTCAAACCTTGTGAAACGCGCAAATCTGTTGGTGCAGAGTCTAACGCATGGAACGTTGTTTCAAACTCTTGACCATCTCCAGGTTGAATCGATATGTAATTACCCGACACGAGCGCATCGAGCCCAGAAACTCCCGTTAGGCTTGCTGTTGGTTTTACCAGCCAAAAGCGAGTTTTATCGTTCAGCAATTTTGCCGCTTCAGGGTAGATATCGGCATCAACATAAATACTGCCGAGATCTTCAGTGAGGTTAATGTCTCTCACCATACCGACTTCTAGCCCTTGGTAACGGATAGTGGTTCGCCCGGCGACCAAGCCAGCAGCGTCAGAAAAATAGATTTGCACCCGTTGTCCTGCATCGTGTATCGACTTCACCACAAGCCAGCCAGCTAAGACCATGGTCAAAATTGGCAAAAGCCAAAGAGGAGATATGCCTTTGCTCCGCTTTACATCTGGCACGTATGACGTTTGAGAACTGTTCTGATCACTCATTCATTGACTCTTTTTCTGATTGTGTTGGGCCTGTTTGGTCCCAGATTAGCCTTGGATCAATACTTTCCGCTGCAAGCATGGTCAATACCACGACAACACCAAAGGCCACGGCGCCATATCCTGGTGTGAAATCAAGTATCTGACCACGATCGACTAAGGTCATCATGATAGAAATAACAAACAAGTCCATCACAGACCATTTACCGATCCATTTAACAACAAAGTAAACCATCATTCGTTGTCTCTTAAACACTGAACGTTTGAATTGAATGCAAAGCATGATGTAGGCAAGGCCAAGTATTTTTACAACTGGCACAACAATACTGGCCACAAAAATGATCACTGCGATGCCATACATACCGCTTTTTACCAACCCAGCTACGCCTGAGAAAATAGTATCTTCCAAACGTTTGCCATTGGTCAGCAAGATGGAAATAGGAATCAAGTTGGCTGGGAAAATCGCTATCGTTGCCGCAATGAGGTAAGCCCACGTCTTCTGAATGGAGTTGGGCTTGCGATGATATAACTCGTGGTGACAACGCCGACAATGGTCACCTTCAGGTTGAGACAGGTGGCACTCATGGCAATGCACGTCTTTGTGTTCAAAGGAATAAAGGCTTTCTGGTTTCCAGGCTTCCCAGTAACGACGCACACTGATTCGAGAAACTAACAAAACGGTAAATATCTGCAAAAGAACCAGACCAATTAGCCCTGGGCCTACAAAAATGTCGGAATAATCTTGGAGTTTGAAGCAGGAAATGGCGATGCTAACTAAGAACACATCCAGCATTACCCAATGTTTCAAATGTTGAATTAACCACAGTGAAACACGAAGCCCTCGAAACCACCGTTGATGCAGCGAGATATGTGCCGTAACCACTGAAACACAAACCGTCAGCGGCGCTAGAGAGCTACAAAATAGAATAAGCAGTGAAAGAAGAACAAAGCCTTCTTCCATCAATGTGATCATCCCTGAAGGTAGGGTTGCCGGAATCATTACACCAAAGAGTCGGATACTAATAAAGTTAAAAAAGTGTGATGGAATAAATAGCAGGATACAGGTTATCGCGACGGCTAAATTACCTGAGAGACTAGGGCTACCGCCTCGATACAACTGTGTGCCACAACGAGGACAGTGTGCATTTTTTCCATTGGGTAAGTCGACGATATCGACAGGCAATTCGCAACCTTGGCACAAGCGCACATTATTTGGCTGCATGGCGTGCTTAGACAGAGAGGTCATAACGACCTCTCTAACTTGAACGATTTAAGCGTGGGACTGTATGCCCCCATATAAGGTTTGATATAAGCCTTCTTGCTCAACTAACTCACCATGAGTACCTGTTTGCGTCACTTTTCCATCTTCAAGCACGTAGATCAAATCTGCTTGTTTTACGGCTGATAGACGGTGCGCAACGATTAATGTTGTTCTACCACGTAAGAATTCAGTCAATGCTTTGTGCAATGCCGCTTCAGTAGCGGTATCAAGCGCAGACGTGGCTTCATCTAAAATAACAAATTGAGGATTACTCAGCACCATTCTTGCGATGGCAAGGCGTTGTCGTTGACCACCTGACAAACGAATGCCGTTACGGCCGACTTGAGTATCCAAACCGTGGTTCAGTTGAGAAATAACATCTTGCAGCTGAGCAACTTCAAGTGCTCGCCAAAGTGACATTTCGTCAAAATTCCCACCGAGCGTTAGATTATGCCTCAAGGTGTCGTTAAATAGTATAGGTTGCTGTAATACCACGGCAATTTTGTCGCGAATTACTTCAAAACCAATATCTTCTGTTAATTCATCATTAAAGCGAATGCTACCGGAGTTTTGACGATAAACCCCAATAAGTAGTTGTATTAAGGTCGACTTACCGCCTCCGCTCGCACCAACTAACGCCACTTTCTTTCCTGCCGGTATATGTAAAGAAAGGTTATCTAGGACTTTGTTTTCATTATTATAAGAGAAGTCTACGTTTTCTACTTTAACATCGACTTCTCTGTCTTCTTTGAAAGGATTTACCTTAGGTACCGGTCTTTGTTCTTCTTCTAATACTAGTAAGTCGTTGATGCGTTTTAACGCAGCTTTCGCGCTGTACCAAGAAAACTGAATGCCGAGCAGCTCTTGAACAGGAGACAACATAAACCATAGGTAACCAAAAACAGCAAAGATTTGACCAATAGTGAGGTCACTAAACATGACCATCAGCATGGCGACGGCTCTGAATAACTCAAAACCGATTAAGAAGAGTAAGAAAGAGACGCGACCTGCCGCCTCTGATTGCCACGCATACTTGTCTGCATCCACGCGAACTTGGTTCGCACTGTCTTTGAGTTGCTGGAGAAATTCTCGCTCTTTATTGGCTGCGCGCAGCTGGTAAATGCCATCTAATGTTTCAACTAAACGATTTTGGAAAATTTCAAAAGAATGATTTTCCTTCCGTTTCAGATGTTTAACCATACTTCCTAGTTTACGTGAGAAGTAAATGACAATAGGGTTAACTAGCAGAATAAATAGACCAAGTCGCCAGTCGAGCCAAAGCAGAACGATGGCAGTACCAATGACCGTTAAAAAACTGATAACGAATTTTGCTAACGTAGAACCAATAAATTTATCAATGGTTTCAATGTCAGTGATAAGGTGGGCGTTGATGCCTCCGCTGCCTTTGGTTTCGTATTGGCGGATGCTGATACGACCAAGCTTGTCGATCATTTTACTGCGCATCTCAAACGTGATCGTTTTAGAAACAAGTGTAAATTGTCGGCTTTGAAGGATATTTAACCCCTGACTTGCAGCTCGCATCAGGACGACCAAGAAAAGGGTGAAAAATATATAACCCGTCGGAGTGTGCCACGCTTCAGGGAGAATGGCATTCATAGCAGCTAAGCCTTTTGCTGGTTGGTCCAATAAAACCTCATCAACCATCAACGGCATGAGAAGGGGGATTGGAACACTAATCAAGGTTGCAAGCACCGCTATCAAGTTCGCTATGATCAGCTTGGACTTGTGCTTTTTTACTTGTGTTATCAACCAAGAACGGCTAATAGTGTCATTTTTCAGAAGCATTGTAATTGAGAATAAGTCCTATTATAAAGTAGGGCTGCATTTTAGCGCCATACAGTGAGAATGGAAGCTTTTATAGTAAGTAGGAAGTTAATATGAACATAGAACAATACCATAGACTAACCAAACAAGCCGTTGCTCTAATTGAGTCTGAGCCAGACTTTATTGCTAACCTAGCAAACTTGAGCTCACTGCTTTTCATGGAATTGGACGATCTTAACTGGGCTGGCTTTTACCTAGCAAAAGGTGAAGAGCTCATTCTTGGTCCGTTCCAAGGAAAACCAGCTTGTGTCCGCATTCCTATGGGGCGCGGTGTCTGTGGTACTGCTGCAAAAACTAACACCATACAAAGAGTATACGACGTTCATGAATTTGAGGGACATATAGCGTGCGATGCAGCGAGCAATTCAGAAATTGTGATTCCATTTTCTATTAATGGAAAGGTGGTTGGTGTCCTTGATATTGACAGCCCAAGTATTGGTCGATTCAATGAAACAGACGAAGAAGGTCTCACTCATTTCATGGCTGAAGTAGAAAAGCTGCTTAATTCACACGCGAACGACGCATAAATTAGCCTTCGAGTGTGGTTTTTCCTTGGCATGTCACTATAATACGAGAATATTTTTTCTTAATGCTCGCGGAAATCCGCTCAAATCAGGACCCCTCATGACTGAAAAGTTAAAAAACAGCAAAGAAGTTATTGCATATATTGCTGAATGTTTCCCTAAGTGCTTTACTTTAGAAGGTGAAGCAAAACCTCTGAAAATTGGTATTTTTCAAGATCTTGCGGAACGTCTAAGTGAAGACGAAAAAGTAAGCAAAACACAGCTTCGTGCAGCGTTAAGACAGTACACTTCATCATGGCGTTACCTACACGGTGTAAAACCAGGTGCAGTACGTGTAGACCTAGATGGCAACCCTTGTGGTGAACTAGAAGAAGAGCACGTTGAACACGCGAAAGCGACACTTGCAGAAAGCAAGGCGAAAGTTCAGGCTCGTCGTAAAGAACAAGCACAAAAAGCTCGTGACGAGGGTAAGGCGAAAGCGAAACCTGCGGCTAAAAAGCCTCAACAGCCTCGTCGTACTAATAAACCAAAAGTACAAAAACCAACTAAGCCTGTAGAAACGCGCGCTCTAAATGCTGATGAAATCACAGTAGGTAACGCAGTTAACGTGAACATGGGCAAAGGAAACATGGCAGCGACCATTGTTGAAATCAATAAGGATGATGTACGTGTTCAACTTGCTAACGGCCTACAAATGGTTGTGAAAGCGGAGCACTTGCGCGCATAAAGGAGATACTCCTACGCATGAATTGCCGTTCAAAAGTGACCCTGATTGCTGCTAGCTTATGGCTAGCAGCATCAGCTCAGGCTCTTGAAGCCAAACTACATAAAGATGACCTGCCGGTTCTTTCTCCTGAAGTTCAGCATGAAACAGCTAGCAAACGAGTCACCTCGCGATTTACCCGCTCTCATTATAAGCACTTCAGCCTCAATGATGATTTCTCTAAAGCGATCTTTGAACGCTATGTAGAGTTGCTTGATTATAATAGAAATATTTTTACTCAAGCGGACATCGACTCTTTTAAAGACTGGTCAATTGAGCTTGATGATCAGCTAAAGGCTGGTAACAACCAAATTGCTTTTGATGTTTATAACCTCTCAATGCAAAAGCGTTTCGAGCGCTTTGCTTATGCGTTAACGCTACTCGACGAAGAGATCAAGTTTGATACTGATGACGAGATAGAGTTAGACCGTTCTGAAGCTGCATGGCCAAAAGACGAAGCGGAGCTCAACGAGTTATGGCGTAAGCGCGTGAAATATGACGCGTTAAATCTGAAACTGACTGGCAAAGAATGGCCAGAGATTAAAGAGGTTTTAGAGAAGCGTTATAACAACGCGATGAAGCGGATCACACAGACTAATAACGAAGATGCATTCCAGTTATATATGAATGCCTTCGCCCGACAAGTCGACCCTCATACTAGCTACCTTTCTCCACGTAATGCTGAGCAATTCCAATCGGAAATGAACCTTTCTCTGGAAGGTATTGGTGCCGTTCTGCAAATGACTGACGATTACACAGTAATTCGTTCACT
This sequence comes from Vibrio sp. RM-41-2B, assembly GCF_024744415.1. Taxonomy (NCBI): domain Bacteria; kingdom Pseudomonadati; phylum Pseudomonadota; class Gammaproteobacteria; order Vibrionales; family Vibrionaceae; genus Vibrio; species Vibrio sp. RM-41-2B. The sequence continues at coordinate 22,568 of NZ_JAMQWD010000055.1, read as the reverse complement.
TGTTGTTGGTGGCCCTGCGTCGAAGAGCAAGCAGCTTGGCGAAGGGGATCGAATCATCGGTGTTGGACAAGATGGTGAAGAGATTGTCGACGTGATCGGTTGGCGTCTGGATGATGTAGTTCAATTAATCAAAGGCCCAAAAGGCACAAAGGTTAATCTACAGATCTTGCCAGAAGGTAACGATGCGAAGAGTTACATTGTCACAATTGTTCGTGACAAAGTTCGCCTAGAAGATCGCGCAGTTAAGTCGGAGATCATCGAAAAAGATGGTAAGAAGATTGGTATTTTAGAAGTGCCAAGTTTCTACGTCGGTTTGTCGAAAGATACCGATAAACTGCTTGCTGAGTTAAAAACCAAAAACGTTGACGGCGTAATCGTTGATCTACGTAACAACGGTGGTGGTGCATTAACGGAAGCGACAGCATTAACAGGGTTATTCATTAAAGAAGGTCCTGTTGTTCAAGTTCGTGACAGCTATGGTCGTATTAAGGTGAACGCCGATACTGACGGAAAAGTGAGCTACGATGGTCCGCTGACGGTGTTGATTAACCGCTACAGTGCTTCAGCGTCTGAAATTTTTGCAGCAGCAATGCAAGATTATAATCGTGCAATTATTTTAGGTGAAAATTCTTTCGGTAAAGGTACGGTTCAACAGCATCGTTCACTGAATCATATCTACGATCTTTTCGATAAAGAGCTAGGCTACGTTCAGTACACGATTCAGAAGTTCTACCGTATTGACGGTGGAAGTACGCAAAATCGTGGTGTTGCACCCGATATTTCGTACCCAACACCAATTGAAGCTTCTGAAACGGGTGAAAGTGTAGAAGACAATGCACTACCTTGGGATCAGATTGATAAAGCAAAATATCAAACCTTCCCAAGCAACGAAGCACTAGTTGAAAAACTCACCGCTCTTCATAACAAGCGTATTTCTGATGAGATGGAATTCCGTTTCATCAATGAAGACATAGAGAAGTATCGTAAAGAAAAAGACGATAATATGTTGTCTTTGAACGAGAAAGTTCGTAAGGCTGAATCGGATAAAGCGGAAGCCCTTCGATTGCAACGCATCAATGAGCGTCAAGCTGCTTTAGGTAAGGAAGCGTTCAAAACATTGGATGATATACCTAAAGATTATGAAGCGCCTGATGTTTATTTAGATGAGTCTGTCGCGATTATGGTTGATCTGCTTAAGCAGAAAAATCAGTCATAATAACTGGCAATTCAAAGTAAAAAGAGTGAGTCTTTCAGGCTCACTCTTTTTTTATGTCTTTTCATCTTTGTTTGTATTGAGTATCAAGTAAGATATTCGCTTATTTTTTCCCAATAATTTACGTGATCTACATCTAAAATTTCGCGAAAGTGAGGACTACTGCCTAAGCTAAAAGAAAACGATAAGGATGCCGATATGAAATGGTTCTTTATTTTACTTAGCTTTTGCTGCTTTAGTGTGTTTAGCGGAGAAAACACCAGAGAAGATGAATTAAGTCACTTTGACACGCCGTTTCTCATCGGAGACTGGTATTTAATGAACCCAAACCCCGAAGAGTCGGCTGAAAATTTTCGTGCGATAAAACTGTCATTGGGTTCCGACTACAGCTTTTCTATTGATATTCAAAAGAAAGATTATTCTGTCGATCATTGGGAAGGATTGTATAACGCCAATGAAGACACCATCGTTCTTGGCTTAAACACAGATGAGCCTCAAATTTATGCCTATCGCAATAATCACAATACGCTTGATCTTAATGGTGTGACTTTTACTAAAGGGTTGTCTAACTCGCTAGCGGGCATATGGTCTAGCTCTTATGTATCTGGAGATGGCCTTGTGGCAAACAACATCAACCATATGGATCTGATACTTCAACCTGACTTCGTGTTTATGTTTCGGGTATCCAACGAAGAAGGGGATGAGTCAATCAAGCAAGGTGTTTTCTACACAGAAGATGAATATTTAGTCTTGCTCTATGAAAATGGCGAGCACGGGACCACCTATAAGCTCAACAAAAATGAATTAACGATTGAAGATTCAAATGGCGATATGTACGCGGTACTTAATCGGGTAACGCCTTGATAGCTTATCTTGCTACGACAAATTACGCGAGCATACGGTAAATTGTCAATGTTGTTTAAATGTTAATCAAAAAACGGAGCTAGAGCACTAAAAGCTCCGTTTTTTGATGGAAAGACTTGTATTCTGATACCACAACCCCTACAAATAGCTTATATAGTGATACCAGAACTGCATTTTTGATCATGCAGTCTGGTATTTTTGTTGTTCGACATACAAGGATTTATGCTCATGTCCCAAGCTCCCCAGGCCAAATATCGTAAAGATTATCAAGAGCCATCTCACGCGATTACCGATATCGATCTTACGTTTGATCTTTATGACAAAGACACCATCGTTACGGCGATATCAAAGGTTGCTCAAAAAGGCGATACAACAACGCTAGAACTCGATGGCGAGGGGCTTGAGCTGCGCGCTGTAAAAGTAAACGGTGAGGATTGGGCTCATCACGAAGTGAAAGAATCATCGCTTGTACTGACCGATCTTCCATCCGAGTTTGAACTTGAAATCGTCACCAAAATTGATCCTGAAGCGAATACAGCACTCGAAGGTTTGTACAAATCAGGCGGCGCATTTTGTACTCAGTGTGAGGCCGAGGGCTTCCGTCGTATTACTTATTACTTAGATCGTCCTGATGTTCTGGCAAAATACACGACAAAAGTGATCGCAGATAAATCCGCTTATCCATATTTGCTGAGCAATGGTAACCGAATTGCAGAAGGCGATGCAGAGAAAGGTCGTCATTGGGTTCAATGGCAGGACCCGCATCCAAAGCCAGCTTACTTGTTTGCTCTTGTCGCAGGGGACTTTGACGTACTGCGTGACAAATACACAACGATGTCAGGTCGCAGTGTTGATTTAGAAATCTTTGTTGATAAAGGTAACTTAGATCGTGCAGGCCATGCGATGACATCGCTGATCAACTCGATGAAGTGGGATGAAGAACGCTTTGGCCTTGAATACGATCTGGATATTTACATGATCGTTGCCGTTGATTTCTTCAATATGGGCGCAATGGAAAACAAAGGCCTAAACATCTTTAACTCAAAGTATGTTCTGGCGAATGACCAAACGGCGACGGATCGTGACTACTTAGGTATCGAAGCTGTAATCGGTCATGAGTACTTCCACAACTGGACTGGCAACCGTGTCACTTGTCGTGACTGGTTCCAACTAAGTCTAAAAGAAGGCTTAACCGTATTCCGTGACCAAGAATTCTCTTCTGACTTAGGCTCTCGTGCAGATAACCGCATCGATAACGTACGTATCATCCGTGGCCCTCAGTTTGCAGAAGATGCAAGCCCAATGTCTCACCCGATTCGTCCTGACAAAGTAATTGAGATGAATAACTTCTACACGCTAACAGTGTATGAAAAGGGCAGCGAAGTTATTCGCATGTACCATACACTCCTTGGCGAAGAGGGCTTCCAAAAAGGGATGAAACTTTACTTTGAACGTCACGATGGTACTGCTGCCACATGTGAAGACTTTGTTTCTGCGATGGAAGATGCCACCGGTGTCGATTTAAAACAATTCCGTCTATGGTACAGCCAGTCTGGTACACCGACGCTGCGCGTAAATAGCGAATACAATGCCAATGCAAAAACTTACGCACTAACGGTAGAGCAATTTACGGAGCCAACGCAAGACCAGGCTGAGAAGCAAGCGCTGCACATTCCGTTTGATATCGAGCTTTACGATTCGAAAGGTCGAGTTATCCCGTTGATGATTAACGGTAAATCGGTTCATAACGTGCTAGATATTAAACAAGATAAGCAAACGTTCGTATTTGAAAATGTCGAAGAACAGCCAGTGCCATCTTTGTTGCGTGAATTCTCGGCACCAGTAAAACTAGAATACGACTACAGTGATGATGAATTAGTCTTCTTGATGAAGCACGCGACGAATGACTTCGCTCGTTGGGATGCAAGCCAAATGCTATTGGCTAAGTACATTCGTCAGAACGTGAAAAACGTTCAAGCCGGACAAGACGTGTCGCTTTCTGAAGGCGTGATAGATGCGTTCCGTGGAGTGCTATTGGATGAGACGCTTGAGCCAGCTTTCATTGCTCAAGTTTTCTCTTTGCCTTCAATTAATGAGATTACTGGCTGGTACCAGCAAATTGACATCGATGCCGTAGACAAAGTGCTAAACAGCATTACAGTGTCACTTTCTCAAGATTTAGAAGATGAGCTAAGTGCAACTTATCATACACTGAAGCAAACAGAGTACACGATCGATCATGCTGCGATTGGCAAGCGTGCATTACGTAACCGTTGTCTGCAATACCTAGCACATACGGAAAAAGGTAATGATTTAGTGAAAGCACAATACGCATCTGCAAATAACATGACAGATACGATTGCAGCGATGAGTGCTGCAAATAGTGCTCAGCTTGAGTGTCGTGAAGTTCTTATGGCAGATTATAGCGATAAATGGAAGCACGATGGTTTGGTTATGGACAAGTGGTTTGCACTTCAAGGTAGCAATCCTGCAGAGGATGCTCTTGAAAAAGTAAAAGCAACCATGAACCACGAAGCATTTAGCTTGAAAAATCCGAACCGTACGCGCAGTTTGATTGGCTCATTCTTAAGTGCTAACCCTGTGCGTTTCCATGATAAATCTGGTGCAGGTTACCAATTTGCAGGAGAAATCCTTCGCCAACTTAATGATTCGAACCCACAAGTCGCATCTAGAATGATTGATCCTTTGCTTAAGTTCCGTAAATACGATGAAGGTCGCCAAGCTTTGATCAAAGCAGAACTTGAAAAGCTCAAAGCAATGGATAATCTTGCTAAAGACTTATTCGAAAAAGTGACTAAAGCACTAGACGAATAGTAAACAACACAATAGGGTGGTCATTAAGGCCACCTTATTGTTTATGTCACTTAGTTTTTACTTCATGAACTATTACTACTTCAACCTCAACATTTCATATCAAACGTTTTTATCCCATTATTCTGGCGCGGCAAGTGTTGTTCAAGTCGTCACACATAACGGTTTACGTTTGCAGTTACCCGCCGCACGATTCAGACCATTTCTTAGTCAATTAGGCATTAAAGGCCAGTTTAGACTAACAACTGACCAAAATAATAAGTTTCTTAAGTTAGAAACTCTGTGATGTATTGTATTTGCAGAGAGTTAAATAGGAATCTTAGTCACAGAATCGGACATTTCACCTCTTACCACCACGATTAGTTGTTAAACATTTGTAATTATGCTTTTACAATGGGCACATGCATTACCTATGCTTAGTTTCTAAGGTAACAACCTAGCTACTAAGTCCCCCTACAAAACAACAATTCTAATGTGGAGTGTGAATATGACCGCGCGTGAAAATGTAGTGCCGGTTCTGCTTGAAAAAGTTTACCAACTGATTCAAGACAAACTCGAGCTTTCTCACCAAACGCTTGTAACTAAACTTGCTCAACACTTATTCAGTAACATTGCTGATGATGACCTGATTCAGCGAAACGAATCCGATCTTTATGGTGCTGTCGTCAGCCTTTGGCACCATATCAATGAAAAAAAACCAGAAGAGATTTCGGTACGAGTATTTAACCCGACCGTAAGTCGTCAAGGCTGGCAATCCACACACACAATCGTAGAAATTGTTGTTCCAGATAGTCCATTCTTAGTGGACTCAGTCAAAATGGCTTTAGCGCGTTTGGACCTTGTTTGCCACCTAATGTTAAACAACCCAACACAGATACAGCGTGATAAAAAAGGCCAAGTTACCGACGTAAACGGTGAGGGTGGTGTTCTTCAATCACTGTTCCATATCGAGGTAGACCGCCTTACTAGTAAAGAAGAGATGCAAGCGCTTAAAGAAGAGCTGTTAAAAATTCTATCTGACACTCGTTTAGTCGTTGATGACTGGAAGCAAATGGTTGATAAGCTTAAGCTTGTGACTGATGAACTTGAGAAAAATAAAGATCGTGTTTCTATCCAAACGGATCGTATGGACGAAACGATCGCATTTCTTCGTTGGCTAGAAGATCATAATTTTACCTTTATGGGTTACAAAGATTATGACTTAGAAGAAGTCAATGGTGATACCGAGCTTGTTCCTGCTAAAGAGAAAGGACTTGGTCTATTTGCTGATGACAAGCGCGTCCGTAGCGTCAAGCTATCTGAACTTTCAGATTCAGCGCGGTTAGAAGCGAAAAAGCCATACGCTCTGATTATCACAAAAGGTAACAAAGCATCTCGTATTCACCGTCCAGCTTATACTGATTACATCGGTATTAAGAAGTTTGATGAAAACGGTAAAGTAATAGGTGAGCATCGCTTTACTGGTCTATATACCTCTGCCGTGTATAACCAAGCGGTACAAAGCATCCCTCTGATCCGTGAAAAAGTGGACCGTATCCTTGAAGCGAGCGGATATCGTCACGGATCGTATTCATACAAAGCATTGCACAATATCTTAGAAAACTACCCACGCGATGAACTACTTCAAGCAAATGAAGAAGAGCTGCTTGAGGTGGGTATGGGTGTTGTACAAATGCAAGATCGTGACCTACTGCGTTTATTTGTTCGTAAGGACCCATTTGGTCGTTTCTTTAGCTGCATGGTTTATGTCACTAAAGATCGTTACAACACAGAGTTACGTCGTCAAACTCAACGCATTCTTAAGCAGTACTTTGGTTGCGAGCAAGAGGTTGAATTTACAACGTTCTTCTCAGAAAGCCCACTAGCGAGAACACATTACATTGTTCGTGTAGACAATAACAACATTGACGTAGACGTGAAAAAGATCGAGCAAAACCTAATGGAAGTTTCTACCTCTTGGGATGACAGACTAAAAGAATCCATCATTGCTAACTTTGGTGAAAGCAAAGGCCTTCCTCTTTCAAAAGAATACATGAGTGCGTTCCCTCGCTCATATAAAGAGGACATGATGCCAGGTTCTGCGGTTGCAGATATTGAACGCTTAGAAGCGTTAAGTGATGATAATAAACTTGGCATGTTGTTCTACCGACCTCAAGAAGAGGGGGCGGATTCAAAAGCTGTTCGCTTGAAGTTATACCATCGCGATGAGCCAATCCACCTTTCTGACGTAATGCCAATGCTTGAAAACCTTGGCTTACGAGTGATAGGTGAATCACCGTATGAGATCGAGAAAAACAACGGACAGACATTCTGGATCCTTGATTTCTCTATGCTGCATAAGAGCGAGAAAACGGTTGATCTTCGTGAGGCTCGTGATCGTTTCCAACAAGCATTTGCCGCAATTTGGGCAGGCAACCTTGAAAGTGATGGTTTTAACCGATTGGTACTAGGTGCGTCGCTATCTGGGCGTGAGATTTCCATTCTTCGTGCTTATGCTCGATACATGCGCCAAGTCGGTTTCCCATTCAGTCAACAATACATCGAAGACACGCTAAGCCACTATCCAGACTTAGCAACAGGTCTAGTCAAGCTGTTCACCAAGCGATTCGATCCGAAACACAAAGGCAGTGAAAAAGGCCAAAACGATCTGATTAAAAAGCTAACAGAGCAGTTGGATCGTGTAGAGAGCTTGGATGATGATCGTATTATTCGTCGTTACATCGACATGATCATGGCGACACTTCGTACTAACTACTATCAATTAGACGAAAGCAAGCAACCTAAGCCTTGGTTATCTTTGAAAATGAAACCGAGCGATATTCCAGAGATTCCGCAGCCTGTACCCGCGTTCGAGATCTTTGTGTACGCACCAGATATTGAGGGTGTTCACCTTCGTGGCGGAAAAGTGGCTCGTGGTGGTTTACGTTGGTCAGACCGTCAAGAAGATTTCCGTACAGAGATTCTTGGTCTCGTGAAAGCGCAACAGGTTAAGAACACCGTTATCGTACCTGTGGGTGCAAAAGGCGGCTTTGTTTGTAAACGCCAGCCATCTCTCACAACCCGTGATGAGATCTTTGCTGAAGGCCAACGTTGTTACAAACGATTTATTCGTGCGCTACTTGATGTATCAGATAACATCATTGAAGGTGAAGTCGTGCCACCACAAAACGTTGTGCGCCATGACGAAGATGACCCATACCTAGTAGTGGCTGCAGATAAAGGCACAGCAACATTCTCAGATCTAGCGAACTCTGTTTCTGCAGAGTACAACTTCTGGTTAGGTGACGCATTTGCTTCAGGTGGTTCAAATGGTTACGACCACAAAGCGATGGGTATCACTGCAAAAGGTGGTTGGGAATCTGTTAAGCGTCACTTCCGTGAAATGGGCATCAACTGCCAGACCACTGACTTTACCGCAATCGGTGTAGGTGATATGGCAGGTGACGTGTTCGGTAACGGTATGCTGTTATCGAAGCACATTCGATTGCAAGCTGCCTTTAACCACATGCACATCTTTATTGATCCAAATCCAGATTCAGCCACCAGCTGGGAAGAGCGTAACCGCTTGTTTAATCTGCCAAGATCAAGCTGGGAAGATTACAATAAAGATTTGATCTCTCAAGGTGGTGGTATCTTCTCTCGTCGATCAAAATCGATCCAGTTAACGCCAGAAATTCAGAAAATGTTAGGTACTAAGAAAGCCTCTTTAGCGCCTAATGATCTGATTAAGATGATCTTGAAAATGAAAGTCGATCTGCTTTGGAATGGTGGTATCGGCACTTACGTTAAAGCATCGACAGAAACTCATACGGATGTTGGTGACCGTGCTAACGACATGCTACGCATTGACGGTCGTGACTTAAGAGCAAAAGTGGTTGGCGAAGGCGGTAACTTGGGTATGACTCAGCTTGGTCGTATTGAATACGCACTGACTGGCGGCCGAGTGAACACAGACTTCGTTGATAACGTGGGTGGCGTTGACTGTTCGGATAATGAAGTCAACATCAAGATCTTCCTTAATGGACTGGTTTCAAATGGCGATCTTACGGTTAAGCAACGTAACCAAATTCTAGAGTCTATGGAAGACGAAGTGGGTGAAATTGTCTTAGATGATGCTTACCGTCAATCTGAGTCGATCTCCGTTACTGAACAGCAAGGTGTTGGCATTGTTAAGGAACAAATTCGATTCATCCATACCATGGAAAAAGCAGGGTACTTGGATCGTGCTCTCGAATACATCCCTGATGATGAAACGCTAATCGAGCGTGAAAAACAGGGACTAGGTCTGACTCGCCCTGAGCTATCAGTGTTAGTTGCCTACGGTAAAATGGTACTTAAACAGCAACTTGTTACGGATGAAATCGCGAATGATGAATTCCATGCGAAACAGCTTGTTGAATATTTCCCAAGTGCGTTACGACGTAACTATAAAGAGCAAATGGTTAATCACCCACTGCGAGCTGAAATTATCGCTACAGCATTGGCTAACCAGATGGTTAATGAAATGGGCTGTAACTTCGTCACTCGTTTGCAAGAAGAAACCGGTGCAAGTGTTGTCGATATTGCTAACGCATACAGTGCGGCTCGTGAAATTTTCGATCTAGAAGCAATTCTTAAGCAGACTCGTGAACTCGATAATATCGCCACTGCTCAAGCTCAGTACGAAATCATGTTTTATGTTCGTCGAGCACTACGTCGAATTGCACGTTGGTTGCTTCGCAACCGCAGTGGTAAATGCACAGTTGGTGAGCTGATTGCTATCTACAAGCAAGATGTCAATGTTATCACTGAAACCTTAGACACTATGCTGGTTGAGTCTGAAGTAGAAGAACACAATGAACTTGCTCAAGGGTGGATTGAGAAAGGGGTAGAAGAGAAACTTGCACATCAAGTCGCTCGTTTATCCAGCTTACAATCTGCACTGGATATCTCATCAGTAGCGAGTGAAACAGGTAAAACGGTTGAGCAAGCATCGAAGCTCTACTTTAACTTAGGTGACCGTTTGTCGTTACACTGGTTCTTGAAGCAAATTAACAGCCAAGCAGTTGATAATAACTGGCAGGCACTGGCAAGAGCTGCATTCCGAGAAGATCTGGACTGGCAACAACGTCAACTTACGGCTCAGGTATTAAATTGCGGCTGTGCAACGGAAGAGCTAGACGTGATGAAAGCGTTAGAAGATTGGATGGAAACTAACGAGCAATCACTGCACCGTTGGGAAAGCATCTTGAATGAGTTCAAAGTTGGCTCTGTCCACGAATTTGCTAAGTTTTCTGTAGCACTTCGAGAATTAGTACTCTTGAATCTCAACTGTTCGTCGAAAGAGTAGATGAGCTAGTCAAATTGTAAGTAAGAGCCTCGTTATTTAGCGAGGCTTTTTTGTTGCTCATCGTTTCTACTATAGTGCGAGTGAGTTACAGCGTAACAGCGTTGGGAAGTTAAAATAGGCTGAAATCGATTGCTTTAGGGTGGTTAGTTATAAATTTTATTGTTGAAATCTTACTCTAATTGTTTGTTTTATATTTGAAAATATTAGAAAGATATAGGTTTTTACTTAATACATTCATTTTCATTGAATTACGATGAAAAACAGTAAATAATATTGTCCCGTTTATACGGGGCTTTTTTCTTTCGGAGGCACAATGCTTTACCGTCTAGCCAGAACTGGCTTTTTCCAACTCGATGCCGAGAAGGCACACGATCTTGCAATCAAGAACTTCCAACGCTTTAACGGCACACCACTTGATCTCTTTTACCGCCAACAATTACCAACTCGTCCAGTTGAGTGTATGGGACTAACATTCCGTAACCCAGTAGGTCTTGCGGCTGGCTTAGATAAAAACGGTGAATGCATTGAAGCATTTGATGCCATGGGCTTTGGCTTTGTCGAAGTTGGCACCGTAACACCTCGTCCGCAACCAGGGAATGATAAACCACGCTTATTTCGCTTAGTCGAAGCTGAAGGTATCATCAATCGCATGGGCTTTAATAACCTAGGCGTTGATAATTTGGTCGAGAATGTAAAGCAAGCAAAATTCAACTGTGTTCTCGGAATTAATATTGGTAAAAACAAAGACACACCAATTGAGAAAGGGGCAGAGGACTACCTGATTTGTATGGAGAAAGTGTATGAGTACGCAGGCTACATTGCGGTTAATATCTCATCACCAAACACTCCGGGTCTTCGTTCACTTCAATATGGTGAAGCGCTTGATGAACTACTTTCTGAATTAAAAGCGAAACAAGAAGAACTGTCAGAGAAGTACAACAAATACGTCCCGCTAGCATTAAAAATTGCGCCTGATTTGAGTGACGAAGAAATCTGCCAAATCTGCGATTCTTTATTGAAAAACAATATAGATGGTGTGATCGCGACTAACACAACTCTGGATCGCACGATCGTAGAAGGAATGAAACACGCCAATGAGGCAGGTGGTTTAAGTGGTCGCCCTGTGCAATCACGCTCTACGGAAGTCGTACGTAAGCTTCATGAAGAGCTAGGAGACAAACTTCCAATTATCGGTGTTGGTGGTGTTGATTCCTATGTTGCAGCCAAAGAAAAGCTGATGGCAGGCGCTAAACTTGTTCAAGTCTACACCGGTTTTATTTACCACGGCCCAGGTCTAGTACGTGATATTGTTAAGAATCTTTAACATACACATCAAAAACCACTGAAAAATCAGTAGCTATTACATAAAAAAGAGGACTTTGTTTCCTCTTTTTTTTTATCCGTTCGTTTGTAAAATTTAAAAATCACGAGTAGGTAATTAAGCGTCTTACCTCTTTACCACTGATTTAACTAGTCAAGAGAGAACGGAATAATGCTTAAACCCAGCGACAAATGGAATTGGTATTTTGACGAGCAAAAAGCTTGCTTAATGCTGGATCTGGGGGAGGAAATGATTTTCCAAACCAATTTATCCCGAAAATTGTTGGTTAACTGTGCCTTCTCAAACAATGAATTTACCGTTGATGACGCCAGTGCATTCCAAACGTTTAATGAACGTATTCGATGCCTCGACATCAGCGAATACCGCCAAGCTGAGTTAACACTGTATTGTGTTGCGGCAAAGCGCTTTCATAAACCTGTACAGCCTAAAAGCTGGTTCTTTGACGCACAGTCCTCTGGTTACGAGCCTGAAGAAGGGGACATGGTCTTTCTGACAAACCAATATTCTGATGGCATGTTCATCGTGTTAGAACCAGGCGAGACGTCGAGCTTATGTGCTTATGTTAACCAAGAAGCGTTTGTGCTTGATGGCAATAAGGCGCTTCAGTTTGGGCAGCCGATTAAAGTAATGCATGACCGCATGGCTTGTGCAAATCACCTCTTTGCAATAACCCCTATGGCAATGGTGGGGTAAACCTGTTTAATTTTTTCTTTATTTCGTTCCTTTGTTTGCATTAGTCGACCTCGTTAGGTCGATTTTTTTTGTCCTTTCCTTTGATACTAGAGCCCCATCAGCCATGAAACTGTATGTTTTCTATGCATGCAAACATGAAGCTGGTCACTTTTATTTTACTTATTTCAATCTGATGACTCCCTTAACTAGGCAACCTAGCGCTTAAAATGACCCCATTTATTCCCCTATAAGGCAAAAATGTAAGTAACTTACATCAATAATCATTACCTGGTATATACCAAAATCAATGTAAATAAGTATTCACTTCTTTCCAAGGGAACAAAATTTCGTTCGTGAATAAAAACACTCAAATTGAAGATGTTGAAAGTTTCAGATCATTTTGTTGGTGATGATTTGAACTAACAGGTGGGGAAATTCCTTTAAAAACGAGGCATTGATCGTAAAGTCAGGTATAATTGAAGCCATTTTTTATCAGCGAAAGAACACTATGAATCAATATCTCGCGGTAACTTCAAATGGCATGGAAAATTTGCTTGTTGAAGAACTGACTAAACTAGGCATTGAAAATGCGAAACCAGTACAGGCAGGCGTAAAATTTAAAGCGACAAACGAACAGGTTTATCGCTGTTGTTTGTGGAGCCGTTTAGCGTCTCGATTTGTACGTGTTTTATCTGAGTTCACGTGTAACAACGACATGGACTTGTATTTATCTACATCTGCTATTAACTGGGTTAACCAATTTCATAGCTCTAAACGTTTTGTTGTGGACTTTAACGGCACAAACCGTGAGATCAGAAATAGCCAGTACGGTGCGATGAAAGTCAAAGATGGCATCGTAGATTGCTTTGAAAATAAAGGTTTGCCGCGTCCCAACATCAGTAAAGAACGCCCAGATGTTCGTATCCACGTTCGTTTGCATAAAGATAAAGCGTTGCTTGGGATCGATATGGTAGGCAGTGGTTTGCATCAACGTGGCTACCGACCAGAATCGGGTCGTGCCCCGTTACGTGAAACGCTTGCTTCTGCGATTATCATGCGTTGTGGCTGGGATGGGCATCAACCATTACTCGATCCAATGTGCGGTTCTGGTACTTTGCTTATTGAAGCTGCGATGATGGCTGCCAACATGGCTCCTGGCGTTAAGCGAAAGCAATGGGGTTTCGAAGTGTTGGAAGACTTTGAACCAGAGACTTGGGCAGAGATTAAATCAGAGGCTAATGTTCAAGCTAGACGAGGTGTCAAGAAAGTTGACGCTAAGTTTTTTGGCTTCGATAACGACCCTAAAGTATTAAAAGTTGCTCAAGAAAACGCGCGCAGAGCAGGCGTTGAAGAATTGATTGAGTTTGCACAAGGTGATGCAGCAACCATTACTCGTCCTGCAGGATTCGAACACGGTGTTATCGTTTCAAACCCACCTTACGGTGAACGTCTAGGAACTGAGCCGGGGCTAATTGCGCTCTACACCGCATTTGGTGGACAGCTAAAATCTGAGTTTGGTGGATGCAAAGCCTCTATCTTCTCGAGTTCAGACGAGCTGCTGAGCTGTCTTCGTATGCGTGCTGATAAACAATTTAAATTGAATAATGGTGCGTTACCTTGTCACCAAAAGAACTACAGTATTGCAGAGCGCAGTGCTGATGAAGTGAAGGGTGCTGATACTAATGTTCAAATCGCACCAGACTTTTCAAATCGTTTAAAGAAAAACATTGGCAAGATTGGCAAGTGGGCTCGTAAAGAGAAGCTTGATTGCTACCGAATCTATGACGCTGATCTTCCTGAATACAATGTGGCGATAGACGTATACGGCGATCAAATCGTAATTCAAGAGTATGCTGCGCCAAAAAACATTCCAGAAGAAAAAGCAAAACGTCGCCTAACGGATATCATTCGTGCAACGATTCAGGTGACAGGTGTAGAGGCGAACAAAGTTGTACTTAAAGTTCGTGAAAAGCAGAAGGGTCGCAGCCAATACCAAAAATTAGGTCAGGTATCAGAGACGCTTGAAGTAAACGAGTACGGTGTGAAGCTGATCGTAAACCTTCATGACTATCTAGACACTGGCTTGTTCTTGGATCATAAGATCACTCGTCGTCGCTTAGGTGAAATGGCGCAAGGTAAAGATTTCTTAAACTTGTTTGCATATACTGGGAGTGCGACGGTTCACGCAGCGGTTGGTGGCGCTCGTTCCACAACGACTATTGATATGTCAAATACCTACTTGAACTGGGCGAAAGACAATATGCAGCTTAACGGCTGTGTAGGACGTCAGCATCGCTATGAACAAGCAGACTGCTTGCAATGGCTAGAAAACGCGAAAGGTGAGTACGACTTGATCTTTATTGATCCACCTACGTTCTCTAACTCTAAGCGTATGGAAACATCATTCGATGTACAACGTGACCACATTAAACTGATGAAGAATCTTAAACGTTTACTAAGAAGTGAAGGCACTATCGTATTCTCGAATAACAAGCGCCACTTCAAGATGGATGAAGAGTCGCTGGCTGAACTTGGTTTGAAGGCTCAGAATATTTCTTCTCAAACGTTACCATTAGATTTTGCGCGTAATAAACAGATTCATAACTGTTGGCTAGTAACGCACGCGTAGTATAAACAAAAGGATTAATACGTGCTGATATTGTATAGCACGGAGGGATGCCATCTTTGTGAGATGGCATTTGCTCTAGTAGACCAAATTGGTTTGGCCGAGCAAACAGATATCATTGATATTGCGTTCGATGATGCACTGTTTTCTCGTTACGGCGTCACAATACCCGTATTAAAGTATCAAGATTCTGAGTTGAACTGGCCGTTTGACTTAGAACAACTCACACATTGGTTGGATAATAATGGCATTACTTACCATTCATAACGCACAACTTGCATTTGGTGACCACCCATTACTGGACAAAGCGGAGTTCGCTCTTCAAGAAAACGAACGCGTTTGTTTAGTGGGTCGCAACGGAGCAGGTAAGTCCACGTTAATGAAAGTGCTTGCCGGCGACATTTTGTTGGACGACGGCAAGATTCAAATCACTCAAGACGTCGTTGTTTCTCGACTTGAACAAGATCCACCGCGTAATCAAGAGGGTACGGTTTACGAATACGTATCTGGCGGTTTGGCTGAAATCGGCGAACAACTGAAGATCTATCACGATCTTCTCGATCTTGTTGCTCAAGACCCGAGTGAGAAAAACATCAACCGTTTAGCCAAGGTTCAAGAGCAGCTTGACCATTCTAATGCTTGGCGTTTTGATGACCGTGTCAAGAACGTACTTGGTGCTTTAAAACTAAGCCCAGAAACCAAACTAACCGATTTATCCGGTGGCTGGCAGCGTAAAGCTGCTTTGGCTCGCGCGCTGGTTTGTGACCCTGATGTATTGCTTCTTGATGAGCCAACAAACCATCTTGATGTAACAACTATCGAATGGTTAGAGAACTTCTTAAAAGACTTCAAAGGCTCGATCATCTTTATTTCTCACGACCGTGCGTTCATCAAATCAATGGCAACACGCATTGTTGATTTAGATCGCGGGCAATTAGCTTCTTTCCCTGGTGATTACGACAACTACCTAGAAGAAAAAGAAGAGATGCTCCGCGTTGAAGAAATGCAGAATGCTGAATTCGACAAAAAGCTTGCTCAAGAGGAAGTTTGGATTCGGCAGGGCATTAAAGCACGCCGAACTCGAAATGAAGGTCGTGTACGCGCATTGAAGAAACTTCGTGAAGAGCGTCGCGATCGCCGGGATGTCCAAGGCAAAGTTAACCTTAATATCGATGATGCTTCACGTTCAGGGAAAATTGTATTTGAAGCAGAAAACATATCTTTTGCTTACGAAGGCAAGACAATCGTCGACAACTTTAGCTTTAACATTATGCGCGGTGACCGTATTGCACTTATCGGACCAAATGGCTGCGGTAAGAGTACGGTACTTAAATTGCTATTAGGGCAATTGGAAGCGCAGTCTGGTCGTTTACACTGCGGAACAAAATTAGAAGTCGCGTACTTTGATCAGTACCGAGAGATTTTGGATCCAGAAAAGACAGTGATCGATAACTTAGCGGATGGGAAACAAGAAGTAATGGTTGGGGGACGTCAGCGTCATGCGCTGAGTTATCTTCAAGACTTCTTATTTGCACCTAAGCGCGCAAGAACCCCGGTTAAGGCGCTCTCTGGTGGTGAGAAAAACCGATTACTGCTAGCTCGTATCTTGTTGAAACCAAACAACTTACTTATTCTTGATGAACCAACCAACGATTTGGATATCGAAACGTTGGAACTTTTAGAAGAAATGCTTGCCAACTATCAGGGCACATTGCTTTTAGTTAGCCACGACCGAGAGTTTGTTGATAATACCGTTACCACAAGCTGGATCTTCGAAGGAAACGGAGTGATTGAAGAGTTTGTTGGTGGTTATCACGATGCAAGACAGCAGCGTGAGCAGGTATTGGCGGTTCGTCAAGCGGTTGAAAAGCCAGCGAAAAAAGAAAAAGTGGTTGAGGAAACTCCCAAAACAACTCAACCTAAGAACAACTCGAAGAAGTTATCGTATAAGCTGCAAAGAGAATTAGAAGCTCTACCAGCTAAACTAGAACAATTAGAGTCGGATATCGAGGGCCTTCAGGAGCAAGTGAACGATCCAGAGTTCTTTGCTAAACCTGTAGAGCAAACTCAGCCGGTATTGGAACAGCTTGCTGCACTAGAGCAGGAGTTGGAAATCGCATTCGAGAGATGGGAAGAACTCGAAGCAATGCAACAGGATAGTTAAGAATTCAATGAATTGTAGTAATAAATTCAAATTGACCGCCATTGCGATGATGGTTGGTACCACAATGAACGCACAGGCGGCATTGTATCAAGTGGTTGAGGTTTCACCTCAGGATCATGGTTCAAACGGTGACTACCAAACGGCTTACGGCGTTGCAATTCAGCAAGGTGATGCGGGTACAGATCCTTCAACAGGTTCCCCTTTCGCTTTGGGCTGTTTTGATGCAGCAGCAAACTGTACACCAGGCCAATTTAAGCTTGCGATGGAAACTCGCACAACACCTATTTCAGCGACACAAGCCGTGGATGGAAATAGCTATCGTGAGGAAATTCCATTTGGATTGGACGCGGGCTTTTATTACATCCAAGAACTCAAAGGTTTTGAACGTTACTGTTATAACCAGCTTCGCTATTCTACTTGTGACTCTTGGGCTTCTGTAAACTGGACCCCATGGAATAAAGAGCGTAGTAAAGACTTTACTTCTAATGCGTTAGCATTTGTAGAAGGCGATTCTGCTGCTTATAAAAATGAATATAACAATGTTATCAATCAGCTTACCGAAGATGGTGCAGCTGTCGGTAATCAAAGTAAAGTCAGCAGTGAAAACCAGTCGACACTGGAAACAAGAAATACAGTCGTAGCACCTATTGAACCAAATTTTGTTACAGGTGATAACGACGCAAGCGTTGTGCAAAGCCACGCTTGGAAAACCGATGGCATTTTTACCGTTGGTAGTGTATCTCGAACGGCAAGCAATACCAATGGCGCTCACCACACATCGAAAGCAGCTATTTGGGATCAAAGTGGAACCGTCAGTGAGTTGGCTTGGCCAAGTGGCACATCTAAAGACGGAGAAAGACTGGCT
Source organism: Vibrio sp. RM-41-2B (assembly GCF_024744415.1). NCBI lineage: Bacteria > Pseudomonadati > Pseudomonadota > Gammaproteobacteria > Vibrionales > Vibrionaceae > Vibrio > Vibrio sp. RM-41-2B. Next base: position 4,661 of record NZ_JAMQWD010000055.1, on the reverse strand, counting down.
CAAGGAAGCATGCGTGACCTTGTCACAGATGGAACAACGGTTTACGGCGTGGGTTACAACACATACAGTGATGATAACTATCTGAATGCTACTGTTTTTGTCGGAACCCTAGAGGCAGAAGGTAGCGTTGAAAACGCAACTTGGAAAAACAAAGTTGTTGTAGGAGCGAGACAGCGTGAGGGCGATGATACGGTTCATACAAACTCACGATTAACCGATGTTAACTCAAATTTTGTTGCTATTGGTGAAGCAAAACGTTCGGGCGGATACTTAATGCCAACGGGCTCTGCTCCGAATCGTCTCTTTATCGTAAATGATGTTCGTAAGGATTCTATTAACGCTTTTTACCCAAGTACCGGAATTTTCTTCAGCGGTGCGGGCGGTAAGATGGGCGGGATCAACTCTTACAATGAAATTGTCGGACAACTTGATGCGGAAACGACGCGTGAAGACGATGGTAAGCCACGTCGTAAGCGCGGTTTTATCTACCCATATAGTGTAGGTGGTGAGACTAGTGAACGTGCTTCAACACTATTTAATGGAAAAGCTTGGTTCCTAGATAGTTTGACTAATGGCGGTGACTACTCTGAACAAAACAACCAGTTCCGTATTCTTGACGCAACCGATATCAACGATGCAGGTGTGATTTCTGGTACCGCGATGAAATGTGCTGGCGGTTACAGTACAACAGCAAACAATGCGACATGTAGTTCTGATGAGCAAATCGTAGCTGTAAAATTGGTGCCTATTGCAGGTGCGACTGAGAAGGACATTGTGTCTCGAAGCGTTGACTCAACGACAACAGAGCGTCAAGGTGCAGGCCTTGGTTGGTTAGCTTTGACCATGCTTGGATTGTTTGGGTTCCGTAGAAAATAGTCAAAAATCGTCAGTAATTTTTAAATCAAGCAGAGGCTCACACATTTGAGCCTCTGCTTTTTTTATGCCTTGAGAAATCACTCAACTTGATCGATTCTTATAAGTGGAGTCATAAAAACTCCATCAAAGTTTCACAATAACAGCTGTACGTTAGTAAATGGACCTGTATGAGGAATTAACTATGAAGAGACAAAAGCGTGATCGCCTAGAACGAGCTCAATCTCAAGGCTATAAAGCTGGGTTGAATGGAAGGTCTCAAGAGGCTTGCCCATATCAACAAGTTGATGCTCGGTCGTATTGGTTAGGTGGTTGGCGTGATGCCAGAGATGAAAGACAATCTGGTCTCTACAAATAAACTCTCCACATACAAAAAGAAGGATTCGAAAGGGCTCTACGGAGCCTTTTCTACATTTATAGACTAGGCAAACAAAAAGGCCCCTAAATAGGAGCCTTTATAAATCGATTAAAGTCGTGATTAGAAGTTTGAAGTGTCTTGGAACAAACCAACTTTCAAATCTTTCGCAACGTAGATTTCTTTGCCATCTACGCATACACGACCGTCAGCCAAACCCATTACTAGTTTACGATTTACGACGCGTTTCATATGGATTTCGTAGGTTACTTTTTTCGCCGTCGGTAGGATTTGGCCTGTAAACTTCACTTCACCAACACCTAGAGCGCGACCTTTACCTTTACCGCCAACCCAGCCAAGGAAGAAGCCAACAAGTTGCCACATCGCGTCAAGGCCAAGGCAGCCAGGCATTACTGGATCACCAGGGAAGTGGCAATCAAAGAACCACAAATCTGGAGTAATATCCAATTCCGCCAAGATCAAACCTTTACCAAAATCGCCCTCTGTCTCAGACATTTTAGTAATACGATCCATCATTAGCATGTTTGGCGCAGGAAGCTGAGGGTAACCAGGCCCAAACAGTTCCCCTTGGCTAGAAGCAAGTAGATCGTCACGGTTATAAGAATCACGTTTGTTTTGCATTATCAATTACTCCAATTTTTGATAGCTGCATCTTAGTGAACACGTGTACGCTAAACAACTCCGATCAGTACTAGACAAACCAGTTTTTGATGCGCTGCACAATTCCTTCTGGATGCTCATGTCTTTCAAAGTTTTCAATACGTTCCGCTATTTTGCCAATAATGCTCTCGTCTTCGCCTCTAAAAGGTTTATTCATAACAATCGGAATAGCTTCATCTACCGTAGAGACGGACCAAATATGGAACTCACCATTTTTAATGCTTTCTATTACATCTTTATGTAATGCAAGGTGTTTAAGGTTTGATTTCGGCATGACAACGCCTTGATTTCCCGTAAAACCCTGATGTTTACAAACCTGATAAAAACCTTCAATTTTCTCGTTCAAGCCACCGACTGCTTGCACTCGACCAAACTGATCGACGGCTCCTGTAACCGCAACTTGTTGATTAATTGGAGATTCAGATAACGCACTCACCAAGCAACAAAGTTCTGCGAGAGATGCGCTGTCACCGTCAACTTCACTATAAGACTGTTCAAATACAATCGAGGCAGAGTAAGGCAGTGGTTCATCCAGTTTTAGAGCAGAGCTTAAGAAAGCTTGCATAATCATCATGCCTTTCGCATGTAGATTGCCTCCAAGCTCAGCTTTGCGCTCAACATCGGAAACATCGCCATCACCAAAGTGAATTACACACGATATTCTGGCAGGCTCACCATAGCTGACAGGGTGTCCAGCCATATCGATGACGGTTAGGCCATTGATTTGACCAACTTGTTCCCCAGTTGTCTCAATAATGACTTGTCCATCTAAAATATCGTACACGGCACGCTGAGGAAGATAGGATTCGCGATAATACTTGTCGTCAATCGCTTTATCTAATGACTCGTAATCTAATGTTTGGCCATCACTGAACTGGCTGGCAAGTGTTAGAAGTTGAGAATGCCACATTACACCTAACGGCAAATAATGTTGATCTTCAGTAAATCTCATACCAGCTAGCAACAGTCTTCTAAAGCCACATTCCGTTAAGTGAGGCAGCTGATATTGAGAACATATCCAGTTCACCAAACCAAAGTAATCTGTCAAATTCTGCTCTGACAAATGAATATCTTCTTCAACTTCGGTATACATGGCAAAGCCTGAACAAAAGTCCTCGTCGATATATTCTAGCTCTGCTAACTGACTTCTTTCCCCAGTTACAATCAGTTTTACATCATAAGCTTTAGATGGCGGTACTGAAGTAGGTAAGCGAGTAGGGCTTAGGTTCAGTGGCTCGATAAGGTTTTGTTGAATTGCAGACTTTATATTCGGCCAAAGTCCCGGGTTAGCCAGAATGAGATTAGCAGGTACAATCAAATAACCGTCGTCAGCTTGTGAAATCAAGCCAGGTTGGAAGGCAATATCACCACTTACATCAACACTGTAACGGTCAAATAAACGTTTGGCATCAAGTGATTCCGACAAAACAATCGCAGCGTTAGAATGACTCTGAAGAGCTTTACTGATGAACTCTCTATAGACAGAATTATCGACGCAGTTAATGAGTAGCACGCGTGTCAATCCCGACATTTTGGAAAAGCGAGATATCGTTGCCGACATCCTCGGTTGAAGATCAGTAAAAGACTTCTTTGGTAACGAAGGTGCAGACTTTAAAAGTGCTTCGTACTGCTCAAGTGAAGGTGTTACGTCTTGCCAATTAAGTTGGTTCATTAAAATTCATCGTAATTCAATCTTGCCGACATTATAACGAAATGGACTATAACACCCTAGCACCAATTTGGTTCGCTCACGGCATTCAACACTCAATGAACAATACTTAGACAAATGAGTGATCAACATCGATACTTCTAAGAGTTTTATTTGCCCAAGTAAATTATCTGGGTTACGCTGTCACTAGGTTATGTTTATGGGTCGGAATAAATGAAATATCAGCAGCTTGAGAATCTAGAGTGTGGGTGGAAATGGAAGTATCTCATCAAGAAATGGAAAGATGGTGAAGCGATTACCCGACATATTGATACAAGTGAAGCAGATGCCGCGGTTGCAGAGCTAAAACGCCTTGAACACGAACCTACGCTTGTATTAGCTTGGATAGAAAACCACATGTCAGAAGAGTTGGACAACAAACTCAAGCAGGCTATCCGAGCGAAAAGGAAGCGTCATTTCAATGCAGAGCAAGTCCATACAAAGAAAAAGTCCATTGACTTAGATTATCGAGTTTGGGAAAAGCTTTCTAGCAGAGCAACCGAGCTCGGTTGTACATTATCTGACGCAATTGAATATCTACTTTCTGAAGCATCGAGAAGTGAAAAAGCGAGTCAAAAAGTTACCTCGATCAAAGAGGATTTGAGTAAATTGCTATCTAGCTAGGATAGGGAGTGCCAAATGTTATATGTAATCTTAATTGCTGCCATCGTAATCTTTTGGTTGATCGCAGTTGATAGACCAGTGCTAAAAGTAAAGTTTGATAACGGCCATATCAGTAACGTAAAAGGGCATCTACCACCTTCTTTCAAACATAACTTACAAGATATTAGTGAACATAATCCGTTTAGTGGTGAAATGAAGGTATATAGCCAACGAACTGGCATGCGTTTGAGCTTTTCCAAGGACGTTCCCAAAAAAATCCAACAGCGGATTCGCAACGTTTTTCCGCATCAAGGTTTCAAAGCGAGCAAAGGCAAGAAGCGAGCTTAATTACATATCAGTTACTTAATCGTGTTAAATGGGACGCAATATAGCGTCCCATTTTCGTATCTATAGAAAAATTATTTATCATTGATTAATCAA
>NZ_JAMQWD010000054.1:0-151583 GCF_024744415.1 Vibrio sp. RM-41-2B | reverse complement strand
TAAGTATTAACCATGTTGTTTCTGAGGTTTTTGTTATGCCAAACTAAGTAAAGTGTCGTTATGTGGTCATTACGGCTTGCTGAATTTAATTTAAATTAAAACAGTGGCTTATGTTTGTTTTGTTGTCGTTTTTTTCTAGCTTAATGTAATGATTGGGTGACAAAGTCCGTCAATGAACTTGTCATATTCGTGTATGAGATTATATGTTATTTTAAAACGGAAAAATTAAACGTTACATTTGAGATGGTAAATATAGGAAAAGAAATAAATAAGATAATTAAATAATCCTCTTTCCGAGGATATAAAATGTAAGGTGCTTTTAATTAAACGAATGCTTGAATAAATGATGGAGTGTGAAAAGTGCTATTTAAGCTACGCTTTCCTATATTCCAGGTAGCGTCTTGTTTATACAATGCGTTTTCTAGGCTTAAAACTGGTTTACGTACTGTTAATCCCTTACCAGTTTATTAATTACACATATTAGCAATATGCTCGCCAAGTTACGTGTATTGGTGTCAATGAAAAACAGTATCTACGATAGTTCCCTCTGGGTTGGAACTCCCACTATGAATTTCTTTCATGTTCAATGTGAAACAATACCAATATTACTCAACTCGTGAAGCAAGTATAAAAAAAGGACTGCTCTGGTGTTAGGCACTGCGACCGTCATTTTTAGTACGAACTGTTCGTCGTAAGTGCTGTGCAACCTAACGATTGGGAAAACCAAAAAACAAAAATGTCCCCATGCACAGAGTTAGGAAAAGTCTGCTTTATCTAAGGAAATAGGATACCAACTCACGATGAATAACGATTTCACATTTGCTATCAAAAGCATTCGCTTTGATGAGAATTACCAACCATCAGACAACACGCGAATTACTACCAACTTTGCTAATCTGGCTCGCGGAAACTACCGCCGAGAGAATCTGCGCAATGCACTCCGAATGATCGACAATCGTTTTAATGCGTTGGCATATTGGGATAACGCGCAAGGTGACCGCTACTCAGTAGAGCTTGAAATCATCTCTGTTGATATGGGTATCCAAGGCAGTGGAGAAGCCTTCCCAACGATTGAAGTGCTCAAAACTAACATTGTTGACCACAACACTAACGAGCGCTTCGAAGGCATTGTGGGTAACAACTTCTCTTCATACGTGCGTGATTACGACTTTAGCGTTTTGCTGTTGGACCACAACAAAAACCAGCCACAGTTCAGCATCCCAGCGAACTTTGGTGATTTGCATGGCAAACTGTTCAAAGCTTTCGTTAATTCTGAGTCTTACAAACAGCATTTCAAAAAGCTGCCTGTGATTTGTCTGAGCGTATCGGACAACAAAGTATACCGACGTACCGAAAACCAACATCCTGTTTTGGGCTTTGAATATCAGCCGAACGAATCTTCGTTGACGGAGCAGTACTTCAAAAAGATGGGATTGCAGGTGCGCTATTTTATGCCGCCAAACAGTGTTGCACCATTGGCATTCTACTTCTTCGGTGACTTGTTGAACGACTATTCAAACCTAGAGCTTATCAGTACGATTAGCACGATGGAGACATTCCAGAAGATTTACCGACCAGAGATTTACAATGCCAACGCGGTTGCCGGTAATTGCTACCAGCCAAACCTAAAAAACCTAGACCACTCGCTAACTCAAATCGTTTACGACCGAGAAGAGCGCAGCCAACTGGCGATTGAACAAGGGAAATTTGCCGAGGAGCATTTCATCAAACCTTATCAATCTGTGCTTGAACAATGGTCTGCAAACTACGCGTAATCGACAACGAGAATCTAGAAAGGAATGACGATGAAAACACTATTACCGACTTCAACGGCTGGCAGCTTACCGAAACCTTCTTGGCTGGCTGAACCAGAAAAACTTTGGTCACCGTGGAAACTGCAAGGTGAAGAACTGATTGATGGCAAACGCGATGCGCTACGTGTCGCTTTGCAAGAACAAGAGCTGGCAGGCGTTGATATCGTCAGTGATGGCGAGCAAACTCGCCAACATTTTGTGACGACCTTTATTGAGCATTTAAGCGGCGTAGATTTTGAAAACCGTAAAACGGTGACCATTCGCAACCGCTATGAAGCAAGTGTTCCGACGGTGGTTGGCCCAGTAAGCCGCACAAAGCCCGTGTTTGTTGAAGATGCAAAGTTCTTGCGTCAGCAAACTAAGCAACCTATCAAGTGGGCGCTGCCAGGCCCTATGACGATGATCGACACGCTGTATGATGATCATTACGGTAGCCGTGAAAAGCTGGCTTGGGAATTTGCAAAGATCCTCAATCAAGAAGCGAAAGAGCTTGAAGCGGCAGGTGTCGACATCATTCAGTTTGATGAGCCTGCGTTCAATGTGTTCTTCGATGATGTGAACGAGTGGGGCATTGCATGTTTAGAGCGTGCGATTGAAGGGCTGAAATGTGAAACGGCGGTGCATATCTGCTATGGCTACGGCATCAAAGCGAACACGGATTGGAAGCAAACGCTAGGCACTGAATGGCGACAATACGAAGAAGTATTCCCTAAATTGCAGCAATCGAATATCGATATTATCTCGCTCGAATGTCATAACTCACGAGTGCCTATTGAGTTACTTGAGTTGATTCGAGGTAAGAAGGTGATGGTTGGTGCGATTGACGTTGCTACCAACGAAATTGAAACGCCAGAAGAAGTGGCGAACACACTTCGAGAGGCATTGAAATACGTTGATGCCGACAAGCTTTACCCATGTACCAACTGCGGTATGGCGCCTTTGTCTCGTGAAGTATCAACCGCTAAGCTTAATGCGCTAAGTGCGGGAGCGGAGATCATTCGTAAAGAGTTGGTGGGTTGATATTAAGACTTGGGCTCCGCACTATAAACTAAAGATAGGGTCATTCCAGCGAGTTTAAACGAGACTAGGAATCTGATTACAGCTCGCTAGGAAATGGCGATAACCTCCAAGCTTTACAGCACTCGGTGGGTAGATCCTGAATCACGCTCGTTCCTCGATGTTCAGGATGACCGTTTTAAATAAAAATGCCGCTCGCAGTAAAGTGAGCGGCATAGTTTGTTTTCCGTTTTCAGCCTCGGCCAAGGCTTAATTCAACTCCACGTTCCTCATCTCAGGATGCTTTAGCAACATCACACGTATCCAGTGATGCACTACCCACATCACCATCGCGGTGAGCAAAACCGCGACGAAAATCGAGCTGAAACGGTACAAGATCGAAAAGAACGCGTCTTTTTGTTCTGGCACCAATGAGGTCGTCAGCGGAACCGATAGGGCAGACATGGCAGAAAACGCGATAGCCGCTTTAATTTGCCCCTTGGTGAGCCACAAGCAGAATGGCCCCATGGCAATGGTAAAGGCGAGCCAAAAGAGTAGCCCATGCCCATACCAACTGCCCAATATCAGCTGAACAGCCATCCCTGCGATGCAGCCTAGTGCGGTGCCGATGATGCGAATTTTTGCCATGGCGAGCGAGCCCGCTAAAGTCATTGGGGTTAGGATGATCAAAATGGAAGCTTGTGCGGATAGCGAGTCATATAAGTCTGCTACTTGGAATACGATAAATGCCGCCATCGCCACTACCCAACCCATGGCAACTTGGCTGATGTAGTCAATATCGCTTTTCACTGGGGTCGACATCTCAATGTGCTCGGCGGAGGATTTTGGCTCAGGGAACAACCAATACGCGAATGCGCAAACAAAAATATTGCTGAACGCCATCACCCACATGTTGACGTTGAACTCTTCAATATCCATGAAGTTATAGCTGGCAAAGTTCAACACAATTGATCCCACCAACAACCCCATGTAACCAAACAAATAGGTTTTCTGGTTCATCATTGCAATGCACTTAAACAGCATCATGATTCCAACGGCTACGGTCATTAATGTTGGATGAAACTGCAAGTATTCCAGTAAAAATGTGGCTTGTATGGTTGTCCACACCGCAGAGAAAAACACGATCAATAAAGCCGCTAGGTTAAAGTGGTCCATTCTGCCCAAAATAAACAGCGGCATCATGATGGCAAAAAATCCGTAAGACCAACCGAAGATCATGCTTAGCGCGAGCCCTAAAGAGCAGCCGAACCAAATTCGTAAGGTTTTCATTGTCGCCGCCTAGTAAATGAAGTGGAACCAGCTTGCTAGGTGAATCTGTGCTTGCGCCATCAACTGCCAGAAAATGTTGTTGTCTGGGTACAAAACAATGGTAGCGCGAGATCCGACAAACAGTGCTGGTGGTAACTCTTCGCTGCTGGTTAGGTTCACTCGTGTACGCTGTGCATCACGTACCCAGCGGTTGTTCACTTCCACTTTGGTTAGTGCGCCATTAGGCGTTTGTTGTGCGGCTGCTACACCGTAATCGCGGCTAGCTAAATCAAAGTCGTACACCGAACCTGGGTTGGCATCAAATGTGACCAAGGCGTGGAAAGTCTTGTCTACGTTCGCGACGGACTTTTCACGAAAATCAGCGGCTACCCAGAGTGATCCTGTTGGTACAAATGTCAGCAATGGCATGTTGGTGTTTGCCATCGTGCCAACTTCTAGTTGCAGGTTGGTCACGACACCATCACTGGGAGCGAGTACCGCGGTATTTGCCAAATCAAGTTGCGCCTTTTCGATGCCGTTTTTGGCAATTCGAACGGCGGTGCTTTGACCTTTTTGATCGCCTAATTGCGCCTCAATGACTTTTAAGTTTTGTCGTTCCGCTTTAAGCGCTGCGCGTGATACCTGATTTTGGGCAAAGGCATTATCGAGTGTCGATTGAGAGATGACTTTCTGCTTCGATAGCGTCAGTAAGCGGTTGTATTCGCGGTGTGCATTATCAAATGTTGCTTGTGCGCGGGCAATATTGGCAAGAGCGGCTTCGCGTTGAGAATACAGCGTTGCTTCTTTTTCATAAGCGGATTGCAGAGACAGCTCCGCCTGTTCAAGCGCTATCTTGTATTTACGATCATCAATCGTAAACAACACATCGCCTTTTTGAACGGACTGGTTATTCTCGATGAGAACGTCGGTCACTTTACCAGATACCTCGGGCGCGACTTGGACAACGTATCCTTGCACTCGTCCTTCGGTCGTTAAGGGGGCGTGGCGGTCAGCAATGATAATGTACAAAAATAGTACGATGAACAGGACAATCAAAGTTCGCATCCAGTGTTTGAATTTTTGGTCAGCCGTCATTACAAGTTCCGTTAAACATATTGGATAGCGGATTATAGAGAAGTCACTCACAATTCAGTAGAATGATAATACGAACATAAATGACCTAAAAATAGGACAATGAACGTTAGTTTTGATGATATTTACCTATTCACTCAGACGGTGGTTCACGGCGGTATAAGTGCAGCGGCAGAGGCGAATCAACTACAACGCTCAAAAGTGAGTCGTCGCCTGCAAGAATTAGAGAAATCGCTCGGGGTACAGCTTTTGATCCGCACAACACGCAGCATTGAGTTGACGGAGCACGGGAAACGCTTGTTTGAGTTGGTGGGGCAGCCTATTGACCATATTCAGCAAGGTTTAAATGCCATGCATGAATATCAACAAGAGCTGACGGGCAAGGTGCGTTTAGCCATTCCTTCCGCATTGATGAGCTCTGCCGCGTTTAACGCGATCATCACCGAGTACACAACGCGGTATCCGGATATTTCGGTCGAGATTGAAAACCATCAAGAGAGTGTCGATCTCAAGCGTCAATCGTTTGATTTACAGCTTCTTCCGAGCGTGGTCAAAGTCACCGATGACAGCTATGTGCAGTTCAGTCTTTTGCCTTATCGTAGTCACTTTGTTGCGTCAAAAGCCTATCTAGAATCGCATCCGCCAGTAAAAATGGTTGAAGATCTTAAGCAACATCGCCTTTTAACTAATCGTTATAACGCCGATTTGCTCGATTCAGATCTGCATGTGGCGTTGCGTTCGGATGACCTCAACTTGCTGCGCTCGATGGCGATAGCAGGAAACGGCATCGCGTTTATTCCTCAAATTCATTCCAAGCCTGCACTGAGAGACGGTTTGTTGGTCGAGGTGCTGCCTCAATTTGCGCATCCGAAGCAGCATCTTACTCTGATTTATCCCTCGGCCTTATTTCTGCCCAATAAAGTCAAAGCCTTGATTGAGCTAATTCGAGAGAAATTTAAATAGTCAGTTTAAACCACCCTTACCTAAGGGAAAATGTGTGAGCGAAGGTCATCTTTCTAGGTTTTATTGCTCTAACATGAAAGGGTTCTGATACATTAATTATTGCTCAACTTGTTGAGTATGGTTTGTGGTCACACAATATAGGAGATGGAAATGTTATCGAAAGGAAACACGGGCCTGATTGTGGTGGATGTTCAGGGCAAACTCGCTACATTAATGCATGAAAGCGACGCACTGATTGAAAATATTACGAAACTGGTAAAGGGTGCCAAAGCACTAGATTTGCCTATTCTGTGGCTAGAACAGAATCCAGAAAGGTTGGGCCCAACCGCGGAGCCGATTCGTGAAGTGCTTGAAAGCACGCATTTACCTATTACCAAGTACACGTTTGATGGTTGCAAAGAGGCGACGTTTAAGGTCGCGGTGGAGAACGCGAAAGTTGATACCTGGTTGGTTTGCGGTATTGAATCCCACATTTGCGTCTATCAAACCGCGGTTTCTCTGCGCCAGTCCGGTTATCGCGTTGAATTAGTCACGGATTGTGTATCTTCCCGAACCGCTGCCAATAAAGCGCTCGCTCTTGCGAAGCTAACCGCTAACGGTGTGGTGCTCACTGGGCTAGAAATGTGTTTGTATGAAATGGTCGAAGATTGCCGAGCACCTGAATTCAAAGAAATTCTGGCGCTCATCAAATAGTGGAATCATTGTAATCAGCAACAACTTTATTTGAACACGCTATTCAAATTCTCGTTGATATCTTGGCAACATCGACTCGTTGCCAAGTAACCCGCCTTGGTGAATGTAAATCACCGTTTTATCTGTGTTCTCTTCCAACCAAGGGGTGAGGCATTGCCACATATACGGGTCGTATAACAGGTCAAATTCGAGGTCGGTTTGCTCAAAGAGTGCTTTCCATGTGATGTAATCTTCTTCGTACAAGCGACCAAAATGGTGTTTGTTGCGGATGGTTAAAATGGTTGGGTGGCTGTTTTCACCGAGCTGGTTGAACTGCTCAGTTAAGTAATCTGCATCGCCTACGCAAGGGCAAGTTAGCACTTCTATGCCGTGTGGGCTTAAATGTTTATGAAGATATAAAGCCGTCGTGCCGGTGCCTGATGGCAGGGCGACCGTAAACTGCTCTTTACCTCTCAATCGTGTCCAATCAAGAATTTCTCGTGCTAACTGTTTGATGCCAGCTTCAGCGAGGTGGGAACGTCCACCTTCTGGAATAAGCAATGTCGACTCATCTAATCTTCGTACCTGGTGGATGTATTCACTAGGGTGGAGTTCGCTACCGATGTCTTGCATGGCGGTGATTTTCATACCCAAATCGAGAGCGCCGCGATAGTTTCCGATGGGGGAGCTTTTTAGCCAAGATGGAATGTGATGAACATAAAACTCAAATGCCCAACCTTTAATCTGGGCGAGAGCCGCTAGCGAGTACATGGCATTAGATTGAGCGGAGCCAAAGCTTATTAACGTGGTGATGTCGGGATTTTGCTCTTCCATTAACGTCATAAACTTACGTGCTTTGTTCCCAGAAAAGTGGGAGTGGAGCATGTCGTCACGTTTAAGGAAAAATTTGCGCCCATTAAAGCTATGTTGGGTGATAGGACTTTCTGAGAGTTTCATGTCGATGCTGACGGAATAAACCGTGTCACCTTTGCCATTTAAAAAGGGCGCGTAGTGTAACGCCATTAAACCCAGATAAAAAGTCTGTGTTTCAGTACAACCATTTCGGTTGTTCCTGATGTTTTGACTCGCACTCACCGGTGCTGTAATACCATTGTAATGGCTTCACTTCTATCCTTTGGTTGCTTTGATTCCATGCTATTCCACCCCATGTCTCGCCTTTCTGCCTCAAGCCACGTACACTACTCAGCTTATTTCCATTCAATCAGAAGGCTTGGTTTTGCAGACTCTAGAACAATTAAAAACAGGACAATTAGTAGGAATTAAACAACTGAAGTTGGCGGAAGGGCTAACTGAGTTCCCTATGGAAATTTTAGAGCTTGCAGACTCGCTTGAAGTGTTAGATTTATCCGGCAACGCGCTGTCAGATTTGCCACAAGAACTGGAACAGCTGACCAAGCTAAAAATCATCTTTGCTTCCAATAATCAGTTCACCCATTTACCAGAGGTATTGGGCAAGCTGCCAAACCTTGAGATGGTTGGATTTAAAACCAACAAGATTAAAGTGGTGAGTGAAGCCTCACTACCAAGTCAGTTATGTTGGCTGATCCTGACTGACAACGAGATTGAAACGCTGCCAAACAGTCTGGGTGAAAGGCCGCGCTTAAGAAAGCTTGCACTGGCGGGGAATCGCATTAAACGACTGCCAAGTAGCATGGAAAACTTAGTTAATTTGGAACTGATTCGTCTCTCTGCGAATCAGCTAGAGCACTTTCCGGATGTGCTGATGAAGCTACCTAAATTGGCATGGTTTGCTTTTGCAGGTAATCCATTCTGCAAACACCCATCTCCGCTAGACAGTGTGCCGAAAGTGACCACAAACAGTTACTCGCTTAATCATGTTCTCGGCCAAGGGGCAAGTGGCGTGATTTCTCATGCTAACTGGACTGACGCTCAATGCAACTTCCCGAGTGAAGTTGCGGTAAAAGTGTTCAAGGGCGAGGTCACCAGTGACGGTTACCCTCATGATGAACTTGAAGCGTGTTTGCAAGCTGGGCATCACAACAACCTAGTGAAATCCATTGCGCAAGTGGATGACGGTAAAGAGCTTGCTTTGGTGATGGAGCTGATTCCAAACAGTTACTACAACTTGGGTTTACCGCCAACGTTGGAAACCTGCACCCGAGATATGTTCCCACAAGGATTTACGCTGACAGTCGAGCAAGTGAATTCTATTGTTGAGCAGATGGTAGACGTATTTAATCACCTACACGATAACAAGGTGTGTCACGGTGATTTGTATGCGCACAATACGTTGGTGAACGAGCAAGGGGAGATGATCTTCGGTGACTTTGGCGCGGCGAGCATTTACGGCTATTTGTCGGACGAGCAGCAATCTGCAATCAGAGCCATTGAATCCAGAGCGTTGAAGTACTTTATCGAAGATGTGTTTTCTGTGTGTGAAGCGTCGGAATCGGCATCGCAAGCATTCGAACGACTAGTTGCGATTGCGGCATAAGATTTCATTCAATCGAATCAGAAAGAGGTACCGAACTGCCCGTTTTGATACTGAGCAAATGAGATACCTCTTGATTGAATCTAGTGCTGAGGAAGTTACTCTGAGCAAGCCTCATGATGCTCTGACGAAAGGTCAATCACTGCCTCACATCCACCCTCAGAATGTGTATCAATAGTGAATTGCCAGCCATAGCGTCGGCATAAGTCGTCCACAATCATGAGCCCCAAACCATGGCCTTCGGCATCTGGCACGGAAGAGAAGCCTTCACCTTCATCTCTCACCGACAGTGTGGTATCGGTCATGGTGATATGAATCGTTCCCGCTGACGTGGCTGCAATGCCGTTGCGAATTAAGTTACTCAACGTAATGTTAAGCACTGCAGTGGTCGCTTTGGTTTGCGGATGGCCCAATATCTGAACATTAAATTCTAACGACTTTTCATCGGCTTGCGCTTGGCTAAGAGCAACGATGTTGTGAAGCTCTTGCTCTGAGATGGTTCGAATGGGGCTGTCGTCGGTGTTGCGTTCATATCGAACCAAACCCAACAAAGCATCAACCATGGTCGACATCTGCAAAGTGGCATCTTGAATACGGCCAATCTGACGTTCTTGAAATGACGTACTTGGGCTTCTTGCTAGCAAGCTGCTTGAACCTTTCATCACTGTGAGCGGAGTTCTCAGTTCATGACTGGCATATCGTGCAAAAGCTTGTTCACGTTTAATCACTTGATTGATTTGATGTCGATATTCATTAAGCTGATTTGCGAGCGTTTGGAATTCATTTGCAGAGCCTTCAGGGACAACAAATTTTTGTGTAGTGTCACCTTGATGACGGTCCAGTTGCGTTTTTAGGGCACTGACTGGCTCAATCAAACGTTGCGATAGGCGCAGTAAAAGGCTGCCAAAAATTAGGATAAGCGCCGTTACTACCGCCAGCACCATAACGAGAACAAACATGAACTCGTTAGATGTAATTTCTATCTCATCAATCAGAGAGATCAGAATAATAGGATGTTCCTCTCCATCTTGCGTGTAGGTGCTCATGTAAATCATGCGAGTGTCTGGTTCGTCAGCAACTTCAGCGAGAAAGTACTTTTTATCTTGAATGAAGGGTTGATAGAGCTCAGGGACGAGATTGATGTCGTTGTATGCCGTTGTCAGTAAATCTAGTTTGATGATTCCGCTATCAGGATGGTTTCGAAAGTGCTCAATCGCCTCTTTTTTATCGATCATAATACGTCGTTCACCGACGCGATCTTCCGACCATAATAGCGCTCCGCTAACCAATGCGAAGCATAGCAAGCCAATCACAACCGACACTAGAAGGAAGAAGAGTTCAAGGCGTCCGGTTAAGCTTTGTGTATTGTTAAATAAGCGGCGAATCATGCCCCGGGCTCCAATCGGAAGCCGACTTTTGGAATAGTTTTCAAAACGTGCTCTTTGAATGGTTTGTCGAGCTGCCCACGCAATTGATAAATATGGCTACGCAACACATCGTTATTTGGCTCATCTTCTTGCCATAATCGGAAAGCAATCTCCTCACGTGTGACCACTTCTGGCGCGTTTTTCACCAGCATTTCTAGAATCGTGTACGTGGTTGGATTCAACGCCAACAGCTTATCTTGACGGTAGGCTTGATGCGTTTTTTGATCGATAGACACTTCGCCATACTGGAGTTTGGTTGATGCAACCGTACCGCGGTAGCGTTTAATCAATGCAGTCATGCGTGCTTCAAGAATATCGAGATCAAACGGTTTGGTGAGGTAGTCGTCGGCGCCGTGTTGGAAGCCTTTGAGCATGTCGTCTCGGCTATCAAGTGCTGTCAGCATCAACACCGGAGTGTTATTACCTGCATCGCGTAGCTTGTTGCACAGTGTTAGGCCATCCATGCGCGGCAGCATGAGGTCGAGCAAAATGATGTCAAACGCATTATCCATCGCCAGTTTTAAGCCTAGCTCACCGTTGTCGGCATAATCCAGCTGCATGCCAGCACACTCAAAATAATCAAACAACATTCCCGCTATTTCACGATTATCTTCTACCAAAAGTACACGCTTCATTTATTCTTATCCAATCTCGATAAATTCGAATGTTGATCTTAACGAACATTATTCACTATAGGTGTGAAAAAGTTGTCGACGATGATTTTCTCACCTTTGTGTCGGTTTTCAATGTCTAGCTTGAATACCGTCTTATTATCCAAGTAAATCTACGATCTTTTGTTCATATCTATCAATTTCTCTTGATGTATAAATGGGGTAGATTATTTGATTCTGTTAACTCTATATAAAACATGAAGATACTAAATTATTTATGTGACCTTGAGCACATTGTTAGTAATTACTGATTTTTACTGACTCACTCATAGAAAAAGTTCTTACTTCTCTTAAGTCCCTTTTTTAATTATGGTTATTGCTTTTAAATACAAACGCTTAGATTCTCCTTTTTGAGATAATTCAATTAAATCAATGGCTTCATGTATAAGCGAAAATCTGCATTATTTTATTTTTATTAATAAAACTACATTTTCTGTTCTTGCTCTGTTCATAAATGAAAGCCTTCCATTAACTTTACTTGTTTAAAATCCATGATCCTTCCAATGCTTAATGCCAGATAAAAATCAATTTGTGAGGCGATCATGTTTAACAGTATACGCACTCGAATTGCTGTCAGTGCGGGTGGGGCAATGGCCTTCACTCTATTGATTGCAATGGGTATGACAACCAATGCGTTCACTCAAGTGAATGAACAAATCACTACAAAAGTAAAATCTCAACTGACCGAAGCCACCACGACCGACCTGAGTAATACGGCGATTCAGCAAGGGCTGAATATTTCCAACCAGTTAGAGCCCGTGTTGGCGAACTTAAAGCAAGCGCGTTCAATTATCGAATTAAGCGCAGAGACGACCGCGACGCCAGACATTATTGTTAAACAGTTTATTGCGTCGCTAGAAGCTCAGAACAAAGCTGTGTTTGCTGGTTACATGGTATGGGAAAAGCCATCGTGGGTTGAGCCAACGATTCAAGACAAAAGCCTTGGCTTTAATAGCGAAGGCTACTTAGCGCCATTCTTTTCGCCAAATTCGCACAACAGTTTTGATGTCGTGGCGATGGATAGCTTTAGCAATACTGAATTAAACAACAACGGTGAGCGTAAAGACGATTGGCACTTGATGCCTTACGAAACGGGCAAAACGTTCGTGATGGAACCGTACATGTATCCGGTTCGCGGCAAACAAGAACTGATCACGACCATTAGCCAACCAATCAAGTTACGTGGCGAGATCATTGGTTCTCTCGGTTTTGATTTGTCATTGAACGAGTTACAAAGCCAAAGTGAAGATTACGCGAGCGACTTATTTGATGGACAAGGCCGTATTCTGATTTCTTCGTGGAAAGGCATCACGCTGGCGAACAGCAGCCAAGCGGATCAAGTGGGTAAGAAAGCCTCTCATGAATTGGCGTCTCAATGGGCTCGTATTCAATCCATTGCGAAACAAAAAGGCGCAGGCCTTGTTACGTTTGGCGGGGATGAGTATGCGATTACTGCAATTGAAACCAGCGATGCGCCTTGGATCGTTATGGTGTCGGTTCCCAGTAGCTTCCTTAAAAAGAACGTGGATGACTACGAGCGATGGAGTGAAGAACAAAGTGCAGAAGCTCTTGAAAAGGGAGTGTGGGCAGGGATTATTGCGGCTCTGATTGGTATTGTTGCGATGACAATGATCGCGACCTCGTTGGGCAAAGTGTTAACTAACTTAGTGGAGCGTTTTAAAGACGCAGCACAAGGCGAGGGCGACCTAACTTACCGCATTGAGGTGAAAGGTAAGGACGAAACCGCCCAACTGGCGCACTGGTTTAATACCTTCCTCGCTCGCATTCAGGAAATGCTTTTAACCGTAATGGCGACGGCAGACCAAGTTGATAAAAACGCAAGTGAAGGACAAGCTCGTGCGGCGGCTTCGAGAGATCAACTGAACGTTCAAGTAAACGAAGTCAACTCGCTAGCAACGGCGATTAATGAGATGAGCGCAACCGCACAAGAAGTGGCAAATTCTGCGGTACAAGCAGCGGCGGCGGCAAGCCAAGTTCAAAGCAATAGTGCGAATGGCATGTCGCGTATGGACAATGCTGCAAGCGCGGTGGATAACCTCGCTTCGCAAGTGAATGATGCACAGCACCAGACGCAGAATTTGGTGGCTTCAAGCACGGCGATTCAGGGGATTCTGAGTGAGATTGGTGGCATTGCCGATCAAACCAACTTGCTGGCTCTGAACGCTGCGATTGAAGCTGCGCGTGCTGGTGAAGCGGGTCGTGGTTTTGCTGTGGTAGCCGATGAAGTCCGCAACCTTGCAACGCGCACACAAGGCTCGACAGAAGAAATTCGTGCAATGTTGGCTCGTTTGGAGCAAGAAACGCAATCAATCGTCGTGTTGATGGAGCAAAGCCAGAAGCAAGCGGTGGATACCAAAGAAGAAACACAAGCAGCGCAGTTGGCGTTGGCCGAAATCAACCAAGCTATTGAAGTAATTAATGATATGAATAATCAGATCGCTTCAGCGGCAGAAGAGCAAAGTTCGGTGTCGGAAGAGATCAACCGTAATGTGGTTGTGATTAATGATACGGCGATGGAAGTGATGGATACCATGTCATCTTCTGTAGCGATCAGTAACGAACTGACAGTAAAAGCCAGTGATCTTCACGGCGAGTTGAGTAAGTTCAAGTTGTCTTAATAAAGTAAGTGAAAGAGTTTAACCCAACTTAAAACGTTTATTTCTCACAAAACAAAAGGCTCCAGAGTTACCTCTGGAGCCTTTTTTTAATGCTTGCTGCAAACTATGAAGCGGGAGTTGCTTGCTGTTCATCAGCCGCTTTTAAGCGTTCGATTTCAGATTCCGTTTGCCACTTGCCGTTGTAAATACGTCGCCATTCAGGAAGCGGGGCGTTTTGAGCTCTCAGGTCAAAGGTATCGGCTACCGGAAATTCAAGACTGCGAGAAGGGATATCTTCAATTCGAGGTTCAGGTCTTCCTTCAAAAAACGTTTTATGGTCTGGAAAATCAATACATTCAATGCCGTACTTGTTTGAAAGGGTTTCTAGCATTGCATCTAAGTCTTGAACAGTCTTAAAGAATATGTAGCTATAACCACGAGTTTGAGCTCTGAAGACGGTGTGCTTATCTAGGTTCCATTTAGAACACTCGTCATACTTGTGGTAGAAGCGAATCACTTTTCTTTTCTTGTTGTAGTAAGCAAACAACCAATCTTCACGCTCGCCGACTTTAATTTCGGCGACTTCATCTGGTTGGCGTTTTAGCATTTTAAAGGAGACCAGTATAAAAGCACCTGCACCAGCTAAAGCCATTGGACCAACAAGAATTACCATTAATATACATGTGGTAGCGCCCACCCAGCCTGTTACTTGACTCGCATTGTTCATCCATTTTGGAATGGTACTACTAGACTTTGCAACAAGTCCTTTTTCTGAAAAAACATAATGGTACTGCTTTAAAAGCCCCCATCTCATTAGGAAATAAAAAAGTGCCACGCAAAATGAAAGTACACATGCTAAGAAAATGGTGTCATCGTTTTGATCAAAGTTTGCTAAGGCAAAAAATATCGCAATACAGACAAACAAGGTTACGAGAGTAAAATAGAGGTGAATGTATCGAGAAGGCATCTCGACGTTTACAACACTCCAACGTAAAACATTGCTACCTGAGCTGACTTCTTGCTCTTGAGCCTCTTGATAAGCAGAAAGCTCTTCAGGTGTTAAATAAAA
This sequence comes from Vibrio sp. RM-41-2B, assembly GCF_024744415.1. Taxonomy (NCBI): domain Bacteria; kingdom Pseudomonadati; phylum Pseudomonadota; class Gammaproteobacteria; order Vibrionales; family Vibrionaceae; genus Vibrio; species Vibrio sp. RM-41-2B. The sequence goes on along the minus strand of NZ_JAMQWD010000054.1, from coordinate 136,519 downwards.
CGGTAAGTATGCCAATGGTTACTCCTGTATGCTTAATATACCAACGACAGGCGTTAGGGACTTCTTAATAGTGTTTTGTTTCTCATTGTCTGAGATCGCGGCGTAGGATGCACGTTGTTTTATACTATTTTGGAAGCAGTACTCACGACTATTTGATGTGTTTTCGTTTAACTCATATCCAACTTTAAGAGCAAAGTACTGTTTCGCTTCTTCGATCGGTAACTCTAATTTGTATGTCACTTGATCTTTCGAACTCTCTTTTATCGGTTGAAGTGTTTCTAAATCGGCATTTATATACCAAGAGCCTGACATTAGATCCTCTTCAGACGCGTGAGTGTTGGTTTGCAGATTTATTCCTTCATATGCGACGATTTTTGGTATTTGAATATGTACCTCTAATCCTACTAACTCACGATGAGTATATTGAGGAAAAGCCTGAATTCGTTCTATAGGTTTATGGAATATTATCGGTTGTTGAATAATGGACTCTAGTTCAAACAAAGAATTTTGGACTAATAGACTGTTTTCTTGTGCTCTTTTGAGCATGCTTGGTGAATTACTCCATTGCGCTCTGTTGGAGTCGTACCCCCACGGTAATTTATTTAACCACTTTTGATAGTCGTCTTTTTTTACTTTATCTTTGAGATAGTTTGCAGAAAGATAAACGACAGTTGCGACTGCAATTATAAACATCATAGGACCACCCATTGTAAAATTAACTGTTAGTAGCCCGGTTGCCCCTATTGCTTGTGCTGTACCTGCAAGTGTCAATACTGACAGCGCTGAGAAATTTATATATTCGAGTACTTTTTCTTTACCTGATAGCGTAGAGAGCATTTGAAAGGAGCGATAGCTTTCAATTCCTGACGCCAATGCTCCTAATGCGCCTGTTATGGCGAGCCATTTATTGAATACTTTTAAGTCATCAAGTACCAAGTTTTCAAAGCCATCGACTTGACCCGAGACTAAAGACTTTAGTGTTTTGAAAGAATGGACTCTTAGTCTGTCATCTCCTCTTACTTTATCCCATAATTTACCCGTACGAATACCCGTCCAAGCTCCGGCCGTGTAAAACAGCTTTTGTTGAATATCCAAGAAATCATCTTGGGTCATTAGCCCAGTTTCTTGAATGCTGTTCATTGCATCAGCAAGTGCGAGACAGTTGAAAATCAGAGCTAAGAAGCCTAGACCACCCACATCTTCAAACAGTTTATTAAGGTTGTTTAATCTGTTATCCCATATATCTTTACGCATTTGAATTGTTGCCTCAAGTACGTCATCTGGAAACTCGATGTATTGTGGGTATTCTAATGTTGCCACTGCTAGACTTTTTTGGAGGTGACGTTGTTGTTTTAAGGCTTGTTTATATTGTTGTTTTGATACTGTTTTATCGCCTTTATTAAAAGCAGCTATAATGGCCTTGTTTTGGTTTGAGGCAACCACTCTTTTATCATGGTTAGACTTCCAATCACCAAAACCTTGCGCATAGTTTTTATTGATTTTGACAGCAGTATTGGTAGCTAAACGTTCAGCGAACACTGCTCGCCAATAAAAGCTATTTCGAGTTAAAAGCTATTTCGAGTTAAAGGCTTTGAGAAAACGGGCATGATTAGAAGTGAAGCTTGAGAAGTAAAGCTAACTCCTAATTTTAGTGCACTCTTCATTATTGCGCTGTTTGCGGCTTTGAAGATTATATCTAGTTCCTTAAATCCTTTCGCGATGTCTTTTAAAAACTCGGTTTCTGCAGTATTTGGGTTAGAAATAAAGTCCATTACTTTTGCATACATACCGACACGGTTACTTGCTGCCGAAACGTAGTCCATAAACTGTTTGTCTGAGCTTTCAGTATCTGGAACATTTTTGGCGACGTTTTCTTCAACTAACTGATGTGAAACTTGCTCAGGAATTAACTTCTCCACTTGTTTAAAGAGACTACGACTAAATCCGGAAGTGTAGAGAGCAAGTAAACTGGTTGGTTTCTCCCATTGGCTTTCTGCCCACTGTCGGTCCTCTTCTTGTATCACCAAAGTAAATGACTCAACGGCTTGCTTGTGCAGTTGATACAAGCTGTACTGTGTGTCTTCGCTGTATAGGTCGAAGGTTCTTTCAAGATGATGCGGCGTTAAGGACTCCATTACTGCGATAAAGTCGCGTTTGACCGAAACCACTTGGGCTAGCATGGTTTCTTTTTGTTCTGACAGCTCTTGCATCTCGCTCAGCATTTGCTTCCAGTTGAGCTGCTTACGCCAGCGTTCAGTCGCTATCCATTGTTCGTATTTACCAAATCGGCTCGCAGAAATTCGATATTTGTCCTGTATCGCTTTGGCAATGTCACTTTGGGTATGTTGGTGTGATTCAATCGCTCCAGCGGAAAATTTAGCAGGATAGCCTGATTGAACTGAGCTTTTGTTCTGCTCTGCCAAATCAAGTTGGTTAGAGGAATCATAATACTCAGCCATGTCGGTATAAAACGACAGCTCTTCACTGTTACGCTTAACGCTAGCTGGCATGTCTATCTCGTCACTTGCCCCGAACATGCACAATTGCATGGCGGTCTGCATCAAGTTCCACTGGTTTGAAAACTGGTCAGTGAAAAGACGGTAAGGGCTTGCAGCACCAACAAAATGCAGAGACATATCTTGAATGTCTGCGGCGTAATCTTTTATCGCGATGAAGTAACCCGACTCTTCTTCTGGAATCGCGGAGGTTAAATCACTTTCGACAGCAACAGGTTTAAAGACAGAACCATCTTCATCTGCTTTGGTGGCGATGCCAGAATCCGCAAAACGCCCATCATCAACGGCAGAAGATTCAATATCAGCCACTTGAGTTAACTTATCGATTGGTGCAATGTTGTGCTGATTCTCGTTTGCAGACAGAACAACAGTCTGCATGCGATCGATATGATTACTTGGATTGTTAAGGACGCGCATGAACATGTTCCATGTCCAACGGTGTTCAGAGTAACAAATCGACAGCACGCTCCCATCTTCGTAAGTAAGAAAAGGTTTTGCCCCTTCTGGTGTCCCACGCTGTTCGGATTCTGGGCTTTCCGACTCTCCCAGCTTGTAGAGCGTGAATTGCGTTCCTTTGATTTCGTATTCGTCTAGGCTTTTATTGATTGCATCATAGACATACAACCAACCATCACGAAGCTGACGCAGGGTGTAGCCAACGGTATTGAGTTTGGCTGGGCCTTGGCCTTTCCATTCTTCAGGCAAACCAAAAGATTGTGTTTCTTCCGTTTCTAGCTGATCGATAGCGTAGCGAACAGGGATGAAGTGTGCCGGTAAAGCCTCTGTTGGTTCTTTCTCGTTTTTTAAATTGAGAGGTTCTGGTTCTGACGGCGGTGGCGGATCGATTTTTTTTGTTTCTCCCTCCCAAAACATACTGCGCTCTGGGGGGGAGCCAGCAAGATCATCGGATTCCGTGGTTGGAACGATATTCAGCGATTTCAGCGTACCATCGCTTTCAAATGCCTGAACGGCCTCCTCATAGGTATAGCTGTTGTCATACCAGAACATAGAAGTTTTTGGGGGAAGTGGATTACTCATCGTTAGCCCATGTTTAAGAGTTTTACTCTATTACGCAAATATCGCACCAAAATAAAGTAATTAAAAATCAATGAGTTAGTTTTGTATTATTTTTCTTCAATCAAATAATTGTTTGTTTTTCCAATAAGTTGGTTGGTGTTTACCATTTTTTGTATTGATTGAATCAAAGTTTGAGTTGTGAGTGATACCTCAATGAACCGACAAAACAAAAGGGCTCCAGAGTTACCTCTGGAGCCCTTTCTAGTATTTAAGTGCTAAAGAATTAACGACGCTTTGGTTTACGTTGACCAGCTGGTTTGCCTTGTCCTTGTGGGCGACCTTGACCTTGCGGCTTGCTACCTGCCGGGCGGTTTGCACCGTTGCCGCTAGGACGTTGGCCGTTGCTTGCAGGGCGTTGACTAGAGCCGTTACGGTTGCCAGATGGTTTACCATCTTTTGAACCGCCTTCAGAGCGTTTGTTCAAATGACCACCGAAGCCCGGTTGGTTTTTGGTATGTTTGGTTGCAAAGCGGTTTGCCCCGTGACGACCAGATTTACGACGTTGTGCAGGTGTTTGTGCTTCAATGTCTTCCGCAGGAACGAGACAGCCTTGTTTGTCACCAATCAGATGTTTTTTACCCATGCTGATTAGGGCTTCACGGATCATTGGCCAGTTTGCTGGATCGTGGTAACGCAACAGCGCTTTATGTAGGCGACGTTGACGCTCACCTTTTGCTACAGGTACATCTTCACGTTTTTTATACTTCACTCGTTTCAGAGGGTTTGTCTCTGAGTAGTACATCGACGTTGCGTTACACATTGGCGAAGGGTAGAAGTTTTGTACTTGGTCACACTCGAAGTTGTTTTTCTTCAGCCACAGAGCAAGGTTCAGCATGTCTTCGTCTTCTGTGCCTGGGTGCGCAGAGATAAAGTAAGGGATTAAGTACTGCTTCTTACCCGCTTCTGCGCTGTACTTCTCGAACATCTCTTTAAAGCGATCATACGTGCCCATGCCAGGTTTCATCATCAGATCAAGAGGGCCTTTCTCTGTATGTTCCGGTGCAATTTTCAAGTAACCACCTACGTGGTGAGTCACGAGCTCTTTCACGTATTCTGGTGATTCAATCGCAAGGTCATAGCGTACGCCTGATGCGACCATCACTTTCTTCACGCCTTCTACTTTACGCGCTTCGCGGTATAGGTCGATGGTGTGTTTATGGTCTGTATTTAACTTGTTACAGATGCCCGGGAATACACAGGATGGACGACGACAGTTCGCTTCCGCTTTTGGATCTTTACAGCCCAGACGGTACATGTTTGCAGTCGGCCCACCAAGATCGGAAATTGTGCCGGTAAAGCCCGGAACTTTGTCGCGAATTTCTTCAATCTCGTTAATGATTGACTCTTTCGAGCGGTTTTGAATGATTCGGCCTTCGTGCTCGGTAATCGAACAGAAAGAACAGCCACCAAAACAACCACGCATGATGTTCACAGACGTTTTGATCATGTCATACGCTGGAATTTTTGCTTTGCCGTACATAGGATGAGGAACACGCGCGTAAGGCAAGCCAAACACAAAATCCATCTCTTCGGTCGTCAATGGGATTGGGGCTTGGTTTACCCAAAGTTCACGATCACCATGGCTTTGAAGTAACGCTCGACCTGAGTACGGGTTCGTTTCTAAATGCAATACACGACTTGCATGAGCATAAAGAATGCGATCGTTTCTTAGCTTTTCAAACGAAGGTAAGCGAACCGCAGTTGTTGCAGCATCATGGCGTGATGGGCGAATCGTGATTGGTTTTGCAACTGGCTCATCTTTTTTAGTTTCACACTGAGTTTCTACTTCGTATGGGTTCTTTGGTACGAACGCTTCTTTACGAGGTTTTTCAATGCGAGAAGAATCGATAACCGTGTAGCCTTCTGGCGCGGCTGGCAAGTTCACGGCGGTACCACGAATATTGGTCATGGTGCTGATGTCTTCGCCATTTGCGATGCGATGCGCTACTTCTACAAGTGCGCGTTCTGCGTTACCGAAAAGTAGGATGTCTGCTTTTGCATCAAATAGTACCGAACGGCGAACTTTATCTGACCAGTAATCGTAGTGTGCAACACGGCGTAGGCTGGCTTCGATACCACCTAAAACAATAGGTACTTCTTTGTAAGCTTCACGACAACGTTGAGAGTAAACCAAAGTCGCGCGGTCTGGGCGTTTGCCACCTTCGTTATTGGGGGTGTACGCGTCATCGTGACGAAGTTTTTTATCCGCGGTGTAACGGTTGATCATGGAGTCCATGTTACCCGCAGTGATCCCGAAGAACAGATTTGGCTTACCAAGCTGCATGAATGCATCTTTGTTTTGCCATTCTGGTTGAGCAATGATACCGACACGGAAACCTTGTGCTTCTAGCAGACGGCCAATGATAGCCATACCAAAGCTTGGGTGATCCACGTAAGCATCACCGGTTACGATGATAATGTCACAGCTATCCCATCCTAGGGCGTCCATTTCTTTGCGACTGGTCGGCAAGAAAGGTGCCGTACCAAAACACTCTGCCCAGTATTTTTTGTACTCATGAATAGGAGTGATGTTATTGGTCATATTTTGCTCTCTGTTCCAGGGAGCGCGAATTATAGCGATTTGAGGATCAGGTATCTATACCAAACTCATCTATTCAAGCTTAGTTCATCGAGTTTTATTTGGTTTGCAAAAATATCAAGGCTATATCGGCGATTTTATGTCTAATATCACCTTGAAAGCCTCATGGTTATAGGTCGAGTCGTGAAAAATGTCGCAATGTTAATACAACCAATAAGCAATGGTGTGCTTATTAAAAACAACGCCTATAATCAAATTAATGCATAGGAAAATGCAAAAAGCCGAACAAGCTCTGAAAAGGTTCTAAGTCGATTGGCTTACGTTGCCAGAATCTATTTTACAAGAGGATCAGCAGGTCCCAAATGGAATGAGGCACGTTGACTACGAACCCTGAGCATGAGGCTAATTAAAAAGGGGGCTAGGGAATGAGTGACTCAACAACAATAGCACATGAAAAAGTGCAACCGACATCCAATCCGACTCCAGTGATTGAATGGTCTTACAAGATTGATACTCGCGAGTTCGAATGCGACCAGCTAGGAATGGCAAATGCTTTTGGGTTAAATACGCCAGTCACCTGCTTAGATGATTTGTTTGAGCACATGCTGATGGGGCAACAGGAAACACTAAGACAACGAATTTTAGAAGTGGAGCTCCTAGGTGGGCAAGGTCGTTTTTCTTGTTGCATGATGCTTAATGAAGCTCGCTTAATACATGTCACAATTAGCTTTGAAAAGCTCAATGAGCGTATTGTTCAAGGCTCTATCATCCCGCAATTGACGATCACTGGCTGCGAAGAGTTAGCGAAAATTCTCGAAACGATTTTTGATTTACCGAACGTAGGGGTTTTAGTCGCGGACGAAGACACCCGAATCTTAGGTTGTAACCGTGCCTTTGAATTGCAAATGGGTTATCAAAACCGTGATTTGGTTGGACTTAAAACCTATATCTTTAGCACATCTCACCATAGTCAGGCGTTTTACGACCAACTCTGGCAACATATTGATGATGAAGGATACTGGAACGGTAATTTATTGAGTAGAACTGCAAATGGCAGTAATCAGGCGCATCATCTTTGTATCTATCGGCTAACATTTCATTCTGGACGGATTCTTTATCTCGGCTTCTCTACTGACATTTCGGCTTCCTTGTTGTGGATGAAAAATCGCTGTGAACAACAACATGATTGGTCAGCTTTTTTACCTTCTAGAGAAGAGTTCGAACTGCAATTAGCTAATTTGGCGAACGAAAGTGGGAGTAAAGAACTCAATATCGTCATGACTCTCAGACCTAATTTTTCTGAAAAATGCTTACTTGAACAGCAACTAGGCTTCGCCGATTTTATTATGCGAAGCCGCTACACCAGTATCGCGGGTCAACTTTCTAGGGATGTGTTTGTTGTCTGTTTACAAACTCCTCACTGTCAATGGATAAGTCCTTTACGTTTGATTCAAATTGCGATGAAAGGGTTCTTCACTGAGCTTAGGAATGAAATGGGAACAAAAATGCATACCACTATCGTCGAGGGACAAACGGGTGTGTCAATCCTCGGCTATGATACAAACAGGCCAAAGCAAGCTTTAGCGCATGCAGCCCAGGCGATGTTGTCCTCACTTTCTGGAGAAGGTGGCTATTTTAATTTTTATAATAGTGAGCTTCATTCTGAGTTAGTCAAACGCCAGCATTTAGAGGCGTTTTTGGAAGCGCAAATCGACAGTGGGCTGGTGGATGTTCATTTTCAACCCATAATTGATAGCCGAACTGGTAAAGTCGTTAAGTTCGAGGCCTTAGCGCGCTTTTATCATGAAAGTGATGCCTATAGCACTCAAGAGATGATTACTGTTATTGAAGATTTAGAGTTGATTGCGGCTCTGGATGATGAGGTTTGTCAAGCCGCGCTCAAACACTTTCCGCGCTTGCAAGACATATATGGCGAGGAAATAGGGTTAACCATCAATCGCTCACTGAATACTAAATTGGATTCGCTCCAGGTTCTTCAGCGTTCGCATGACCTAATTAAAGCCAGTGGTGTCGATCCTAAACGAGTCACGATTGAGCTGACGGAAACAGCGTATTTTGAGCAAGACGAAGAGCATACGCAAGCGCTAGAGCAAGTGCGCAAAGAGGGCATTAAAATTGCGATTGATGACTTCGGTACAGGGTATTCTTCTTTTTCTTACCTAGAGAAAGGGCAGTTTGATTTACTGAAAATCGACCGAAAATTCGTTAAGAACATTCAGCATGGCAATACCAGTTATAATATTGTCAAAATGGTCACTGATCTTGCTCAGCAAATGAATGTAAAAGTGGTTGCCGAGGGCGTGGAGTCAGAACAGGAGCTTCAAACATTGGCTGAAATAGGTGTGGATTACATGCAAGGCTTTTTGTTCTCTCGTGCTCGGCCTGTCGATTTGATGGAGAAAGCGGAAAGTTACGAACATTTGTTTTCGGATGTTACTGTTAAACCAAAACAAGATGATGTATTGCAATCACTGAGCCATGAAGAGGTCAGACACCTTGACCCCGGGGAGCCATTATCGTTGGCGGTGGAATATATGAATTTAAGTCCAAGTTCGCCGTTGGTTGTCATTAACGAAAAGCGCTGTGTTGGCTTAGTTACCAAAGAGCAAGTTAACTTACACCTAACGCCTTCCATGGGGACAGAATTAGAGACTGAGCGAGAAAATTGGATTTGGAAACGCCCGGTGAACCAGATAATGAGCACGGAGTTTGTGCTCGTCAATGCGCACTTATCTGTCGCTGCTATTCGAGAGCTAATCAAAACAGGCATTCGCTTCCCGTGGGTTTTATGTGATGAAAAAGAAGAATACAGAGGCGTGTTAACTCAAGAAGATGCGTTGAAGTATCTCGCTTCTTGTTGAATAAAAGTCTCGCTGTTCTAGTAAATTTGGGGATAGACTTTCGGTGGTTTGACGATAGGTGATTTGCTATTATCGCCACCCCAAAATGACTTTTGAGCGTGCATTTAACATGATTCAACAATTGCTGGTTACTTTTCCTCCGATGCTATTTGGCGCGCAAGCGCTACTGACTTTGCTTCTCATCAAGGGCGATATTTGTCCGGGTCAGAGAGGCCGTCTTCATAAAATGTTGCCAGCAGTGGCGTTATTGTGGCTTGCGGTTGCTTCTCTTCGCATTGAAGCATTTATGATCGTGTTCGCTATTTTCTATTTCTACTCCCAGGTTCAAACCAAGAAAACGCGTGAAAAAGGCCCTCTTTGGGCGATGCATTTAGCGAATGGTTTGGCTTTTGCGTATGTAAGTATTCAAGCATTTGAACAGCCAAGCTGGCCTGCGTCTATTGCGATGGCAATAATGATATTTTTCCTTGGGGCGTCATTTTCTCAATTGCTTCTGACTATCGCTCGTAGCAGATTGCAGGCATTTCACCGCATTTTGCCAGTTACGGGCATTGTGTCTGGAATGCTGCTGGTAATCGCAACTCTATTTGCTTCTTACCAGTTAAATGAAGCGACATTGAGCGCCGCAACACAACCAATTTTGTTGTCTTTAGCCATGCTAATTTCTTCAATCATTGTTTGGTGTTGGCATATCTTCACACATAAAAAACCGGAAAAGGTTCAACTGAGCGTCGCCCTGTTGCTCGCGCTCGCGTCAATGACGAGCCTACAAGGTTTATTCTCTCTGGCGGCTTAATCTCGAGTCGAGAAACAGATCAATACTGCTTGTACTCAAGTCCTTTCTAGGTTGCTTGAGTATAAGGCACTCACGTTTTGGATCGCGCTCACTTTAAATTCACGTGATTACGTCTACGCTTGTTTATATACCTTGTCGAAGAGGAGAGTCGCGATGGATTTAAGCAATGTAGGTAATTTGGATAGCATTATTTTGCTAGGTATCGTCAATGAAAAGCTACGTTTAGAGTGCGACAGTTTTGACGAGTTAGTATCGGTGTATGAAGTGGATGTAGAGTCCGTAGTAGGCAAGCTTGATATGCTTGGTTATCAGTACGATCCATTGACCAACCAATTTAAAGCATATCAACGCTAAACCTTCTTAATCCATATCCCTAAGCCATCTTGATTCCGTCAAGGTGGCTTTTACATTGTAGCCTTGCGGTTGCGAAAAAGGCTTGTAAGTAACGTTTATCTTTCTCTGAGTGACGCGTTGCAGCAAATAAGCGACGCCATAAGCCTTGGCCAAAAGGTTTACTGGTAATAAGCCCTTGGCGAGAAAATTCAGAAATCGCCCAATTTGGCAGTGCTGCAACCCCTAATCCTGCGGAGACCATTTGCACTAACATCAGAGTATTGTCGGCTTGCTTCCATTTGGCGGGCTCTACACCCGCTGGCTGCAAGAAGTGTTTTACGACGTCTAGCCTTTGTTTTTGAACCGGATAAGAGAGCATGGTTTGATCTGCGAGATCTTGCGGATCAATAACTTCTTTTTCCGCCAGTGGGTGGTTGGTCGCGGTAATTAAGCGCATTTCAAAGTCGAATAAAGGTTCATAATGCACTTCAGAACGAGGTTGAATATCTGACGTGATAACGAGATCCAACTCGCCAGCTAACAGTGCAGGAAGTGGTTCAAAGCCAAAACCTGATGAAAAATCCAGTGTTACGCTAGGCCAGGCAAGTTGATATTCCCTAAGAGCAGGCATGAGCCATTGGAAACATGAGTGACATTCAATCGCCATATGCAACCGACCATTGACGTCTTCTTTCAAGCTTGCCAAATCATTTTCTGCTCTTGCGAGTTTGGGAAGAATATCTTCTGCAAGACGCAATAGGATTTCTCCCTCTGAAGTGAACTTTACCGGACGAGTTTTTCTAAGGAATAATTGTCCCCCAATCCGTGCCTCTAAATCTTTGATCTGGTGAGACAAGGCCGATTGAGTGAGATGCAACGCGGTCGCGGTCGCGGTTAGAGAGCCGGTGTCTCGAAGCGAAGTGAGTGTCCGCAAATGTTTTAGCTCTATCATGAATTCCTTTCATCCTTTGTTGCTCGCTATGAACAGAATAGCAATCGTATAAATAACTTAACGACAAAAAATGGATATGTAAACGTCTAGACGTCTATTTGTTGTGTTTATTTGCGAATCATGTCGCCTCATGATGAATTTTTTTAATAAACAAGTTGAATAAATGGACGTTGTTCAAACCGCAGATGAGAGTGATAGTTTAGCCATCCAGACATCTTTCATGACGAAAGATGCTCTGACTTAAACAAATTGAACAAGATTGAAAAAGGAATAGGGACATGGCTACAACAACGCACGTACTAGGTTATCCACGCATCGGTGAAAAACGAGAATTAAAATTCGCTCAGGAAAAATACTGGCGCGGAGAAATTGATCAAGCAGAGCTTAAAAAGGTTGGGGCAGATCTGCGCGCTAAAAACTGGCAAACACAAACAGATGCTGGCTTGAGTTTTACCATCGCTGGCGATTTCGCTTGGTACGATCATGTACTGACGACCACGTTGTTACTGGGTCACGTGCCAAAACGTCACGCAGACGGTTTCCCTGATTTGGATACGCTATTCAAAGTGGGTCGCGGTCAATCTCAAGCGGGTTGCGGCTGTGCGGGCGCTGCAGCATCGGATATGACTAAATGGTTCAACACAAACTACCACTACATCGTACCTGAATTTAGCAAGGACGATACATTTGAAGTGAGCTGGCCTCAACTGTTTGAAGAAGTCAACGAAGCAACCCAAGCTGGGCATAAAGTGAAGCCAGTTTTGCTTGGCCCAGTCAGTTATCTTTACTTAGGTAAAGAGGTAGAAGAAGGGTTCGATCGCCTGACGCTACTGCCACGATTGCTTACGGCTTACCAAGCTATTTTGGCAAAGCTCGCGAGTCAAGGTGTTGAGTGGGTTCAGATTGATGAGCCAATTTTGTCACTAGAGCTTGAAAGTAAGTGGGCTGATGCGTTCAAGCTAGCGTACCAAGTGATTCGAAGCGATGTAAAAGTGCTGCTAACGACGTACTTTGACTCTATAAGCGATACGCTAGACAAAATTGTAAAGCTACCAGTGGATGGTTTACATATCGATTTATCTGCCGCGCCTCAGCAGCTTGACGACGTGGTTGCCAAACTACCGGAGGGGTGGGTGCTGTCTGCTGGCGTGGTCAACGGTCGTAACGTGTGGCGCTCGGATTTGAGTGCGCAACTTGAACGTCTACAGCCAGTAAAAGAAAAACTGGGCGACAACCTTTGGGTTGCGAGCTCATGCTCTTTGCTACATAGCCCGGTTGATCTGGAACTGGAAACAGAACTCAGTGAGGAAGTGAAAAGCTGGTTTGCGTTCGCAAAACAAAAAGTAACAGAAGTCGCCTTGCTTGGCCGCGCACTCGATGGTGATCAAGATGCGATTCTCGCTTGTGATACCCACAGCCAGCCAATCAAAGCACGTAAAACGGCAACGCATGTGAATAAGCCACAAGTTCAAGCACGTTTAAACAGTATTACTGCGTCACTTGCCGAGCGCAGCGCACCTTACGCGGAGCGTGCTGCGCATCAAGCTGAAGTATTGGGCTTGCCTCTGTTGCCAACCACGACCATCGGTTCTTTCCCTCAAACGGGTGAAATTCGTGTTCAGCGCAGCGCTTATCGCACTGGCCAGTTATCTGAGTCCGACTATATCCAAGCACTAAAAGGACATATTGCGGATGCCGTAAAACGCCAAGAAGCCCTTGACCTAGATGTGCTTGTGCATGGTGAAGCTGAGCGTAACGACATGGTAGAATACTTCGCGGAGAACTTGGCGGGCTTCCAAACGACGAAATTTGGTTGGGTACAGAGTTATGGCTCTCGCTGTGTGAAACCAGCCATTGTGGTTGCCGACATTGAGCGTGAAAAGCCGATTACGGTGGAATGGTCGACGTACGCACAATCGCTAACCAGCAAGCAGATGAAAGGTATGCTGACGGGCCCGGTAACGATTTTATGTTGGACATTCCCGCGTGAAGACATCACACGTCAAGAAATCGCCCAGCAACTGGCACTGGCACTGCGTGATGAGGTTTCTGATCTGCAAGATGCAGGCATCAATATCATTCAAATCGATGAGCCTGCGATTCGTGAAGGTCTGCCGTTGAAAAAGCGCGATCACAAAGCGTATTTAGAATGGGCGGTGGATGTATTTAAGATCTCGGCAGCGAGTGCAAAACCAGAAACTCAGATTCACACTCACATGTGTTACAGCGAGTTCAATGAAATCATTGATTCAGTCGCGGCGCTCGATGCAGATGTGATTACCATTGAAACATCACGCTCAAATATGGAACTGCTTAAAGCGTTTGAAGAGTTCAATTACCCGAATGAAATCGGTCCAGGTGTTTATGACATTCACTCACCAAACATTCCGACGGAAGAGTGGATTGAAGGCCTAATAAAGAAAGCGGCAGAAAAGATTCCGGTACAACGTTTGTGGGTGAACCCAGACTGTGGTCTGAAAACACGTAACTGGGCAGAGACAGAAGCGGCATTGGCGAACCTCGTGTCAGCGGCGAAGAAACTTCGTGCTGAGCTGGCGTAAGGCACCTTTTTAGCAAATAAAAACGGAGACCGTTGTCTCCGTTTTTCTATTCTTAGCCGTTCATTTTCGTCGTTATACTATCCCGCAATAGCGGATGAATTGCTCGTATCGAAAACAACGCAGTCACTGTGACTATTTCATTTGAGTACAAGTTTGCGCGGAAACCAACTCATCTGCCATCAACTGACCGCGAGAGTTACGCACTTTAATACGGTACATTAAGCCCATATCAATTTGCTTACGAATTTCCGGGTTACTGCAATAGGTGTAGATACTGGTATTCAGTACTTGATTTAACGGCTTTGCACCGAGTGCGTCATCGTTATAAATCATCATCATCTCAACAACATTTTTGTTGGATGAGACACGCATTATCTGCAGTGGACCGTATTCCAAAGGGAGGCCTGCGGACAAGACTCCCGCTCGGTTTGATGCCAATAGCTCAAGCTGGCGTTGATTATCATCAGTAGATGAACAGCCCGCTAACGCACCAAATGCCAAGAAAAGACACAGTAATTTTTTCATAAATTAAAACACTTTTTTGAACGGTTTCACGATGACATTATCGTAAACACCAGCCGCTACGTAAGGATCGGCTTCTGCCCACGCTTTAGCGTCTTCTAGAGAGGCGAACTCAGCGATGACAGTCGAGCCCGTAAATCCAGCTTCTCCTGGGTTGTCAGAGTCTATCGCAGGCATAGGGCCAGCAGTAAGAAGGCGACCTTCGTCTTGAAGCTTTTGTAAGCGCTCCAAGTGTTGCGGGCGAACGCTCATGCGTTTTTCCAGAGAGTTCTCGACGTCCTGAGAAAAGATGACATACCACATAGCATAGTTCCTTAATTGGTAGGGTAAAGTGTTAATTTAACGCCTTTTTTGTGTCTCTCACAAGTGAACAACAGAAAATGTGAGATCCTTTCTAACAGTTAGCGCTGTAGGTTGACTAATTCTGAACAGGGCGTGGTTTGCCTTCACTGTCAATGGCTACGTAGTTGAAAGTCGCATCACAAACCATGAAGCGCTCGCCGACACCGTGTGCTTTTACCGGCTTGACCCATACTTCCAGATCGACACTCATTGAGGTGCGACCAATCTTAGTGCATTCGCCATAGCAGCAAACGACATCGCCAACACCTACAGGCTTCTTGAAGGTAATGCTGGACACTGAAACGGTAACAACGCGACCAGAAGAGATCTCTTTGGCCAGAATCGCACCTGCTAGGTCGAGCTGAGACATAATCCAACCACCAAAAATATCGCCATTGGCATTAGTATCGGCAGGCATTGCAAGGGTACGAAGCAGCAGTTGACCTCTCGGAGAGCTAATTTCTTGACTCATTGTGACATCCTAAATCTTAAAGGCGCTCAAACTAAGCGCCAACATAGTAAATACCTAGAACCAAAGGTCCTTAAAAAAAACGCAGACACCGGACCAGAGAAAGTTGGTTTACAGCAGCAAGAATGGTCTGATTCCGGTATGCCGTTTGATCGGTTTAGTGATACATGGAGCAAAACAGCGACCCGAAGGTCGCTGCAAAGTGCGCGGATTATAGCAAAACTGAGTTTTTAATCATCAGTCGACACATCGGATGAGTTATTTTTTTTGTTCTTTTGGCATGTGTTTGTAAATGTAGAAGCCAGTCGCAATCATGTAGGCAAATGTCGCAATCAACATTCCGAATACTTTGAAGTTGACCCAAACATCCAGTGGTAGCTCGTAAGCGATATAAATGTTCAGACCAGCAAAGAATGAGAAGAAGCCGACCCAAGCCCAGTTGATCTTCGCCCAAATAGCATCAGGTAGTGAAATTTCTTTGCCCAACATGCCTTTAATGGCCGATTTCCCCATTACGTGACTCGCTGCTAAACCGATAGCTAGAATCACATAAATGATGGTGACTTTCCATTTTATGAAATTGTCGTCGTGGAAGAAAAGGGTCATGCTGCCAAATATCGTCACGATAACGAACGTAATTAGCTGCATTTTCTCGACTTTTTTATACAGAGCATAGGTGACGACAAGCTGAATTGCCGTTGCAACGATCAGCGCTCCTGTTGCTGCGTAGATGTCGTACATCTTGTACAAAGCGAAGAAGACGATGAGTGGGATAAAATCTAGGATTTGCTTCATGGTGGCAAAATCTACCTAATTAGTGAATTGAAGACAGTCTAACGGAATCTGACAAGATGTGAATACCGTCAAGGTTAGAGGTAAGAGAAGTAATCCCCTGACTGAATGATACAACAAGCAACATTTCGCAAAGATGAAGTAGTAAATCGAAGGCATAAAAATTGCCGCGATAGAGCGGCAATTGAGTTGATAGAATTTAAGATTTAAGCAACACGTTGATATTGAGAAATAAGCGTTTTGACATCTTCTAAATAGCCTTCACGTAACAGATTATCAACGGTTGCTTCAAGCTCTTCGAGAGACATCGTAAAGCAAGTGGATTTGCCGGTCATTAGGCTCAGATACTGATGGTATTCTTCTTCTGTATAGTGGCCTAAGCGATCGAGTAGTAGCGCTTTGATTCCATGATGAATCAAGCCGTAGTATGTGTGTCGATGAAGTAACATGGCGATCTCCTTATCAAGCTCATCCGCTAACCATTTGCAGCTTGCTTGACCCTCTGGATAATTCGATTTACTTCAGTAATGCACATCTAGTGCCAGTTTTATCTTCGCAAATTAGAAAGTGTTGGAAGTAGCAAAACTCTCATGTTGCAACCAGCGCTTGATGACGGTTTGGAGCGCATTTAATGTGGTTGGCTTTTCAAGTCTGTCATCCATGAGTTTCGCAATGAGCTCCAGCTCTTTGGCTCCAGACTCTCCAGATAGTGCGATGATCGGAACGGAAGACGCAATTTGTTTAATTCGTTGGCTTGCGTCAAATCCATTCATCACTGGCATCTGTACATCCATAAGCACCAAATCAATCTTGTGCGACTGAAATAGCTCCACCGCAGAAGCGCCATTATTTGCTTGTAAGCTGTTGACTCCCAGCCTCTTTAAGTACATTTGAACCAAAGTACGCTGCACCTCTTTGTCATCAACAATGAGCACTGTTGGTGCATCGTTGGTTACTTGTACGTGTTGGGTTGTGCGAGGTTCAGAATGTGGTGCATTTACTTTCCAGCCATTGAAGTCCGGTGCTCTCAACGTCTCTGGCTTGGGGGCGTTTGGGACGACCGGGAAATACAAGTAGAACTCTGTAAATTCGCCTAATTCAGACTGGCACTCAATTCGTCCGCCAAAAGAGCGCATAACGCGTTGACAGTAGCCTAAGCCAAGGCCGCTGCCGCCACTTTTCTGGTACGAGAAAAATTCGTCAAATATCTTGTGTAAAATACTGCTATCAATGCCAGGACCACTATCTCGGAAGATCAGAACGTTTTCATAGGCCCCTGTTTGAGTACGAATCTCAATTTGACTATCGGGATAAGAATCAAAATAGTAGATAGCATTGCGAATTAAATTGAAAATGACAAAGTTAAACAGAGTCTCGTTTAATTTCACGACAAAATCGTGCTCTTGGGGCAGGTTGATTCTTTCGATTATTTGATCGTTTTCAAAGCCATAACGGCTGACCGCTTGATCGACGGCCTTATGTATTGAAGTAATGTCTAAATGCTCATGCTCAGGTGAGCTGTCGCTGACTTCTCGCAAAATGATGTCGATCAATTGGCGACCGCGTTGAATCGCTGCTTCTCCTTTATCAATCTCTCTCTTTAACGTATCAAGTGAAGCGTTTGATTCAATATGCTGTTTTAAGGTTTCAAGTTGTAATTGCACTTGAGCGAGAGGGTTACGCATTTCATGGGCAATTGAATTCGCCAACGCATGACTCTGTCTTATACGCCGATCTGCTTCTATTGAGCTTTGTATACGGGTCAATAAGGTCTGTAGTGCTGAGATTTCTTCATTACAGAACATTTGATTGTTAAGTTTGTGAGGCGAGACTAAAAAGTGGCTAACGGATTTGCAATGACCAAATAATGGCATAACAAGAGCGGTATCATTAGAACTCATTCTATCGTAGAGCACTTTTATAGAGTTTTTGACCGATATTTTGTGTTCTAATTCCTGTGATAGTTCATCCAAAATTAATACTGTTCTGTTCGATGACAGATATCTCTCGTAAAACGCCTCGTTATAGTTACTTGTGACCAAGCGTAATTTGTCATCTGGGATTTGTAGTAGTGTACCAAGGCGACGCATTGCATCGTCGATAGATATTTTAAAATCCTTTTCTAATTCCAATATTTTTTGTACAGGCGTTTTTTTGGTACCATAAATTAAAAGTGCTGTACAATAACCTACTTTTTCATATAAGACTCTCCAAGTCATCCCAATTAAAGCACATATAGGTATTGCAACTAACCACTGTACATTATCAGAGAGTGGAATAAATATTATCCCAAGAGGAATAGTCAGAAGCATACAGGCGAAAAGAGCGCTTAATATCAAATAGGCAAGGTATTTTATACTGTAAAATCGTGATGTTAACAATGCATAGCCAACAAATAACATTTCGCTCACTGATAATGCCGGAGGAAGCCAAGTTAACGAGAAATCCTTTAGGAAGTAAGTAATGCCTATTTGTATGACGACTGTGGATAACATGTACACTAATATCCCAGCGATCATGTAACTTGTTTTTGCTAGAGCTAGACGATTGCTATATTTACGCATGGTAATAAGATTACCTAAACAAAGAATCATCAAACAAAACATAGTGAAAAAAAAGTATGGCGTTTGGTTTCCAAACTCAATTATGAATTGGCTGGTGTTGATTATGCTAATGTTCTCTACGGTTAGTCCAGGCGTTATGTTCACTGATATGGAATAAAAAACAACAATGGTTATGAGCCACCTTTGCCATAGGTATATATTGCTTTTCCTCTGCTCGGCAGACAGTTGGCATGAAAAGTAATAGGCGAAACAGAAGGCTAATGAAGAGGTAATGTTGGCTACTCGTGCCATAACGATACCGAAATCAGCCCCTAGTTTTGGGAGAAAGTTGGTATGAAAATAAGCATTACTGATAATCCACCCAATAATGCAGGCAGAATAAGCAATGTACGAGAAATGGTAGGTGCCTAATATCTTTTCTTCTTTGTTTGTCAACTGGATGCAATAATAAATCAACCAAATAAATACCAGTAAAACTATTAAAAGGAGTGCGGTTGCTTTTGGGTACAATATTAGAATTGTTGGTAATTTGGAAATTTGCATCTCTTTTTATCCTTTTACCTTCTTAACTAATCTAATATAATCAAAAAAAGATATTTTATTAAACTCGTCTTTCAATATGTTTATATTCCATAAACCACGATAAGTTAAAATATGATCATTATTTAAATCACAAAATCCTAAGTTGTAGTATCCTTCCTCTTTGATGTTAGAGTAAAAATCGAGGATAAATGGTTGGTCTATAACTGTAAAACTAATTTTATATCCAAGTTCATGCAATAATTGAGTGAGTTTTTTTTGAGTAAGATATATATAATAAAGTTTCTGCCGTGTATTTCCAGTGACTGCTAATCTAAGGATTTCACAAACCTTATGCTTATTTATTAGTGCTGTTTTCACTATGTTGTCAAACTCTTCGATAGACTGAATCTTTGAAGAGCTGGTTGATTCTATAATTCCCAAGCGTTTTAGGTTCGAAAAGGCTGAGTTAGGGAAGCAATAGTTCCACTTTGAATTGCTAAATTGTGGTGTATAGCTTAGCCAAGAGTCCCGAGTCTCCCAATCCTGAATGAGCATCGAAGAAACAAGCACTTTGGTTTTTTCAAAGCCTGATCGTTTGAGTAAAAGAAAGTGTTTTCCAGTTTGCGACATGGATAGGAGAGGTAGCATCTCAAACCATTTATTACCTTTGATAAAAAGTTCAAGGTTAGTTAACGCCACAGCATCGCTGATAGTCATAATGTGCGGATGGTTTGGTGTGCACACCATAAGCTGGGATTCTTCGATCTTATCAATTACCACTCCGTAGTAGACTTCGTCTTTGAGCGGAAGTTCTAGTTGGTTTTTTGATTGATCGTTTAACAGAGATTTTTGCTTGATCGCAGCAATCTCACATTCACACCAGAAAACCATCCAATGCGGGTAACAATCTGCGGCAATTTGTTCAATTAAGAGCGCCTCTTCGGAGAAAGGCGTTGGATACTGCTGTACTAAATCTCGATAATCTATTAATTCAAACAGTACGGACAGACTCTTAGATGCGTATTTAGGAAAGAGGGATTTAAGAAGCTTTATTCTATACAAAGCAACTTGTTGAAAAAGAGAAGACCTTTCTTGCGGTGTAAGAGTAAGAAGAACCGTGTCAACCAGCGCCTGTTGTTTTGACTCGATCGGCAAATCTGTACTGGCGAGGGGCTCCAAAGACAGCTTAAGACTCATGATATAACCTAGTTCTGACGTTTTTTATATTTTGTAATGGTTTATATCATTTTGATAAATTTATGCTATTGGTTTCTATTTATATAGTTACGTAATGCAAGAAAAGACAAAAAAACCGCTCATAGTGAGCGGTTTTTAGTTCATTCGAGAAAGGACTAAGCTTCTTGCTTTTTAAGCTCAGCTTCTGCCGCTTCCTCTTCTATTAGCGCATCAACGATAACTGCACATGCTGCATCACCAGTGATGTTTAGTGCTGTACGAATCATATCGAAAATACGGTCAAGAGCGAATAGCAGTGGTAAACCTTCGATTGGAATGCCAGCGGCAAGAAGCACGGCAACCACTAGGAAAGAAGGACCAGGAACACCCGCTTGACCAACCGCCCCCAATGTAGACGTTACGATAATTGCAATGTAAGCGCCCATACCTAGATCGATATTGAACAGTTGAGCAAAGAAGATAGCAACCAAGCCATAGTAAATCGCATTACCTGACATGTTGATCGTTGCGCCTAGAGGCAGAACAAATGACGCGGTTGAATTTTTTACGCCCAGTTCTTTTTCACAGGTGTCCATTGTGACAGGCAGTGTTGCCATAGAAGAGGCCGTTGAAAGCGCAACAGCTTGTGGTTTTTTCATTGAAGACAGGAACTTCTTCGCTGATGTCTTGGTGAAAATATGCACCATTGCTGGGTAAACAACGAAACCGAAGATTAGGATTGCGGCAACGTAAACAACGAACAGTTTGAATACCACCATTAGTGCGCCAAAACCGAATGTACCGACTGCTTCTGCCATCAGACCGAACACGCCGATAGGGGCAATGATCATCACTTTGTTGATCATCCAAACCATTGCGTCAACGATGCAGTTAACACCATTAATGATTGGCTCACGACGCTCTTTTGCTTGCTTAGAAATTGCAATACCAAAGAACATACAGAAAACGAGGATCTGTAGGATGTTTGCTTCATTTAGTGATTGGAAAACGTTGGTTGGGATCATACCAGTGATGGTTGCCCAGAAAGTAGGTAGTTCACCTTTTGAAGCGTATTCTGCTGAGAACATGCCTTCAACGCCAGAGACGTCGATCCCCATGCCTGGTTGGAATACTTCACCCATAAATAGTGCAAGCGCAACGGCTAGGGCGGATGTTAAACCGAAATAACCTAGAGTGACGATGCCAACTTTGCCTGCTGACTGGCTGTTCCCAAGACCAGCTGCGCCAGAAATCAAGGCTACAGCGACCAAAGGAATAACCAACATTTTGATTAAGTTGATAAAGATAGCACCTAAAGGAGCGAACACTGTCGCATCATGACCCATCATGGCACCAACGGCTGTGCCCACGATCATGGCGATTACGACTTGTACGCCAATGTTGTTTAGCAAACTCTTTTCTTTTAACACTTCCATAACCTCTGTGCTAATAAAATGTAAAATCCTAAAATTACCCACTAACCATAAATGGTTTTATGGATAATTATCTCGCCTTGCTTTTTACACTTATCGTTTACAATTGGCAATATGCAGCAAGGTATTATTGATGGATTAATCGATATTTTATTGACGAACGATAAAGTTTTGTTCAATAGCAAACGTTTGCTATTGATTTTTGTTATGCATATTAGCCGTGTAATTGTTTTTGTTTATTTCTTTTTCTTGTTTATTTTTTGTTAACTGAGATGAGTTTTGTGTTTGCGAGCGTAGTCTGCGTCTTGCGTGACTTGGATTGATATTTATAACAATTAAGTTCTTTCAAGCTCACACTTTTACCAATTAGCTTTGTGAAATGTTAATTGTTTTACATTCTTAGTTTTGATTGCATTGTAAACATAATGTTAATCAGAAATGGGCGAGACAAATATTAAGTGCCAACATTTTAGTGTAGGGGAGTGCTCTCTCTGCTAATGCTCCCGAGCCGATAAAACGAAAATCAACAAGTAAGAGGTGAAGCGATTATGATGAATCTTGCTGCTGCATTACAAAGAAATGCTGCGAGTAAACCAGATAAGACAGCGTTGATATGTGGTGATGTCGAGATAACTTATGCGCAGTTTGATGCGATTACCGGAAAGATCGCGGCATCTTTAATCAACAAAGGGGTCGTTCCGGGCGATCGTATTGCGCTCTCATGCCCAAACATTCCTTTTTTCGCGTTTGTTTATTATGCGATACAAAAAGCTGGCGCGGTTGCTGTCCCATTAAATGTGCTTTTGAAAGCGCGAGAAATTAAGTATCACTTAGAAGATTCAAAAGCGAAGTTTTACTTCTGTTTTGAAGGGACAGCAGAACTGCCAATGGCAAAAGAGGGGGTTAAAGCGTTTGAGCAGGCTGATATATGTGAAAATATGGTCGTGATGACTCAATCTCAAAGTGAAAACGAATGGAATGGTGTGCCAACTCTCAATGCGTTTATAGCGGATGCAGAACCATTGTCAGATTATGTACCGCGTAATGCGGATGATACTTGTGTTATTTTGTATACATCAGGGACGACAGGCTTACCAAAAGGAGCTGAACTGACGCAGCAGAACATCATAATGAATGCTCTGGTGGCACAAAACATTATGGGCAGCCAGGCCGATGATATTCACTTAGTAACTTTGCCTTTATTTCATACCTTTGGTCAAACCGTCCACTTAAATGCCAGTGTTTTGGGCGGGGCAACCTTGGTGTTAGTGCCTAGGTTTGAGCCTAAACATGTTCTTGAGCTGATGGAAAAACACAAAGTGACGTTGTTTGCTGGAGTGCCAACGATGTATATCGGCTTGCTTCATGTCCAGCACCAATTTGATACATCCTCACTACGTGTTGCTATCAGCGGTGGAGCCCCGTTGCCAACCGAAATCTTTAGATCCTTTGAGGAACAATTTAATGTCCCAATTCTTGAAGGATACGGGTTATCAGAAACAAGTCCTATTGCATGTTTTAATCATTTAGATCAGGAACGTATACCAGGATCGGTAGGTCAAGCGATTCAAGGCGTTGAAGTAAAAGTTGTCGACATTGAAGGCAATGCGCTACCGATCGGTGAAGAAGGTGAGATTGTTGTGCGTGGGCATAATGTTATGAAGGGATACCTTGACCGCCCGGAAGTCACTGAATCCGCGCTACAAAATGGCTGGTTCCATACTGGTGATGTTGGCCGTTTTGACAGTTCAGGTAATCTATTTATCGTCGATAGAATGAAAGATCTGATCATTCGAGGTGGATTTAACGTTTACCCTAGAGAAATTGAAGAAGTGTTTATGACTCATCCTGCAATCTCAATGGTAGCGGTGATAGGGATTCCAAATGAAGAGTATGGCGAAGAGATAAAGGCTTACGTTGTGCTTAAACCGGGAGAGTACATTGACGCGGAAACATTACAAAAGTGGGGCAAAGAGCAGTTAGCCTCTTTTAAATATCCTCGTTATGTTGAAATTCGTGAGCATCTCCCGATGAGTGCAACAGGAAAGATTTTAAAGCGTGAATTGAAATCTGAATTGAATGTGGCTTAGTCAATTCAATGAACTTCGGGTCACAGCGCCACTTGTCTGGAGCGAGTGGTGTTGTGCACGTTACTCAAGAATAGAAGATGGCAATCTCTCGCTAGCGTGTACACATGAACTATCTGTTTACTCTATTGTTCGAGTTGTTTTATGTGCGCTTCTAAGCGTTTTGGATTAGTAATGGTCACTGAACCATATTTCAGTTCTAGCATCCCAATACTCTCTAAGTTTTTTAGTACTTTATGAACACTTTGACGAGTTAGCCCCATCATGTTGGCGATATGTTCTCTAGTCACTCTCACGACACACGGCTGAGTATTGATAGCTTGGTTGTGTTGGTATTCAGCAAGCAACAGCAACCTTCTTGCAATCCGCTCTTCGATTCCTCTAATCGCATCATCTTCGATAACAGAAATGGCAGACCATAAGCGGCGGCTAAGTAAGTCGAGAATCGTAGGATAACTTTGAGGATATTTGGCGAGTAATTGGCGAAACTTATCACCAGGTAGTTCCAGTAAGGTCACGCCCGAATGCGCGGTTGCGCCAAAAATACGGGGCATGCCGGGAGAAAAAACATTGTCTCCAAACCAGCCTCCTGCCTCGAAAATCATTAATGTGACTTCTTTGCCTTTTGAACTCATCGAATTAATTCGTACGGCACCCTGTGCAATGACAATAAGAGAAGATTGAGGTTCCCCTTTATTGCAAATCAGTGCTTTTTCGTCGAAACAGCGAACTTTAGCTATTTGTGCTGCTTCACTAAGTCCTTTCTCGGGCAGCCCTGATAATACAGGACATTTGGCTAATAATGCTTTGACTTCTTCCATGTGCAACCTTACTGCATCCTGCTCTAGTTATTATTTGTGCTGGTTAAGTGGCAAAGTTTATCACTCTTTGATTGCTCTGCTTTAGATTGGTTTGGAAAATGCGGGCGTTGAATAAAAAATGATATGGTATAAACGCCATACAAGAAAATGCCCGCTAAACAGAATGTTAAGCGGGCGCTATAGCGTTACATCAAATGGAAATTATTTCTGAGTGGCAGCTTTCATCGCTGACACAAAATCACCAAGTTTATCGAGCATAATTTGTGGCTGCTCGACATTCGCTTCAATGATTTTCACCACAGCTGAGCCGGAGATGGCCCCTGCTGCGCCAGACTCTATTGCTTGTTTCACCTGTGCTGGTTCAGAAATACCGAAGCCAAGCAGCGCTGGTGGTGCATCGAACTGGTTTAATCTATCTAACATGTGACCAACTGGCATATTTGCTTTGGTTTCTGCACCAGTGACGCCAGCACGAGAGAGTAGATAAGTATATCCACCGCCAAGCTCTGATACTTGTTTAAGCGTTTCATCACTGGCTGTAGGTGGCGCGATAAAGATTGGGTGAATACCAAACTTCTCTGCTGCTGCAACAAACTCTGCACTTTCATTGGTTGGTACGTCTGCAATCAAAACAGAATCGATGCCTGCTTTTGCACAGCGCTCGTAGAAGTTTTCGACACCGCGTGAGTAAACTAGGTTCGCGTACATCAGAAGGCCAATAGGCAGATCTGGGTATTTAGCACGAATCTTACCAATTTGTTCAAAGCAGATATCTGGTGTAGCGCCTGAATCTAGCGCACGAATGTTAGCGCCTTGGATGGTTGGGCCATCTGCAAGCGGATCTGAAAATGGAATACCAAGTTCAAGGGCGTCTGCGCCAGACTCAACGAGGGTTTCCATGATCTTGTAAGATTGTTCTGCGTCTGGATCGCAAACCGTTACGAACGGTACAAATGCGCCTTGGTTTTTTTCGTTTAGACGCGCAAACATCTTCTCATAACGGCTCATTAAATCACTCCTTTTTCTTCTAGGATGGCGTGTACGGTGAAGATGTCTTTGTCACCACGACCAGATAGGTTTACGACCAATAGTTGTTCTTTCTCAGGATTCTCACGAGCCATGCGCAATGCATGAGCTAGAGCGTGAGAAGACTCTAGAGCTGGGATGATCCCTTCGCTGCGAGCCAGTTCTTGGAATGCCTCGAGCGCTTCGTCGTCAGTTACGTTGTCGTATTCTGCACGGCCAATTGCGTTTAGGTGTGCGTGCTGTGGACCTACTGAAGGGAAATCAAGGCCAGCGGATACCGAGTAAGACTCTTCTACTTGGCCGTTTGGATCTTGCATCAATGGCGCTTTCATACCAAAGAAGATACCCGTTTTACCATGTTTAAGCGGTGCGCCGTGTTGGTCGGTATCGATACCTTTACCTGCTGGCTCAACACCAATTAGGCGAACGCTTTCTTCTTCGATGAAGTCAGCAAACATACCAATCGCGTTTGAACCACCGCCCACACACGCGATAACGGCGTCAGGAAGACGACCTTCACGTGCCAAAATCTGATTCTTCGTTTCTTCACCAATCATGCGTTGGAAGTCACGCACGATGGTTGGGAATGGGTGAGGGCCTGCCGCTGTACCTAGTAGGTAGTGCGCATCTTCATAAGTTGCAGACCAGTCGCGCAGCGCTTCGTTACATGCGTCTTTAAGCGTTGCTGAACCCGAGTGGACAGGAATGACTTCTGCACCCATTAGTTTCATACGGAATACGTTCGGGCTTTGACGTTCAACGTCTTTTGCACCCATGTAAACGCGACACTTAAGACCAAGCAGTGCACACGCTAGTGCGGTTGCAACACCGTGTTGACCTGCGCCAGTTTCAGCGATGATTTCGTTTTTGCCCATGCGTTTTGCAAGTAGCGCTTGACCCAACACTTGGTTAGTCTTGTGGGCACCACCGTGAAGCAGGTCTTCACGTTTTAGGTACAGTTTGGTTTTCGTACCTTTAGTTAGGTTACGAGTTAGAGTCAAAGCCGTTGGACGGCCCGCATACTCTTGAAGAAGTGTCATGAATTCGCTGCGGAATTCTGGATCTTCTTGCGCGTCGATAAACGCTTGCTCTAGTTGCTCCAGTGCTGGAACTAGAATTTGCGGAACGTACTGACCGCCGTATTCGCCAAAGTAGGCATTCAGTTTTGCCATCGTTATATTCCTTCTCGTATTTTTCGCTACGAATAGCTTTAAATTTTTTAGCTGATATCCAGCTTTAGTAGTTGCGAATGGCGGTGAATGCCGCGTGCAACTTCTGTGAATCTTTTTTGCCTGGCGCACTTTCTACACCAGAGTTTAAATCTAATCCCAAGCAACCTAGTGTCGCTGCTTGTTGAGCATTTTCTGGCGACAGTCCGCCCGCTAGCATAATTTGACTTGGGTCGCCGATCAGTGACCAGTCGAACACTTGACCGGTTCCGCCTGTTTGAGTGCCAACTTGCGCATCTAATAGATGGCGGTCGATGTGGTCTGCAAGTAGTTCTGGCTTCGCATCAGTCACGCCATAAGCTTTCCAAATTTCTACCGCTGCTGGCAGTTCGGCTTTGAGTTGGTTTACGTAAGCTTGGTCTTCTTGACCGTGCAGTTGCACCGCTTTTAAACCCAAAGAGGTCACGACAGAAGCAACAAAATCGATATCGTGATTTTGGAAAACGCCTACGTAGTTAAGTGGAGCACCGCTCATGGTTAAGCGAGCACTTTCAAGGTCAACTGCACGCTTCGACTTCTCGACAAAAATCAGGCCACCAAATACCGCACCAGCTTGATATGCTTTTGCTGCGTCATCTGGATGCGTTAAGCCACAGACTTTGTTTTCACCCAACGTGACTTTGCGTACTGCAAGCTCTAGGTTGTCTTCCGCCATCAGCGAACTACCTATCAAGAAGCCGTCTGCGTATTCCGCTAAATCACGAACTTGTTGATGCGTATAAATGCCAGACTCTGAAATCACGGTCGCGTTTGGTGCTAATTCGCGAATTGTCGGTGCCAGTTCTTTAGTACGATTCAAATCGGTACTTAGGTCGCGCAAGTTACGGTTATTGATGCCGATAACGCGTGCTCCTAGATTAACGGCACGATGAAGCTCGTCTTCGTTGCTGACTTCGGTCAGGATACCCATGTTCAGGCTGTGTGCTGCTTCCTCTAGCGCTTTGTACTCTTCGTCATTTAAGACAGAAAGCATCAGAAGTACGGCATCAGCACTGTAATGACGTGCTAGGTAAACTTGATAGGTATCTACCATGAAGTCTTTGCACAGAACTGGTTGTTTGACTTGACCACGCACTTGAGGAAGAAAGTCAAAGTTACCTTGGAAGTACTTCTCGTCTGTTAGGACTGAAATTGCATCAGCATGGTTGTTGTAAACCGATGCAATGTAATCCAAGTTAAAGTGATCACGAATCAAACCTTTAGAAGGAGATGCCTTCTTACATTCGGTGATGAATGCCGTCTTTTCGCCACTCAGTGCATCGTAGAAGCTGCGGTCCGATGGCAGCAAATCAGACTGAAATGTGCTTAGCGGTTGAGACACCTTACGGTCTGCTACCCACTGATATTTGTCGCGGACAATTTTTGCCAGTACTTCTGCCATTTCTGCTTCTTTCTTAGAAACGTGTTCAGACAGGTTGTCAGCTTGCTGAGTGTTGAAGTCAGTCATCTTCTTCAATTCCTTAAGCGTGTGCGGCAAGTTGTTGTACCAATTGGTACGCCTTGCCTGAATTCATTGCCTCAATCGCTTGTTGCGTGTTGGCTTTTAAATCTTCGTGACCGAATAGACGCATTAGCAGCGCAACGTTCACTGCCACTGCACCCAATTGTGCGTCTGTACCTTTACCCGTCAGGATATTGGTAATGATCGCCTTGTTTTCTTCAGGATCGCCACCTTTGATTGCTTCTAACGGGTGCGCTTCTAGACCGAAGTCTGCTGGTGTTAGCGTGTACTCAGTGATCTTGCCGTCTTTGATTTCTGCAACCGTTGTTTCGCCATGAATCGCGACTTCGTCCAAACCACTTCCGTGTACCACTGCGGCGCGCTTCATACCCATTTGTAGCATGGTTTCCGCGATAGGACGAACCAGTTCTTCACTGTAAACACCCATCAATTCGATGTTTGGACGAGCTGGGTTAATCAGCGGACCAAGAATGTTAAAGATTGTGCGTGTTTTCATAGTTTGACGCACAGGCATCGCATGGCGCACACCACCGTGGTATTGAGGTGCAAATAGGAAAGCAACACCGATATCGTCGACCGCTTTGCGCGTATCTTCTGCGCTCATGGCTAGGTTGATACCAAATGAATCAAGAAGGTCAGAAGAACCCGATTTGCTTGAAACGCTGCGGTTGCCGTGCTTTGCCACTTTTAGACCGCATGCTGCAGCAACAAATGCCGCGGTGGTTGAAATATTGATGGTGTTGTGACCGTCTCCACCAGTACCTACGATATCTGCGAAATCGTAATCTGGGCGAGGAAATGGGTTTGCGTTTGCCAGCAGTGCTTTTGCCGCACCCGCAATTTCATCCGGTGTTTCGCCTTTGATTTTTAGTGCAGTCAGTGCTGATGCCATCAAAATCGGATCGAGTTCACCACGGATGATGATGTCGAACAGTTGTTGGCTCTCTTCCTGAGTCAGTGACTCTTGCTCGTACAACTTGGTAATAATAGGGTTGATGATTGCTTCCATATTTCCTCTCCTAAATTTCTTATGTGCCAAGCGCTTTTTTAAGCAGTGAGGGGATTCACTGAAGTTTGTGCTTCGAGTGCCCATTCAATGGCATTGGCCAACAGTGTCGCTCCGTAGGTCGTCATAATAGATTCCGGGTGGAACTGGAACCCGCAAACTTTATCTTCTTCATGTACAACAGACATCACCAAGTCATCCACTTCTGCCGTGATGGTTAGACTCTCAGGAACCTTGGTCGCAACCAGCGAGTGGTAACGTGCAATCGCAAGTGGTGATGGTAGGTTTTGGTAAATCGCATGGTTTTGGTGCTCCATCATAGACACCTTACCGTGAATGATTTCACCCGCGCCAGCAACGGTGCCGCCGTATGCTTCAACAATCGCTTGGTGACCAAGACAAATTCCGATCATCGGCACTTTGCCTTTCATGCGTTGGATAAGCTCTGGCATTGAGCCTGCTTCTGATGGTGCACCAGGACCTGGTGATAGCAGAACCACTGGGTTTTCAAGCTCGTTTACCGCTTGTTCGATGGTTTCTGCTGGGATGTTGTTTCGGTAAATCTTGACTGAGTGACCTAGCGAGCGGAACTGATCCACAAGGTTGTAGGTGAACGAGTCAAAGTTATCGATAAAAATGATATTAGCCATCTCTGAACCCTATTCCTTATTGTGACTTATGCGCTGCTTGGATAGCAGAGATTACCGCTTGCGCTTTACCGCGCGTTTCGTCTGCTTCCGCTTGCGGATCAGAGTCGAACACCACGCCAGCACCGGCTTGAACTTGAGCAATGCCGTTCTCAACGTAAGCTGAGCGAATTACGATACATGTGTCGAGGGTGCCTTCACCAGTTAGGTAACCCACAGCACCGCCGTAACTACCGCGTCGTGCGCCTTCTACGTCGCGAATCAACTGCATTGCACGAATCTTTGGTGCGCCAGTGAGCGTTCCCATGTTCATACATGCTTGGTATGCGTGCAACGCGTCTAGGTCTTCACGCAGTTGACCAACCACACGAGATACCAAGTGCATTACGTGGCTGTAGCGGTCGACTTTTAGTAGGTCTGCGACGTGGCGAGTGCCAGCTTGAGCAATACGAGCGACGTCGTTACGTGCCAAGTCAACCAACATCATGTGTTCTGCGTTTTCTTTCATGTCGGTGCGCAGTTCAAGTTCGATGCGGCTATCTAGGTCGAAATCAATCTCGCCGTTAGGGTGCTTGCCACGGCGACGAGTGCCTGCGATTGGGTAGATTTCAATTTGGTTAGTGTCGGTTTCGTACTTAAGCGCACTTTCTGGTGATGCGCCAAACAGAGTGAACAGCTCATCTTGCATGTAGAACATGTAAGGGCTTGGATTACTTTGTTTCAGTTCTTTGTAAGCCGCGAGTGGAGCAGGGCAAGGTAGAGTGAATCGGCGAGATGGTACAACTTGGAATACATCGCCTTTCACTACGAACTCTTTTAAGTCGCGAACAGTTTGGCAGAAGTTTGCATCAGATACGCTAGGTTCTACCGTTACGTCAGCGATTTGTTTTGCGCTTGGCAGTAGTTTTGGCGCTGCACACTGAGCGCTAATTTCTGCAATACGAGTCTCTAACGCTGTTTTCTCTGAACCGTCAACAAACAACGTCGCTTGAAGCTGGCAAGATTCCGTTTGATGGTCGACAACAAGTAGTGTTTCCGCGACGTAGAAAACGTAATCTGGACACTGATTTGTTGCTTCTGTATTACCAAGCGGCTCGAAGTTTGCGACTAAGTCGTAGGCAAACAGACCACCAAGGAAAATAGCGTGTTTGTCTTGCTGTGAAATATTGAAGCTGTGTTGCACTAAACGTAGCGCGTCAAAAGAAGAAGCTTCACGTAGTCGAGAGTCTTCATCTAACGTGTCGCATGGCTGGCTAAACTCCAAAGTCAGCGTTTCGCCATCGAACTTACTTTCAACGTCACCACGGATGTTCTGGTTTAGGTGAGACAGTAGGTTTTTACCGTTGTTGGTTAACGCCTGCATGTTTACAGTGTGGCCGTAACAAACGATGCGCACCGCTGAATCGACGATTAAAAGTGATTTTAGATTCTGTTTCGAATCAATTTCAGCGGATTCGAGAAGCAAGCTATCTCTTTTGTTCTCACAAATGGTATGGAACAAACGTGTTGGGTCTTGAGTGTAAGGAACCGAAGTCTTTAATACTTCTAGGCATCCAAGTTTCTTGATTTCTATGGCCTTATTCACAAGACCTCCTTGTAGCTGTCTAAATCTTCCTGCCGTACATAGTCGCATAAAGCAAACGTTCTCCCAATCTAGAGTTAGCCATATTCGATTAATGTTTAGGCAGTTGAATGTGAAATGAGCAACAAAACAAAAAAGCCCGCTTAAGTAGCGGGCTTTACAACGTTTGGTTCTATAAACTAGAAGTATACGTTCGCCCACCAAGAACTAGTCCAAGTGCGCCACCAAGCAAGATCTGATGAGTTTGCCTTATTAAGACAAACCGCAACTTTCACTTTTTGGTTTTGGTTAAATTCTTGTAACATGGTGAACCTTAAATTACGTACTTTGTATTTGCGTACTAGTTAACTAGTGCGAGAGTAAAAAGTCAACCCCAAAACAGCATTAAAACGATAAAAATATGAGAATTGATTTACATAGTCACACCACTGCATCGGACGGTCGGTTAGAGCCTAAAGATCTAGTGGAAAGGGCGCTGAGTTTTGATATCGAGGTTTTGGCGATCACTGATCACGATACGGTTGACGGTTTGGCGTTAGCCAAGCAACACGTTCAAGACAATAATTTACCGATCAAAATCATCAACGGCATTGAGATATCGACTGTCTGGCAAAACAAAGACATTCATATTGTCGGCTTGAATATCGATCCGGAAAATGAACAATTATCCGCCCTCATCGAGCAGCAGAAGCAGCATCGCATAACAAGGTCAGAGTTGATTGCAGAGCGACTACAAAAAGCAACTCGGGAAGGCGTGCTCGAAGAGGTAAGGCAGATCGCCGGTGATGCGCCTGTTACGAGAGCGCACTTCGCGAAATGGCTGGTGGATAATGGTTACGCAAAAACCATGCAAATGGTGTTTAAAAAATACCTAACGCGTAATAACCCAGGTTATGTACCACCGAATTGGTGTTCGATGAAAGATGCGGTTGATGCTATCCATGCGGCTGGTGGGATGGCGGTATTGGCGCATCCTGGAAGATATAAGTTGACAGCGAAGTGGATTAAGCGTCTTCTAGCAGCGTTTGTAGAAGCAAACGGCGATGCGATGGAAGTTGCACAGCCGCAGCAAGCGCAACAAGAAAGGCGCAACTTGGCTGATTATGCTATACAATACAAACTATTAGCGTCTCAAGGCAGTGATTTTCACTACCCATCCCCTTGGATGGAGCTAGGAAGGAACCTTTGGTTGCCCGCAGGCGTCGAACCAGTTTGGAAAGATTGGGGTATTGATCCTTCGTTGGATATATCAAAGTAACCTCAAAGCGTGGGTTTCAGCATCAAATAACTGGAAAGTGTATATTGGGTATTAATGTGGCTTTCCTTGTCGTTGGAACTGAACAACACTTTGAATCTTGAAGTCACTTGATAAAACACAACAAGGCGGCATTCAAGCTCCACATAAGAATATAGAGCCGAGAGGCTCGATAATGAGGAATTACAATGAGCCAGTTTTTTTACGTTCACCCAGAAAACCCACAGGCTCGCTTGATTAATCAAGCAGTAGCAATCATTCGTAACGGCGGCGTTGTGGTGTACCCTACCGATTCAGGGTACGCACTTGGCTGTCAGTTGGAGAACAAACAGGCACTGGAACGAATCTGTCAGATCCGTCGTCTGGATGATAAGCATAACTTTACATTACTGTGTCGTGATTTGTCGGAACTTTCTCTATATGCGCGAGTGGATAACTCTGCATTCCGACTACTGAAAAACAACACACCAGGTCCTTACACCTTCATCTTCAAAGGCACGAAAGAAGTGCCGCGTCGTTTGATGAACGCGAAACGTAAGACCATCGGTATCCGTGTTCCAGACAATCAAATTGCCTTGGACTTGTTGGAAGCATTAGGTGAACCGATGATGTCTACGTCGTTGATTCTACCTGGCAGTGACGTAACAGAGTCTGATCCGGAAGATATTCGCGATAAATTAGAACATGCGGTTGATGTGATTCTTAATGGCGGTTACTTAGGTGAACAGCCTACGACCGTCATTGATTTTAGCGAAGGTGAACCTGTTGTGGTGCGTTTGGGATCCGGTGACCCGGCACCATTCGAATAATTCGACTAATAGACGTACACCACCGTCAAACAAAATAGGAGGCATCGCGCCTCCTATTTTAGTTGTCATATCGAATATCTCATTGAACTTAACTGTTTGAGATTAAGCGAAATCGAAAATGTCGATACCATTTTGTTCAGCATAGTTGATGTATGCAGAGCTCACACCGTTTAATGTTACTTCGACATTGTATTCATCACTAGAGAATACTGCCCAGCCACACTCATTATAAGATAAAGTCAGATCATCCGCTGAATCCAAGAACGTATCGCGAATGCCATCATTGTCGGTGTCTCTGCCCATATCGAAGACAAGTTTGTCATGAAAAATATTAAAATCGACAATATCGGCTTTAATATCAATATCGTTGGAAGATACAGGTTGATCGGGTACGCCAATAGCCAGGCGGTTTGTAAGCACAAAAGTGTCGTCTCCACAGCCGCCGCTCAGTACTGATTCACCATCGCCAACGACGAGCGTGTCGTTACCCCAACCCCCACTCAAGTAGTTGTTGCCTGAGTAATCAAAAATTGTATCATCGCCACAACCACCAAAGAGCTTGTCATTTCCTAATCCGCCCGATAGGAAGTCGTTGCCAAAGCCGCCAGAAACAAAGTCGTTCCCTCGGCCACCGAGCAAGGTATCGTCTCCCCAGCCCCCGAAGACAACATCATTTCCTCCGTATCCTACGAACTTATCATCACCACAGAAGCCGAAGAAAATATCGGTTGTTTCAGACCCTTTTGTACCGGTCATATTGTCATCTTGAGATGTCCCAAAAATCCAATTTAGGTCTAGATTTAGCATAGACATTGTTCTATTCCTTTTTGTCTGATTTATGCCAATCGCCGAAAATGCAGAGCCAATCTAGCTAGTTAAAATACACGATAACGTTAGTGTCATTTTTAATAGTAAATAGTGACTTACCGATGCTTCTTTCTTGCTATGAGTGCTCATTTATCCACGATGATTGGTATTACTTAGCAGCAAACTGGGACTGTTTATTCTTCGTTGCCTTTAAAGCAACACGAACAGTAAACACACCCCAAGTGGTTATCGTTGTAACCCTGACAATTTTATCAGGTACTGCACGGTTAAAGTGGCTCGGGAAGACCGATATTAGTGGGATTCTCGCTGGGCAATATTAGTATTAAGTAGGAAAAAAGTTGCAGAATAGAGTAAATATTTTCGACGTTCTAAAGTGAATTTTGGGTGTGGAGAATGGCGCCGATTTAGCTTACATTAACTGAGAAAGTTACGTATAATGTCGGACCGAAAAATCCCACTGAAATGGGTAATTAGCAAAATACAGACCAATCCTGGTCTAGACGTCTGTGAAGACGACACATAGGTAGATAAATGAGCGAAAAGTTACAAAAAGTATTAGCACGTGCTGGTCACGGTTCTCGTCGTGAGATTGAATCGTTAATTAAATCTGGTCGCGTTAGCGTGAACGGTGTAGTCGCTAAGCTTGGTGAAAGACTTGAAGACGAGAGCAGCGTAGTTCGTATCGATGGTCACATTGTCTCTGCAAAGATTCAAGAAGAAGTGATTTGTCGTGTACTTGCGTACTACAAACCTGAAGGTGAACTGTGTACTCGTCACGATCCAGAAGGTCGTCGTACTGTTTTTGATCGTCTGCCAAAAATTCGTGGCTCTCGTTGGATTTCAGTTGGTCGTCTGGATGCGAACACTTCTGGTCTTCTGCTTTTCACAACGGATGGTGAACTGGCGAACCGCTTAATGCACCCAAGCCGCCAAGTTGAACGTGAATACCTAGTACGTGTGTTCGGTGAAGTAACTGAACAGAAAGTTCGTAATCTAGTAAAAGGTGTTGAACTGGAAGACGGTTTAGCTCGCTTTGAAGATGTTGTTTACGCGGGTGGTGAAGGCATGAACCACACGTTTTACGTTGTTATCAACGAAGGTCGTAACCGCGAAGTTCGTCGACTATGGGAATCGCAAGAGTGTACCGTTAGCCGTCTGAAACGTGTTCGTTACGGCGACATCTTCTTAGACAAGAAACTGCCTCGTGGCGGTTGGATGGAGCTTGACCTGAAAGAAGTCAACTACTTGCGTGAGCTTGTAGAGCTTCGCCCAGAGAAAGAAACCATGCTTGATCTGAACAAAGACAACACGTCACGCAAACGTGAGCGTGCACGCAGCCAAAAAATTCGTCGCGCAGTTAAGCGCCATGAAGAGCGTGTTAACACGCCAAAAGGTCGCAGCAACAACCCTTCTCGTCGTAAGCCGAAGAAGACTGCTGGTGACCAAGGCGCACGCAACAAGCATCGTTAATCGATAGCAAAACATCAGAAAGGCTTGCCAATTCGGCAAGCCTTTTTCTTATCTGTTACATAACAAAAGGATCTAAAGCCGATATAGAGCAGGGTGCTTTGGATAAACAAAAATCTCAGCTAAACAAAAACAGCAGATAAAAAAAATACCAGCACTAGGCTGGTATTTTTGTTCATGATGAAGAAACGTTAATCGCGTTTCCAAAGCATATGGCAGAACTTATGTTCAGGGTCTCGGCTGATTAGCATACGAGCAAATACGTCATCAAGAACGTCATTTTCCTCATTTACTAGGCCGATACGAACCTCTGCATATACTTCTTTGTCGATCTCGAAGCCAACATGTTCAACCCAGTCATCACCAGTTTCAACAAGTTCTGCGGCACCACGATCTTCAAATTGCGCAGTAAACAGAATCACGTCAGCAGGCTCTAGATTATCTGGAGCCATCTCAAGGAAAATGTCGTACGCTGCGTCGATGACGTCGTCGTAAGAAATCAAATCAGACATGCTTATGCTCGGCTCATGTATTTACGTTCAGCTGTGTTAATGATAACACGGTCACCAGTTGCAATGTACTCAGGAACCTGGATGACAAGACCTGAAGCGAAGCGTGCTGGTTTAGTACGAGCAGATGCAGAAGCACCTTTGATTGAAGGGTCAGTTTCTTCAATCACTAGCTCAACAGAAGATGGTAGTTCAATACCCACAGCAGCACCGTTAACAAGGATAATGTGGATACCTTGTGTATCTTCGTTGATGAACAGCATGTCGTCTTCAACTTCATTGTGCTTGAATGTGTATTGTGAGTAGTCTTCGTTATCCATGAAGATGTGCTCATCGCCGTCAGCGTATGAGTACACAACTGCACGTTTGTTCATTTCTACCGTTTCAACAACGTCATCAGACTTGTAACGCTCATCTACACGTGCGCCCGTGTTTAGATCTGTACAACGCATTTTGTAGATTTTAGCGCCGCCACGACCGCCAGGAGTCGTTACTTCGATGTCTTTAACTAGAAGAGTTTTACCATTAGACTCGATTGCGAAGCCTTTTTTGATTTCACTTGCCTTTGGCATTGTATATTCCTATTCATACTTATTAAGCAAAACTCGGTGATTATAGCGCTAAGTTAACCGCCTAGCATTAAAATTCATTGCAGAAATTTGTTGTTACTCCCATGACTAAACACCTGAATGGACTTGATTCAGTGAGTCGGCTAAGAGAACATATAGTCCAACTTCTTGAACCATCTGAGAACACGTTTTAAGTCATGTCTCTGCCTGTTATCGATCCTAAACAACCATTTCAACCAGAGTTTGCGCCTTTAATTAGGGAAGTCACCGCTTGTCTCAAAGGTGGATTGGGGCAAAACTTACACAGCGTTTATGTATACGGTAGTGTTGCTCGTAAAACAGCGATCGCAGGAAGGTCGAACTTAGACCTGGTTGTCGTTACTCAATCATCCTTTGAGCACAATCGCGCGACTTTGCTCAACACAATTAAGTGGCGTACGCAGCAGAGTTACCCTCAAGTTAATGGTGTATCGGTCCGTACAGCCTTAGTGAGCGAAGTAGCTAATTTAGACAGTATTTTCACTTGGGGCTTTATGCTTAAGCATTGCTGTGTCTGTGTTTATGGTGATGATCTAGCAGACTGTTTTGGTGATTACGTCCCAAGTTGGGAAATTGCTAAGCACTGGAATATGGATGTGGAAGATTGGATTACGGTGTATCGCAAAAAAATCGTACAAGCGAAGACGATAGAAGAGCAGGTGGCCGCCCAGCGAGTGATTGCTAAAAAGTTACTAAGAGCGTCATACTCTTTGGTGATGTATCGAGATAAACGTTGGTTTGATGACCCTATACAATGTGGCAAGGTATTCTTAACTTATCATCCTGAAAAGCAGCTTGAGATCGAGCGGCTAGAAATTTTACTTTCTGGCCGGGGTATTCCCAAGCGTTCTGTTATCGGGCTAATTGATGCGTTTGGTGATTGGTTAGTCAAACAGTACCAGAAAACAGAGTTTCGTATCGGCTAAAACAACCCCATTTGCGGTGCTGAAAGCCTGTCAAAATCCGTCCCAATGAAAGGGAGAATCGCATCTGCAACGGGTTTGAGTTGTTTATCAATGTAATGTTGATAATCAATCGGGCTATTGAGGTACTCATAAGGTTCAGGACCGTTCACGGTTATAATGTATTCAATTCGTCCTTTGTTTTGATACTGTAATGGGCGTCCAAGCTTGGCATTTATCTCATCCGCTAAACGAGCTGCACGCACTTGTGGCGGGACGTTCTTCTGATACTCATGCAGCTTTCTGCGTAGTCGCTTTTGATACACTAACTGTTCATCAAATTCACCGTTGTTGGTTTTCTCAACCATCTCTCGGACATAGTCGCTTGGGTCTTCACCATGGAAAATCATGCTATAGAGCGTATTTTGAAATTTCTGTGCTAACGAGGTCCAGTCAGTACGGGCACTTTCTAACCCTTTAAATACAATCCGCTCTTGCTCTCCTTCACCGATTAAACCCGCATAGCGCTTTTTCGAGCCAGTTTCTGCGCCACGAATCGTTGGCATAAGGAATCTGCGATAGTGGGTTTCATATTCAATTTCCAACATAGATGTTAGGTTGTACTCAGAGCGTAGATGTTCTTGCCACCAAGAGTTGATGTAATCAACTAATTGATTTCCAACAGCGTCGGCTTCTACTTGACTGTATGGTCGATTCAACGACACAAATGTGGAATCCGTATCGCCGTAAATCACTTGATAGCCTTGTTCCTCAATCAGCACTTTAGTTTGCTTCATGATCTCATGTCCGCGCATGGTAATACTAGAAGCTAATCGAGTATCAAAGAAACGACATCCCGATGAGCCCAGTACGCCATAAAAGGAGTTCATGATGATTTTGATTGCCTGAGAAAAAGCTTTTTCATTGTTCTTTTTCGCGACATCACGTGCCGCCCAAAGCTTTTCAATCATTTCTGGCAAAAAGTGTTTCGTACGATGGAACTGACCACCGCGAAAGCCAGGTACTGCCTGATCATCTTCTTTACCAATATCGAGTAATAACCCCTCAACCAAACCCATAGGATCAATCAAGAAAGAGCGAATAATCGATGGGTATAGACTCTTAAAGTCCAACACTAAAACGGAATCATATAGGTTAGGGATGGAGTCCATCACGTAACCGCCGGGGCTCGCAATCCAATTTTCTGGGTGTAGATTCGGGGCAACATAGCCTGCGCGGTGTATTTGCGGCATGTATAAGTTAGTGAATGCCGCTACCGAGCCACCGACACGATCCAGTTCTACACCAGTGAGGCGAGAGCGTTCAATTGCAAAGTCGAGCAGGTGAGTGTGATTGAAAATCTTGTTCACCAACACGCAGTCTTGTAAGTTATATTTAGCCAGCGATGGTTTGTCGGAGCGGTACATACGATTGATCTCATCCATACGGTCATGAACGTTGTGGATTTCTTTACCTTCCCCCAAGAGTTCTTGAGATACAGACTCTAATGACCAAGATCGAAAGTGGTAAGTAGCCGTTTTTAGCGTATCGATACCATCCATCACAACTCGCCCGGGAATGGAGATAAACCCTTGTTGGCTTTGAGATGAACTTCTAAAAAAGCTGGCTTGGTCTGCTCTGCCAAGCATTAGCTTCATGTTGTGCCATTCTGCTCGTTTGTGTAACAGACGAAAGTCAAAATCAATGACATTCCAACCGACAATGACATCGGGGTCGAATTTTTTAAACCAATCGATGAGTGCTTCTAGAAGCGCCTTTTCATCCTGGACCCATTGTATCGGTGTATCCGAAGGTTCTGGTTCTCCGATCATGATAACGCGGGAATCCATGACGCTGTCTAACCCGATGGAGTAAAGAATGCCTTTCTCAGAGCATTCTAGATCTAACGAGACAACGTTTAACTTCGGCTCATATTGCCCCGCACGGCATTTTGCGTTCTGGACGCGTTGGTAGCCATTGGTACGAGTCACATTGCCTGTAAACTCAATACTGCCTTTAATAAAACGCTCCATGAGGTAGCGATCGGCGAGGCGAATATCACTTTCGTAAGTGGTGATATCATTTTGAGCGAACGTGTCTTTAAGTGTGAGAGCGTCTCTGGTTACGTTGGTATAGCATGCAGAAAGAGGCTTATGTTCAAACGTTTTGAGATCCAAAAGGCGGATGTCGACGGGTATGTTTTTTTCTCGCGCGAGTGTTTTTGCTTGCTCTGAGTGTTTCTGAGCGATGAAAAATACTGGCTTCTCACCATTAATAAGTAACTGAGTAGGACCTGCTTCTGTCGAAAGCCACAGCTCGATTTGAGTTTGACCTTTGATGTCTCGTGCCTGTCGAGTAAGCAGAAAGCCTTGTTGGATATTCAAATGTGAGAAACCTTAGAAAACTTGAAGAACGCTAGTTTAACATTAAGAACTGTAAAAATAACCAGTAAAGAAAACGGTTCAAATTTTTGCTGGAATTAGTGATTACAAGTTAGCCTTTGGTGCAAGAGGGGCAGTGTCATTTTAAGTTATAGCGTGTTTCTCTGGGCAATATGAAACCTAGTTACTTGATTTATTGTACTTAATGTTGTTAATTGTCTTTTCTTAGATTTCGGTTCTGCTCATCACGCTCTAAAATAATAGAGTGGTTTATGAATAAGTTCTTGCTAAAGTTTGCGTTTCAGCACATATTCATAGAAAGCAATTTTTTGTCGATTACGTTAGTATATAGGCAGTCATACTGATATCCACATTTAACAAATAATGGTTATGTGGGTGCAGAACCAATACAAAGTGTGGAGATACAAGTTTGATAAATGTTTTCCTTGTAGATGATCACGAGCTGGTTCGCACAGGGATACGACGTATTATTGAAGACGTCCGTGGAATGAACGTAGCAGGAGAAGCTGACAGCGGTGAAGATGCAGTAAAATGGTGTCGCAGTAATCATGCTGACGTCGTTTTAATGGACATGAACATGCCAGGAATTGGTGGCTTGGAAGCCACTAAAAAAATTCTTCGCGTGAATCCTGATGTGAAAATCATCGTACTTACCGTTCATACAGAAAACCCGTTTCCAACCAAGGTGATGCAGGCAGGTGCGTCTGGTTATTTAACTAAAGGTGCTGGCCCTGATGAAATGGTGAATGCGATTCGTTTAGTTAATAGTGGGCAGCGTTACATCTCACCAGAGATTGCGCAGCAGATGGCATTGAGTCAATTTTCTCCAGCCTCTGAGAACCCTTTTAAAGACTTATCCGAACGTGAATTGCAGATCATGCTTATGATCACCAAAGGCCAAAAGGTAACGGATATTTCTGAGCAACTTAATTTAAGTCCAAAGACAGTCAACAGCTATCGCTACCGACTCTTTAGTAAATTGGACATTAATGGTGACGTTGAGTTAACTCACTTAGCGATTCGCCACGGAATGCTGGACACCGAGACCCTTTAGCGTGAATCCTCCCTTCGATTCGGCTTCCTTTCTCAAGACAGTAACTCATCAGCCCGGCGTTTACAGAATGTACAACGCCGAAGCTGTTGTCATCTATGTAGGTAAAGCCAAAGACCTAAGAAAGCGCCTTTCAAGCTACTTTCGAAAAAAAGTAGACAGTGAGAAAACTCGCGCGCTTGTCAGTAATATCGCCAAAATTGACGTCACAGTGACTCACACTGAGACAGAAGCGCTCATCTTAGAGCATAACTACATCAAGCAGTATTTACCGAAATACAATGTTTTGCTGCGAGATGATAAGTCTTACCCTTATATCTTTATTAGCGGTCATAAGCACCCACGGCTTTCTATCCACCGTGGCGCCAAGAAGCGCAAAGGTGAATATTTTGGCCCCTACCCAGATTCTGGTGCAGTAAGAGAAACATTGCATTTGCTGCAAAAGATATTTCCTGTGCGCCAGTGTGAAGACACTGTCTATTCCAACCGAACGCGCCCATGTTTGATGTACCAAATTGGCCGTTGTGCAGGGCCATGCGTTGATACCATCATTTCTGATGAAGAATACGCAGAGTTGGTTGGCTTTGTGCGCATGTTTTTGCAAGGCAAAGACCAGCAAGTACTCAAACAACTGATCGAGAAAATGGAAGTTGCCAGTCAGCAATTGCGCTTTGAAGATGCCGCTAAATTTCGCGATCAAATCCAAGCGATTAGACGTGTTCAAGAGCAGCAGTACGTCTCAGAAGACAGCATGGATGATATGGATGTACTAGGGTTTGCTCAGGAGAATGGTATTGCGTGTATTCATATCCTGATGATACGCCAAGGTAAAGTGCTTGGTAGCCGTAGCCATTTTCCGAAAATCCCACAAAATACAAGCCAGCAGGAAGTGTTCGATAGTTTTCTGACTCAATACTATTTGAGCCATAACGAAGCACGCACGATTCCTTCTCGTATTATTTTGAATCAAGAGTTGGCAGAAGATATCGCGCCAATACAGAAAGCGTTAAGTGAAGTTGCTGGTCGTAAGGTTCATTTCCATACCTCGCCAACTGGCTCTAGAGCAAGGTATCTCAAGCTTTCGAACACGAATGCACTAACGGCGATTACCACCAAAATCAATCACAAGATGACGATTAATCAGCGTTTTCATGCGCTTCGCGAAACATTGAAGTTGGAGTCTATTGCTCGAATGGAGTGTTTTGATATCTCCCATACCATGGGGGAAAGTACGATTGCATCGTGTGTGGTGTTCAACAATGAAGGCCCCGTTAAGCAGGAGTATCGTCGCTATAACATCACTGGGATTACCGGTGGTGACGATTACGCTGCAATGGGACAAGCGTTGGAGCGCCGTTATTCGAAGCAATTGGACGTAGAGAAAATTCCCGACATCATCTTTATCGATGGTGGTAAAGGTCAGTTAAATCGTGCGCATGATATTATTTCGCAATATTGGGGTGATTGGCCAAAGCGTCCCATCATGATTGGTATTGCGAAAGGGGTCACTCGCAAACCAGGCTTAGAAACGCTGATTACAGTCGATGGGGACGAGTTTCATTTACCAAGCGATGCTCCAGCGCTGCACCTTATTCAACATATTCGTGATGAAAGCCATAACCATGCTATAGCGGGGCATCGTGCTAAGCGAGGTAAAACCAGACGTACGAGTGCACTTGAAGGGATTGAGGGAATTGGCCCTAAACGACGTCAGGCGTTACTCAAGTACATGGGTGGGTTACAAGAACTTAAACGTGCAAGTGTCGAAGAAATCGCCAAAGTACCGGGAATAAGTCACTCTTTAGCAGAAATT
The DNA here is from genome assembly GCF_024744415.1 of Vibrio sp. RM-41-2B. Classification (NCBI taxonomy): domain Bacteria; kingdom Pseudomonadati; phylum Pseudomonadota; class Gammaproteobacteria; order Vibrionales; family Vibrionaceae; genus Vibrio; species Vibrio sp. RM-41-2B. The sequence continues at coordinate 93,539 of NZ_JAMQWD010000054.1, read as the reverse complement.
ATTTTCCAAGCATTGAAACAATAAGGAAAATCGCGCAACATTAAGCCGCAATGTGTAAGAGAATAATAAAATGCGTTTGAATATCCCGAACATTCTGTCTCTTCTTAGACTGTTCCTAATCCCTGTTTTTGTGGTTGTCTTTTATCTACCTTATTCATGGGCACCGTTTGCAGCAGCAATGGTGTTTTGGGTAGCGGGTTTTACTGACTGGCTTGACGGCATGTTGGCCCGTAAACTTGGCCAAACTTCTCGTTTTGGCGCGTTTATTGATCCTGTCGCTGATAAAGTGCTAGTGGCAACGGCATTGATTCTAATCACGGAACATTATCATTCAATTTGGGTGACCATTCCTGCGGTAACGATGATTGCGCGAGAAATCATTATCTCAGCATTGCGAGAATGGATGGCTGAAATCGGTAAGCGAGCGAGTGTTGCGGTATCTTGGGTTGGCAAAGTAAAAACTGTTTCGCAAATGTTCGCCTTATGGGTGTTGATATGGCGTTACGATGAATGGATGGTTTGGCTAGGCTTTGCGGCCTTGTATGTGGCAACTTTCTTGACGTACTGGTCAATGATTCAATATTTAGCTGCTGCGAAAGATGATCTGTTGAATGAAGAGCATCATTAAATTCTGATATTAGAAAGCAGGCTTAATAGCCTGCTTTTTTGTATCTAAGATAATCTACAGCATTTCTTTGCTTCTCACGTTTTTTAATGCTTGCTAACGGCCATACTTGAAGTTTCTATCTGATAGTTTCTGTTTCGATAGAATTCCATATGTGATCTAAGTCTTGTTTTTGCCCTTGGAGAGTCTCAGAGAAGCGAGTCTCCTGATTGTTAACGCTTCAATACACGTAACGCACGGCCAGCAGTGTAAGGCGTAGCCAAAGTTTTATGATAAACAAGTGTATTTAAGCGATTTTTAGTATTAAAACTAAGCAATCTACCGTCTTTCGCACAAATTCTAGTCAAACGATTTAAAAAAATAAAAATAGTATTGACTCGATCGCTCGAATCCGTAGAATGCATCCCGTACCCAAGAGAGCACAGCTCAAAAGGGTGGTGAAAAAGCTTAGCTTTATTCACAAATGAGGCGCCTTGGCAGAGTGGCTATGCAGCGGATTGCAAATCCGTGGACCTCGGTTCGACTCCGGGAGGCGCCTCCATTATTCTTTTGAGAGTGAATGGCTTTCGAGAATAAATGCGACACTAGCTCAGTTGGTAGAGCGCAACCTTGCCAAGGTTGAGGTCACGAGTTCGAACCTCGTGTGTCGCTCCAAATTTTATTGATATGGCGTTAGCGGTATCAGATGGTGTTTTACTTTTCTGTAAAGGCATCACAAAGAATATTTGTGTGCCCTGGTGGTGGAATTGGTAGACACAAGGGATTTAAAATCCCTCGACGTTCGCGTTGTGCCGGTTCAAGTCCGGCCCGGGGCACCATCTCATATTAAATGCGACACTAGCTCAGTTGGTAGAGCGCAACCTTGCCAAGGTTGAGGTCACGAGTTCGAACCTCGTGTGTCGCTCCAGATTTAAGGCCCAGCATGAAAATGTTGGGCCTTTTTTGTATTTCTTCAAATCTTAAATTTCTTCTCTGTGATGGATTTCGTTAAGCACTGAGCTCCTTCAGCTTACTAACTTAACTTCTTGTTAATTTTAGCCATAGCAACGTCACTTCATGGCCATACCCATCCGGCTAGTTTAAGTTTAGTCAATCAAAGTTCTGTGAATAAAGACTCATTGATTTAGGCTGAGCAGTAACGTAAATACTAGCTCTGTTAAATACCTTGGATACTGAAAATAATGTTCTACGATTAAAGAGTGGTATGTTCATAAACCGTTTTGGTTCATGGCGCTGATATTGTAAGGATATTTGTTTAAATAACAGGTATTTGAGAAAAGAAGAAAAGCGTTGTAGATGAGTATGAATGTATAAATATCACTAGGGGGAACTTTGTTGTGATTTGCGTCACTGTTACTAATATGAAAAATCGTTGCCAGAAGATTTTATTTTGTGATAAATTCGCGCGCAATCTCGGAGCGTAATTAACAACGTTTGATCTCTGGGGGATACGCGTAGTGACCATTCAAGCTGATTGTGACACTGCGTAGGGTAGGTATCGGCAAAGCCTTTTGTCGATAGACGGGATACTAATGCTGTAAAAGCGGCATATTAATGGGAAACCCAACATTGAAACCTTTGAATAAACACACACTAATCAGCTTCATACTGCCGAAATGTCCTGTTTTACAAAACGGGTGCATTACGGAACCTTGATTAATCCCTTTTACATATAAAGTCACGAATATCGTGGCAGATGATCTGTATTTGTCATTTTGCACTGACAAATGCGGAGGGGTATACACACCTCCTGTAACTTCATTCCAATGATTATTAATACAGGATATAGAATTATTATAATTCAAGGGATTATGTAGTATGAGCACTGCCTTTGAAGTCGATAGCAATATCGCAAACATTTTTTCGTCTCAGGTTCCTATCGTTGAGGGAACGTATGACTTAACGCCAGATCAAGTATTGATTGATCAGGCTGAGCATGAATCTGAAGTACGTTCTTATCCACGTCGCTTGCCAATCGCAATCAAACAAGCTTTTGGTTGCTTGGTTGAAGATACACGTGGACAGCTCTTTTTAGACTGCCTTGCGGGGGCGGGCACTCTAGCTTTGGGGTATAACCATCCTGAAATCAACCAAGCTCTGAAAGAGCAATTAGATTCGGGTCTGCCATATCAGACGCTAGATATTGCAACATCAGCAAAAACGACGTTTATTCAATCTGTTAAATCTTTTCTTCCTCAAGAGTTAAGTGAGAACAGCGTTATCCAATTTTGTGGTCCGTCTGGAGCCGATGCAGTTGAAGCCGCGATCAAACTCGCGAAGCAGACTACTGGTCGCAACACCATGTTTGCTTTTCGTGGCGCATATCATGGTATGACTAACGGCACAATGGGCATGATGGGCAACCTAGGTACGAAAGCGCGTCGAACTGGTTTAATGTCAGATGTGCACTTTATGCCTTTCCCATACAATCTGCGTTGTCCATTTGGGCTTGGCGGTGATGAAGGTGCGAAAGCAAGCATTCGTTATATCGTTCGTCTTTTAAACGATGATGAATCGGGCATTATGAAGCCTGCTGCGATCATCGTTGAGCCAGTGCAAGGTGAGGGTGGTGTTGTTCCTGCGCCAGCATTCTGGCTGCGAGAGTTACGTCGTATTTGTGATGAACACGGTATCTTACTGATCTTCGATGAGATCCAGTGTGGTGTTGGTAAAACTGGCTACAATTTCGCATTTGAAGAGTCGGGAATTGTTCCAGATATCCTGTGTTTATCAAAAGCTATTGGCGGTGGCTTACCAATGTCGCTATTGGTTATCAACAAGCAGCATGATACTTGGAAGCCGGGCGAACACACAGGTACGTTTCGTGGCAATCAGTTAGCCATGGTCTCTGGTGCGAAAGCATTAGAAATCATCCAGCGTGACAATCTGGTTGAGCATGCCAATATTGCGGGCCAGTATTTGCGCTATGGTCTTGAAAGCATTCAAAAGCGCGTGAACTGTATAGCAGAAGTACGTGGCAAAGGCTTGATGCTTGGTGTGGAGATTAAAAATCCAAACGGTGAGCTCAATAAATTTGGTGAACCTCAAGCGGATAGTGAACTCACTCTTTCCATTCAACGCGCAGCACTTGAGCGTGGCTTGATCGTTGAGAAAGGCGGACGTGAAGGTGCAGTAATTCGCTTCCTTCCTCCTCTTATCATCTCGTTTGAGCAAATCGACTTTGCTTTACGTGTATTTGAAGACGCGATTTTAGCAGCAGGCGGTAGTCACATCGAAACTCAGCCACAAGATGAATGGAAGAAGCATTTCATCCACACTGGAGAGTTGGGCAGCAATGAGTTTGCTTCGGTGATGAATCACACTACGACAGCAATGAAATCAGTGTTTGAACAGGTTGCTGCACCATACTCAGGTATGGATCCAAAAGCATTGGAAGCAGCGATCCATGCTGTTGATCTTGACAATAAAAATGCGCCTCTCAAAACGGTTATTGATGATGCAGCCGAGTTGGTCGCGAAAAACGCGATTTTTACTCAACATCCAGATTGTATCGCTCACCTTCATACTCCACCGTTGATGCCTGCTATTGCCGCAGAGGCAATGATTGCGGCTTTGAACCAATCAATGGACTCATGGGATCAAGCTTCATCAGCGACTTATGTTGAACAGAAAGTTGTGAACTGGCTATGCGATAAATACGAGTTAGGTGAAAAAGCGGACGGTATCTTCACGAGCGGCGGCACGCAAAGTAATCAAATGGGTTTGATGCTTGCGCGTGATTGGATTGCTGACAAACTCAGTGCGCACTCAATTCAAAAGCTTGGCCTTCCTGAATACGCAGACAAGCTGCGTATTGTATGTTCGAAAAAATCCCACTTCACGGTTCAAAAATCAGCGTCTTGGATGGGATTGGGTGAAAAAGCGGTCATGGCCGTCGATGCGAATGCCGATGGAACGATGGATGTCACTAAGTTAGACGAAGTTCTAAATCAGGCAAAAGCAGAAGGTTTGATCCCATTTGCAATTGTCGGCACAGCGGGCACAACGGATCACGGTGCTATTGATGACCTAGACTTTATCGCCGATATGGCAGCGAAACATGACATGTGGATGCACGTCGACGGTGCATACGGTGGAGCTCTGATTCTAAGTAGCCAAAAAGCCCGTCTGAAAGGTTGTGAGCGTGCACACTCCATCAGCGTAGACTTCCACAAGTTGTTTTACCAAACCATCAGTTGTGGCGCGCTGTTGGTGAATGACAAGTCTAACTTTAAATTCCTGCTTCATCACGCAGACTATTTGAACCGCGAACACGACGAACTGCCGAACTTAGTGGATAAGTCTATTGCTACAACTAAGCGTTTTGATGCGCTAAAAGTGTTTATGACGATGCAAAGCGTGGGGCCAAAAGCCCTAGGCGATATGTACGATCATTTGCTTGATCAGACGCTTGAAGTTGCGGACATGATTCGAGATAACAAACACTTTGAGTTGTTGGCTGAACCATCACTATCTACGGTTCTGTTCCGCGCGACACATGAATCAGCGGATCTTGACGAACTGAACAAAACGTTGCGCTTAGAAGCGTTAACACGCGGTATCGCGGTATTGGGTGAAACCATTGTTGACGATAAAACTGCATTGAAATTTACGATTTTGAACCCGTGTCTGACGACGGCGGACTTTGAATCTTTGCTCTCAAAAATCAATACGCTAGCGGCAGAGCTAGTTTAACAAAGGTAACGGAAAACTATGGCAATTCTACAGATTGGTGCAGGCGGCGTTGGCTGGGTAGTTGCACATAAAGCGGCACAAAACAACGACGTTCTGGGTGATATCACAATCGCATCACGTACCGTAGGTAAGTGTGAGAAAATCATCGAATCGATTCAGAAGAAAAACAATCTGAAAGATTCAACTAAGAAACTAGAAGCTCGTGCGGTAAACGCGGACGACGTAGATTCTTTAGTTGCTTTAATTAAAGAAGTGCAGCCTGACTTAGTGATCAACGCGGGTCCTCCTTGGGTGAACATGTCTATTATGGAAGCATGTTACCAAGCTAAAGTGTCATACCTTGATACATCTGTTGCGGTTGATTTGTGCTCTGAAGGCCAACAAGTACCTCAAGCTTACGATTGGCAGTGGGGCTACCGTGAGAAGTTTGAAGAGGCGGGTATCACAGGTATTCTTGGTGCCGGTTTCGATCCGGGCGTAGTATCGGTGTTTGCTGCATACGCGGTGAAACATCTGTTCGATGAAATCGATACTATCGACGTAATGGATGTAAACGCAGGTGACCACGGTAAGAAGTTCGCAACTAACTTTGACCCAGAAACGAACATGCTTGAGATTCAAGGTGATTCCTTCTACTGGGAAAACGGCGAGTGGAAACAAGTACCTTGTCACTCACGTATGCTTGAGTTTGAATTCCCGAACTGTGGTTCACATAAAGTGTACTCAATGGCGCACGACGAAGTTCGATCTATGCAAGAGTTCATCCCGGCGAAACGTATCGAATTCTGGATGGGCTTTGGTGATCGTTACCTAAATTACTTCAATGTAATGCGTGACATCGGTCTACTCAGCCCAGATCCACTAACACTGCACGACGGTACGGTTGTTCAACCTTTGCACGTGCTAAAAGCACTACTACCAGATCCAACATCTCTCGCGCCAGGCTACACTGGCCTAACGTGTATCGGTACTTGGGTTCAAGGTAAGAAAGACGGTAAAGAGCGCAGTGTGTTCATCTACAACAACGCAGATCACGAAGTCGCATACGAAGATGTTGAACACCAAGCTATCTCATACACCACTGGCGTACCTGCGATCACTGCGGCTTTGCAGTTCTTCCGTGGCAAGTGGGCAGACAAAGGCGTGTTCAACATGGAGCAGCTAGATCCTGACCCATTCCTAGAAACCATGCCATCTATTGGTCTAGATTGGCATGTTCAAGAACTGGAGCCAGGACAACCTGTTATCCATAAATTGAAGTAAGAATTTAGCGACTCTTATTTGTACGTTTGAGCCGATGCACTTGCGTCGGCTTTGTTCGATTTTATAGTGCCTTTGCTAAGGCGAAGGGACGTAAGGTATCAAAATGCAACAAAACGAACTAAAAACGCCATACTTCATGATTAATGAAGACAAGCTGATTGAGAACCTAGAGAAAGCAAAACAGCTAAAAGACATCTCTGGTGTGAAGCTTGTATTAGCACTGAAGTGCTTCTCAACATGGGGTGTATTCGACATCATCAAGCCTTACCTAGACGGAACAACCAGCTCTGGCCCGTTTGAAGTGAAGCTTGGCTACGAAACGTTCGGTGGTGAGACACACGCATACAGTGTGGGTTACAGCGAAGATGACGTTCGCGATGTGGCGAACATCTGTGACAAGATGATCTTTAACTCTCAGTCACAGTTAGCGGCTTATCGTCATATTGTCGAAGGTAAAGCATCGATTGGCTTGCGCCTAAACCCTGGTGTGAGCTACGCAGGGCAAGACTTAGCAAACCCAGCTCGTCAATTCTCTCGTCTTGGTGTTCAGGCTGATCACATCAAACCGGAAATTTTTGATGGTATTGATGGCGTAATGTTCCACATGAACTGTGAGAACAAAGACGTGGATGCGTTTATCGGCTTACTCGATGCTATTTCAGAGCAGTTTGGCGAGTACCTAGATAAGCTGGACTGGGTAAGCATGGGTGGCGGCGTGTTCTTCACATGGCCGGGATACGACATCGAGAAGTTGGGTTTAGCGCTTAAAGCATTCTCAGAGAAACACGGCGTACAAATGTATCTAGAGCCGGGTGAAGCGATCATCACTAAGACAACCGATCTTGTTGTAACAGTGGTTGATATCGTGGAGAACGTGAAGAAGACGGCGATTGTCGATTCAGCAACAGAAGCCCACCGTTTGGATACACTTATCTACAACGAGCCAGCGTCCATTCTTGAAGCATCTGAAAACGGTGAACATGAATACGTGATTGGGTCGTGCTCTTGTTTAGCTGGTGACCAGTTTTGCGTGGCGAACTTCGAACAGCCTCTCGAGATCGGACAGCGTCTGCATATTCTAGATAGTGCAGGTTACACCATGGTGAAACTGAACTGGTTTAACGGTCTACGTATGCCTTCGGTTTACTGTGAACGCTCGAATGGTGACATTCAAAAACTGAATGAATTTGACTACTCTGATTTCAAACGTTCACTATCTCAGTGGTCGGTGAAATAAAACGTATTGAGTATTAGAACGACAAAGAGCAGCTGAATTGCTGCTCTTTTTTATTGGGGAAGCGTTAAAGGTATGCAGTTAGCTTTCTACAATTACACGAGTGTCTTCACTCAGAGATTCTAACTCATTAGCCACGTCCTCAATCTCTAGCTCGCTAGGCAGTTTAATCGCCATTTTTGCGCTGAATAAGCTGGAGCTTACCCCACCGCCGCCTGCAATGAATACGCGTTGGCAATCCATATCTAGAATTGAAATGCCTTGATTATCGAGAACGTGAGTAATTTCATTCACAATACCTGCTCTATCGTTGGCATCTAAGCGAAGCTGAAAGATGGTGTCTTCACGATGCGAGTGAGGATCTGAGTCAACGAACCTAACCACAAGAGTTTGACATGAAGAGAACGCCTCTTTAACGATGTCGGCATTTTCTCTTGGAAGCTCTACTTTGATGACACCAGCAACTTGATCTTCGATAAAGTTTACTTTGCTTATCAGCCATTTACCGCCATTTTCATGAGTAATTGCTGCAAGCTCTTTGATAGTTGCGGGTGACGCTTGTCCGACAAAATTAACAATAAATACGGTGTTCATAATGTCCCCTCCTGGAATAAGGTTTGGACGCAGTACGAATAAACGTGCTACTTAAGTTATTGGAATAAATCCTTTTATTTAGTGTAGGTGCTAGGAGAGGGTTATGTTTGATGAAAGTCAATTTTTGACACTAATTCGTGAAGCAAATAATTAAAACGATGTTTAGGGCACAAAAAAGCAGCCATCATAAGGCTGCTTTTCTACTGAGTATCAACTCAAGTCAAGGCTAAAATGTTACTTTTAGTTCGACACCGTAAAATTGGCTGTCGTAGTTGGCGCCTGCGTCCATTGCGAATTTTGCGACGTCTTGATTACCAAACCAAGGTGATGAATTAAATTGTAGCTCTGCACTACCGCCCCATGCATCGGTTACCCAATAATGGATATGCCCAACAGGGTTTAGGAAGAAGAGTGATACATCACCGACGGTTTCAGAGCCCATGACTTCGCCGCCGTTTGCTACAATATCTTGCTCAGCAGTGAGCATCATTTCGCCAACCACAGCACCAAAGAATGGTGTGATAAAAATATCCTGCCAAGATGGCACTTCTGCAAATGCTTCTACTCCGTACTCCCAAAAGAACGTTGACATGGTTGCGGAGTACAAGAATGACTGAAACTCGTTATAGCCAGCGTGGCGTGCGGCTGTGTAGTAAACGCCGCCAAAATAAGGATGCATGATGTAGTTGAGGACATGTTCATCACGATCCCAAACAGGCCCGTCAGAGACATTATCTTTCCATTTTTGACCCAGCTTACTCATGTCTCGGTCCTCTTCGTCCCACTTAGTGATGCTTTCTGGAAGGAAAGTCATCATACCAACGGTTGCGATACTCAGGCCAAGAATGGTGTAGGTTTGACCCATGAGGTAATCCCAGTCTTTATCTTGAGGGATAATGAGATGTTTAGGCTGAAGCCCTGCATCAAGATTTAATGAATCATCATTATTCTGTTCAAACATAAGACCGCGATTTTGAGACTCGAAGGTGTACAGAGTCGTCGTTTCGCAGTAACCTGACAAGCAATCAGGTGTGTAAGAAAACTCCGTATGACTGGTCATATCGTACTGACTTGCGTGCGCAAGCGCTGACGAAGTCAAGCAAAGGCCAGTTAGAGTTTTCTTGAACATGGATGATTTTGACACAAAGGTCTCCGAGTTGATGGTGTGATGATCGGGCTCGCAATTATCCCTCAAAACATCAACCATTTAAATACTTGATCCTTATTTAGTCCCAATATATCTCGTCGAGATTCGTCCAAATAAAAAGAAAAATAAGCACTATAACGAATAATAGGATTGTGCTTATGTTCAGGAGTCAGTTGTGAAAATAGCAATGCTTAGTACCGGTGAGGAAGTGCTCCACGGTGATATTGTTGATACTAATGCGGCATGGTTATCTAGCCTGTTTTATCAACATGGATTTGGCTTAACAAAGCGTTCAACGGTTGGTGATAGCCTGTCGAGCTTGGTTGAAGAGTTTTTAATGTTGAGCTTCAACAATGACGTGGTGATCGTGAATGGTGGTTTAGGGCCAACGACCGATGATATGAGTGCCGCCGCCGCCGCGAGAGCTGCTGAGTGTAAACTCGTGCTTTTCAAAGAGTGGTTGCAGCATCTAGAAAGTTTGTATGCTCGACGTGGCATCCCAATGCCAGGCAGTAATTTAAAACAAGCCATGCTACCAGAAACGGCTGAGATTCTGGATAACCCGATAGGCACAGCCTGTGGTTTCAAGATGCTGATTAACGATGCCATTTTTTATTTTACGCCGGGTGTGCCAAGTGAATTTAAGCTTATGGCAGAGACGCAAATTTTGCCTGATCTGAGAAGAGCTTTTCCAGAGGTGCAAGGTTCATGTTGTAGTCGAATCTATACGTTTGGCCTTTCCGAATCCGGCATCTCGGACAAGCTTGATCAGCTAAAACTTCCTCAAGGGTATGAGCTTGGTTATCGCTCTTACTTACCTTTTATTGAAGTGAAACTCTTTGGCCCTTCTGACCAGTTTGAACAGCGTTTGAAGTTGGTACAGATGATCAATAAGCATCTTGAAAGCAATACCGTTAGTATTGATTTACCTATGGTTGAAAATGTCGGCCAGCTGTTGGTGGATAAAGAGTTAACCGTGTCGGTTTCCGAAAAAAGCAGTGGTGGATACTTAACTTATTGGTTAAATAGTGATGAAAACGCTGAAAGGCAACTTGGACATGGTTGGGTACTACCAAGCCAGACTCAAGCGATGAGCAACAGCGGAGACCCATTAGCAGAAACGTTTGCTCTGGCAGGAGCGACGCGAGAGAAGTGTGGGACGGATTTATCACTCGTCACTGGCGATATTGAAGAGGGTGTTTTTTCCGTCGCTTTATCGACACCGTCAGGCGAGTGGGGAGCGTTATATAAACTCTCGAAAAAGTATCAGCGCAATGATCAAGTTAAAGTGATCAGCACGGCAGCACTAGACTTGTTGCGTCGCTACCTAGAACGTAAACCGATGTTTGCACATTATGCATTTTTAGAGAAAGTTAAAGAGATGCATCTCCCAGGTAGTGCTTTATAACCAGAGACCTATGACAGCCTGAGAGATAAAACACGTAGATACAAAAAAGCCAAGGTAATCGCCTTGGCTTTTGCGTTTTATACCGTCGAGTCACGTTATGCGCGCTGCTTTTCTTTCATCGCGTAGTTAACGCCACTGAGTGACAAATCCGATTTTGCTTTACAGATACAAGGTAATATCTCATCACTTTGCGTGTAAGCCATGGCAAAACCAACATACTCCACTTCACCAGATTCCAACTTGCAGCGACAAGCGCCACAGTGCCCATCACGACAGTTGTATTCTGGTAATAAGCCAGCTTGCTCCATTGTTTCCAAAATTGTATTGGAAGGGTTGGATTCAATACTGATGAGTTTGTTGATTTTGAGTGTTGCCATTACAGCTCGAATCCTTCGAAGTCGTCTGCGCGAACTTCATTGTCAATTTGACCCACAAGGTAAGAAGAAATTTCCGCTTCTTGAGGCGCAACTTGAACGTTATCTGAAGACAACCAAGCGTTAATCCATGGGATTGGGTTGGTTGTTGCTTCTGGATAAGCTGCAGGTAGACCTACTGCTTGCATACGGATGTTGGTGATGTATTCAACATATTGGCTTAGGATGTCTTTGTTTAGACCGATCATCGAGCCATCTTTGAATAGATACTCTGCCCACTCTTTTTCTTGCTCAGCCGCTTCTTTGAATAGGTCAAAACAGTCTTGTTTTGCTTCTTCTGCGATTTGCATGAAAGTGAAATCATCCTGACCGTTACGTAGCAAGTTGATCATGTGTTGCGTACCGTTCAGGTGAAGCGCTTCATCACGTGCAATCAGCTTAATGATTTTCGCGTTACCTTCCATTAGCTCACGCTCAGCGAAAGCGAAAGAACATGCGAAACTTACGTAAAAACGAATCGCTTCTAGAGCGTTCACAGACATCAGACAGATGTACAGTTTCTTCTTAAGGTCGTACAGACTAACCTTAACCGTTTCACCGTTAAGGACATGCTCACCTTCACCGTAGCGATGGTAATCATTCGTCGCTTGAATCAAATCGTCGTAGTAGTGCGCGATGTCTTTTGCACGCTTCAGGATGTGCTCGTTCTCAACGATATCATCAAATACCACAGCAGGGTCGTTCACGATGTTACGAATAATGTGCGTGTAAGAACGAGAGTGAATCGTTTCAGAGAAAGACCAAGTCTCAATCCAAGTCTCTAGTTCCGGCAGAGATACAAGCGGCAGCAGTGCCACGTTAGGGCTACGACCTTGGATAGAGTCTAGAAGCGTTTGGTACTTCAAGTTAGAGATGAAGATGTGCTTCTCGTGATCTGGCAGTTTGTTGTAATCGATACGGTCGCTAGATACGTCTACTTCTTCTGGACGCCAGAAGAAAGAAAGTTGTTTCTCGATAAGCTTTTCGAAAATCTCAAACTTTTGTTGGTCGTAGCGTGCAACGTTTACTGATTGACCTAGGAACATTGGTTCCTTCAACTGGTCATTCTTTTTTTGGTTAAAAGTACTGTAAGCCATAATGCCTCAATTCCTTTTAAACCTCCCCATAAGGGGAGGTTATCGATAGTCTGTCTTTACGGAGTGTTGGGTGCGGGTAGATTAAATCTTACAACCGCCGCCAGCACAATCGTCATCTTGTGGTTGAACAGCGTCTTTCTGTTCATCTTTTGCGCCATCACGAGTGTTATGGTAGTAAAGCGTTTTCACACCAAACTTGTACGCTGTTAGCAGGTCTTGAAGTAGTTTCTTCATTGGTACCTTGCCAGTCTCGTAGCGTGACGGATCGTAGTTAGTATTAGCAGAGATAGCTTGGTCAACAAACTTCTGCATAATACCCACAAGATGTAGGTAACCGTCGTTCGAACCGATGTTCCAAAGCAGTTCATAGTTGTCTTTAAGTTCAGTGAACTCAGGTACAACTTGCTTCAGAATACCGTCTTTCGAAGCTTTTACTGAAACATAACCACGTGGTGGCTCAATACCGTTGGTTGCGTTTGAAATCTGAGAAGAGGTCTCAGAAGGCATTAGCGCAGTCAGTGTTGAGTTACGTAGGCCGTGCTCCATAATTTCTTTACGTAGGCTGTCCCAGTCGTAGTGCAGCGCTTCGTCACAAATTAGGTCGATATCTTTCTTGTACGTATCAATCGGCAGTAAGCCTTTCGCGTAGTTCGTTTCGTCGAATGAAGGGCACTTGCCTTGCTCTTTCGCCAGTTCTACCGATGCTTTTAGTAGGTAGTACTGCATTGCTTCGAACGTACGGTGAGTCAGGCCATTTGCGCTACCGTCAGAGTATTTCATGCCATGTTTCGCTAAGTAATAAGCGAAGTTGATCACACCAACACCTAGCGTACGACGGTTCATCGTCGATTTGTATGCCGCTGGTAGAGGGTAATCTTGATAATCAAGCAGTGCATCTAGCGCACGAACAACAAGATCAGATAGCTCTTCGAAATCATCTAGAGACTTGATAGCACCAAGGTTGAAGGCAGAAAGCGTACATAGTGCGATCTCGCCCGAGTCATCTTCAACGTTAGTTAATGGCTTCGTTGGCAGTGCGATTTCTAGACATAGGTTCGATTGACGAACTGGCGCTACTTCAGAATCGAATGGGCTGTGAGTATTACAGTGGTCCACGTTCTGAATGTAGATACGACCTGTTGATGCACGCTCTTGCATCAGCAGAGTGAACATTTCAATCGCTTTAACCGTTTCTTTCTTGATTGAAGGATCGTTCTCGTACTTCACGTATAGACGCTCAAACTCTTCTTGGTTTTCGAAGAATGCGTCGTATAGACCTGGTACGTCTGAAGGTGAGAATAGTGTGATGTTGCCACCCTCAACCAAACGTTGGTACATCAGTTTGTTCAGCTGTACACCGTAGTCCATGTGACGAACGCGGTTCTCTTCAACACCACGGTTGTTTTTAAGCACCATTAGAGAGCGAGCTTCGCCGTGCCACATTGGGTAGAATACAGTCGCTGCGCCACCACGAACACCACCTTGCGAACAACATTTTACTGCGGTTTGGAAGTATTTGTAGAACGGGATACAGCCAGTGTGGAACGCTTCACCACCGCGAATCTCTGAGCCTAATGCACGGATACGACCAGCGTTGATACCAATACCAGCGCGCTGAGATACGTAACGAACAATCGAGCTTGCTGTTGCGTTGATAGAATCAAGACTGTCGCCACACTCGATCAGAACACACGAGCTGAACTGGCGAGTAGGGGTACGCACGCCAGACATAATTGGCGTAGGTAGAGAAATCTTAAATGTCGATGTCGCATCGTAGAAACGCTTGATGTAATCAAGACGCGTTGCTTTTGGATATTTCGCAAATAGGCACGCTGCTACAAGAATGTATAAGAACTGAGCACTTTCGTAAATTTGGCCCGTTACACGGTTTTGTACGAAGTACTTGCCCTCTAGCTGCTTAACTGCCGCGTATGAGAAGTTTAGGTCGCGTTTATGGTCGATGTACGCATCAAGTTCGTCGAGTTCTGCTTTTGTGTAGTCTTCTAGAATATGTTGATCGTACTTACCCATATCGACGAGGCGAGACACGTGATCATAAAGCGTTGGTGGCTCGTATTGGCCATACGCTTTTTTACGCAGATGGAATACCGCTAGGCGAGCAGCTAGGTATTGGTAATCCGGAGTCTCTTCAGAGATCAGGTCTGCCGCAGACTTGATGATTGTCTCGTGAATATCTGTCGTTGTGATGCCGTCGTAAAACTGGATGTGAGCGCGAAGTTCTACTTGAGAAACCGAAACATTATCTAGACCTTCTGCAGCCCAAGTGATAACGCGGTGGATTTTATCCAGATCGATACTTTCTTTACGGCCATCACGCTTGGTGACGGTAAGTTGTTGGTTCATTCTGCTTTATTTCCCTAAGAAAACTGATAAAAGCCGTATTTTTGTTTGTTTATGTGCAATATGAGTAAAGCTTGCGGCGGCTTTGTGATCAAAGTCTATCTATATATTGTCGCTTAAACACAACATATAGGGGTTCATTTGTTTGCGGGTTACAAGATAGTGCTATTACACTGATTTATCAAGGTACAGATCGGGGATGACTTGTGGATAACTGACAAAATGAAAAAAATCAGTAAGTGAACACTAACCGATGAGAAAAGGGCAGACTTGAATGGTTAAAAGCACGGTTTTGAGATCGGTTTAGAAATAACCGCATGCAAAAATATTTTCCTTGATCTTTGGCCGTTTTTATCTACGAAAAATAGGTTGGTTAAAATGGAATCTAGAGCACGAATTTTAGACATAAAAAGACAAAAAAGCGGCAACTTTGTGCTACCGCTTTCGATTCATTTTCTACAAAAAATGTCAATCACAAAACGCATTTTTTAACATAACGGCGTTCAGTATTTTTTCGTATGAACGATGTAGTTTACATCTACATTACGGCCGAGTTTGTAACCGTCATTAAGAGGGTTGTAATGCAGGCCCGTAATGCCCATTTCCGTCAGGTCTGTTTGGTCTATCATCTTCATCATTTCGGCAGGCTTGATAAACTTCTCGTGCTCGTGAGTCCCCTCAGGAACAATCTTAAGAAGCTTCTCTGCACCGACAATAGCAAACAAGTATGACTTGATGTTTCTGTTCAAGGTTGAGAAAAACACGTGACCACCAGGTTTTACTAGCGCAGCACAAGAGCGGATAACGGAGAGAGGATCTGGAACGTGTTCAAGCATCTCCATACAAGTCACGACATCGTAAGTCCCTGCGTTTTCTATAGCGTGGTCTTCTATTGTGCTCTGAATGTAGGTCAGTTGAGTGCCGGTTTCTAATGCATGTAGTCGCGCGACTTCTAAAGGTTCTTTGCCCATATCAAGTCCAGTCACAATAGCGCCTTCTTTCGCCATGCTTTCAGCAAGAATGCCACCACCACAGCCGACATCAAGTGCTCGCTTGCCAAACAAGCCATTTGCTTTTTCAAGTACATAGTTCAAACGAAGTGGGTTAATTTGATGAAGTGGCTTAAACTCGCCTTCTAAATCCCACCATCGAGAAGCCATGTCCTCGAATTTCTTAATTTCACTTGGGTCGACGTTTTGTGCTTTAGTCATAATTGGTTTTATTGCATTCAATCTGAGTCCTTTAGAGGGCGTCAGTATACTCCAACGTTTTATAACCAAACAACCTCGACGTGCTTAGTGAAGGGACAATGACAGAGTTCACTGGTGCGGCAACAACAGGCTCCTGTAACTTTGAAAGGGCTTGCATGTTTTTGGTTCATCCTTGAACTAGTGCCAGTGACAATACTCTAAAACCGGCATTTTTGACGTTGTGTGGATATATTGGGATTAACGATTTCACCTAAGTTACATACGTACAGAGTCCGATTTTGCTCAATATTGACCGAAATATAACCACTAATCAGAAAGATATGGGATGAGTGTGCAAATTCTCGACATTTGATTCATAACCAAGCTCACAACCTGATAAAAGGAGAGGGAAAGTGATGCCGAAGTGATGAATTGTGTGTTATATTTTTGCACCTTACACGTATCGTAATTACGATCAGATAATAGAGGGATAATGGCTCTATGAGCGATTTAGCTAAAGAGATCACGCCCGTAAACATTGAAGATGAGCTTAGAGGTTCATATCTAGACTATGCGATGTCAGTCATCGTGGGTCGTGCTCTTCCAGATGTGCGTGATGGCCTAAAACCAGTACACCGCCGCGTTTTATTCGCGATGAACGTACTAGGCAACGATTGGAACAAACCATATAAAAAATCAGCCCGTGTTGTCGGCGACGTAATCGGTAAATATCACCCACACGGTGATAGTGCTGTGTACGACACAATCGTACGTATGGCTCAACCGTTCTCGCTTCGTTACATGCTGGTCGATGGTCAAGGTAACTTTGGCTCTATCGATGGCGACTCTGCTGCGGCAATGCGTTACACCGAAGTTCGAATGGCAAAAATTGCCCACGAACTATTGGCTGACCTAGACAAAGAGACCGTAGACTACGTACCAAACTACGACGGTACTGAGCAGATCCCAGCGGTTCTTCCAACTAAAATTCCAAACCTATTGGTTAACGGTGCTTCTGGTATCGCAGTAGGTATGGCAACCAACATCCCGCCTCATAACCTTGGCGAAGTGATCGATGGCTGTCTTGCATACATCAATAATGAAGAAATCACTATTGATGAACTAATGGATTACATTCCTGGTCCTGATTTCCCAACGGCGGCGCTGATCAGCGGTCGTAAAGGCATTGTAGACGCGTACAAAACAGGTCGCGGCAAAATCTACATGCGTTCGAAAGCGGACATCGAAGTGGAGAAGAATGGTAAAGAAACCATCATCGTCACTGAGATCCCATACCAGGTAAACAAAGCTCGCTTGATCGAAAAGATCGCTGAGCTAGTTAAAGATAAGAAAGTTGAAGGCATCAGTGCACTGCGCGACGAGTCAGATAAAGACGGTATGCGTATTGTTATTGAATGTAAGCGCGACGCTGTGGGCGAAGTGGTTCTAAACAACCTATACGCTCAGACTCAGTTGCAAACCACTTTCGGTATCAACATGGTGGCCCTAAACAATGGCCAACCACAGCTATTCAACCTGAAAGATATGTTGAAGTGCTTCGTTGATCACCGTCGTGAAGTTGTGACTCGTCGTACTATTTTCGAACTACGTAAAGCGCGTGAACGTGCCCACATCCTTGAAGGTTTAGCGCTAGCGCTTGCCAACATTGATGAAATCATTGAGCTTATCCGTAAGGCGCCAACACCGGCTGAAGCAAAAGCGGGTCTTATCGCTCGTGGTTGGGATTTAGGCAACGTTTCAGCAATGCTAGAGCGTGCTGGTACTGATGCAGCACGCCCTGAGTGGCTAGAGCCTGAATACGGCATCCGCGATGGTCAGTACTTCCTGACTGAGCAACAAGCACAAGCAATTCTAGATCTACGTTTACATAAACTAACAGGTCTAGAACACGAGAAGATTCTTGGCGAATACAAAACACTTCTAGAAGAAATCGCTGAACTCATGCATATCCTTGCGAGCACTGAGCGTTTGATGGAAGTGATCCGCGAAGAACTTGAAGCGGTTCGTGACGGCTTTGGTGATGCTCGTCGTACAGAAATCACAGCTGCGAGCCATGATATCGACATGGAAGAGCTGATCGCACGTGAAGACGTTGTGGTTACTCTATCGCACGGTGGTTACGTTAAGTACCAAGTACTGAGCGACTACGAGTCACAGCGCCGTGGTGGTAAAGGTAAGAGTGCGACCAAGATGAAAGATGAAGACCACATTGAGCGTCTTCTAGTGGCGAATACCCACGATAACATCTTGTGTTTCTCTACTCGTGGTAAAACATACCGCCTGAAAGTTTACCAATTGCCTCTAGCGAGCCGTACTGCGCGTGGTAAGCCAATTGTGAACATCCTTCCACTAGAAGAAGGTGAGCGCATTACCGCGATTCTGCGTGTTGATGAATTCTCTGAAGACAAATTCATCTTCATGGCAACAGGTGACGGTACGGTTAAGAAAACGCCGTTGAACCAATTTGCAAATGTTCGTTCAAATGGTCTGATTGCGGTAAACCTACGTGAAGACGATTCGTTAATCGGTGTGGATATCACTAACGGCGAAAACGAAATCATGCTGTTCTCTAAAGCGGGTAAAGTGGTTCGCTTTAAAGAAGCAGAAGAAATTCCAGTACTTGACGAAAATGGTAAGCCAGTTCTTGATGAGAATGGTCAGCCAGAGATCAAGTTTAAAGGTGTTCGTCCTATGGGTCGTACCGCCTCTGGTGTGCGTGGTATGAAACTGGCTGAAAATGACCAAGTTGTATCACTTATCGT
The DNA here is from genome assembly GCF_024744415.1 of Vibrio sp. RM-41-2B. Classification (NCBI taxonomy): domain Bacteria; kingdom Pseudomonadati; phylum Pseudomonadota; class Gammaproteobacteria; order Vibrionales; family Vibrionaceae; genus Vibrio; species Vibrio sp. RM-41-2B. The sequence goes on along the minus strand of NZ_JAMQWD010000054.1, from coordinate 74,729 downwards.
TCCTTCGCACGAAGGCGACATCCTAACGGTTACAGAAAACGGTTACGGTAAACGTACAGCGCTGAGCGAGTACCCGACAAAAGGTCGTGGCACTCAAGGTGTCGTTTCTATCAAAGTTTCTGAGCGAAACGGCCCGGTAGTTGGTGCTATCCAGGTTGTCGAAGGTGATGAAATGATGATGATCACCGACGCTGGTACACTAGTACGTACTCGTGTGGGTGAAGTTAGCCAGGTTGGTCGTAACACGCAAGGTGTAACGCTTATCCGTACTGCGGAAGACGAATCTGTTGTTGGTTTGCAACGTATTGAAGAAGTTGATGAAGAAGAGCTGCCTGCTGGTGAAGAAGCAGAAGTGTTAGAGTCAACAGACGAAAATACGCAGCAAGATACTCCAGAAGCGCCAGCCGCTGATGATGCAGAGGAAGGTAACGAAGAGTAATCTTTCGTCACTATTCTAATGTGAAAAGCCGAGCCTCAGTTGCTCGGCTTTTTTGTACCTCTATCAACGCAATACAAGCATTAAACCAGTACACTAGTACTCAGTTTGTCTAGGGAGCGCGTTATGTCTGTTTGGTTTTTCATTGCCATCACTTTAATGGGATTATTCGTCGTCGTATTATCGCTCAGCGCTTCAAGAGTAAGAGCGGCACAATGGTTCGGTTTTTGTACTTTGGTACTAGTGTTAACCAGCGCTAGCTTCTTATTGTTGCGTCAATCTCCTCCACAACCTATTCAAGCTGAAGTCTCTCGAATGATGACTGCTCGCGATATCATGCAGGAAATTCAAGACCAATTGCGTGAAGACCCAAACAATGCCGAATTGTGGTTTCAGCTAGGGCAGGGCTACCTGCTAGAGGGAGAACTGGATGGTGCGCTGATTTGTTTTGATTACGCCATCCAACTGACTGAGCCAGTCGGTGCCACGCAACTTGCTGCGAAAGCGACGACCTTATACTACATTCACCAGCAATCAATGACGCAAGAAGTCAGTTTGCTTTTGGAGCAAGCTTTGCAGATAGAACCGCACAATGAAGCGGCTTTGTCTTTGATCGCCAACGACCACTTTGTTTCATTCCGCTTTCAGGAAGCCATTGATACTTGGGTGCTATTACTCGACTCTAACGATCCAAGCTTGGATAGAGTACAAATTATTAACTCGATCAATAAAGCTAAAGAGCTGTTGTAGGCGTAGACTCTAATTAGTAGTAGAAGAAAGGTGGGGGGATGAATGAAGAATAAAGCGTTCGGAATATTGGTGGTGCTGTACGGCTCCGTGTTAGTGGGTTGTAGCTCTTCCAATCATTCTGGCTCTTCCTCTACGGTTTATTATTCTTCAGGTTACTACGAACCGTGGTGGTACGATCATGACGATTACTGGATTTATTACTATCCGGGTTGTTGCGACAACGGAGATGAATATAAAGAGAGACTGGAAGAGTGGTGGAATGGCTTGGATGAAGAGCAACAGCAATCCATCAAAGACAAAGTCGAAGATTGGAAAGACGACGATATGTCCGCCAATATCGATAACATGAAGCGACAGCTTGACGATCATTGGCAATCACTGCCCGACGATCAAAAGCAGGAGATTCAAACCAAGTGGGAGAACCGCCCCGAGCGCATCGAGCCTACGGCTTTACAAGATAAAGCGGTGAAAGAAAAGGTTCAACAAAGAAAAGCATTGCCGGAAACGAAGATCCAGCGCCCAGTTACACGCCCAAATGTGCAGATGCCTAAAACCCGTCCACATATTCAGCCTAGGCCGAGACTTCCTCGTCGCTAATCTGTTTTCCTCTGCCTTCTATCAAACAAAAAGGGCGCAACGTGCGCCCTTCGTTTTATCCATTTAAGCTAGTGTAATCGATACTGATCAGTACGTTGCTTCGCGCTCAGCAGCTGCTTTATCCCATTCTGGTGTCACCGTTTCTAAGAAGTGCTTCTTATCTGCGTTCATCTTTTCCATATCCATACCTAGTGCTTGTTGCGCTTTTGCTTTGGTCGAGATATCTGGAATTTGAACAGGGTCAGTAATGCCTTTTGTTGCTAATAAACGAACCAACTTAGTACGAGCGTCAGCAGCGCGGTCAACTGCAGTGCCTAGTACCTCAAGTGCTACCTCAGGTGCATGCATGTGAACACCATGGGACGCAATTGCGTAGTCCCAGCGCCATTGGGCATGGCGAATATCTTGTAGGATAGGTTGCATCTCTTCTTCTGTTGCCCCTGCTTCCCATGCTGCACCAGCTTCAAAGTGCGCTGCCACAATTTGTTTCTCGGCGGTTAGCTTCATGTTCAGTACTTGCGCTTTGCGAGTCGAAACGATGCCCTGTAGTTGCTCTTTGGTTTGAGTATGGCATTGCGCACAGGTGTCTTCAAAACGATCAAACGGGTTACCCACTTTGTGGTCGGTGTATACCGTACCGTCTTCTTTGGTTATTTTAGGCATGTGACAGTCCACACACACCACTTTGTTTTTGCCATGAATACCCGCTCTCCAAGTTTCGAAACCTGGGTGTTGCGCCTTAAGCATTGGTGCTTTAGAAACGGCGTGCGTCCAATCTTTAAAGTTCAACGCGTCGTAGTATTTCTCCATATCAGCGACGTTGGTCCCCATGTCCCATGGGAATTTGACTGCTTTAGTCGGACCTGTGAAGTAGTACTCGACATGACATTGAGCGCAGACTGACGCTTGTTTATCTAAGCGAGATTGTTGGTCAAAATTTTTGCCGATGGTGTCAAAAGCACGCTCGACGTATGGGCGAGTCAGTGCCAGTGCGGGTTCGCCTTTCTTGAAGGCTTCAGAACCCGTATTGTGACAGTCGGAACAACCGATAGGGTTGACGATTTCTGAGCCCAAGCGCGCCCATTTACCTTCGAAATAACCGTCTTCACCGCGCTCTTCAATTACGCGGGCGACATCTGGGCTTTTACAACTCCAACAAGCCATCGGCATTGGCCCGGAGTTTTCGTCTGCTGGTGCGCCAGTTCTGAGGGTTTGCCTCACATCATCAAGCGCGTAAAAGTGACCGCGCGCTTTGTTGTAGTCTTTAGCAAAACCATAACCGGCCCACAAGATCACCATGTTTGGGTCTTCACTTAAGGCATCTTCAATATGCTCGCTTTCCGATGTGGCTTTCCAAGAGTGATATTGGTCAGGATGGTTTTGTTCAAAGGTATCATTGCGAGGCTCTATGAGACCAGTATCCTCTGCCGCCAAAGGAGCACCAACCAAAAATAATTGGCTGGCGAATAAGGTCGCAACCGCGATAGGTGCGCTCATCCAGTGTTTTATGCTCACGGTGTTATCTCCATATTCGTTTTTATTAGCAGCGTTGTGAGGAGCTATTCCAAATAAGAATCGGAGATCTATCGTTAATATTAATAGTGAATTGAATAGATGAAATAGTGACCGAAATTGGCCTTGTTTTAGATCAATTTATGCTAGTGATCTTAATCATGTTTAAGTTCATACACCCCTAAAGTGGTATGTTGTAATCCCCTTTAATCACAGCGTGTTATGGGTATAACCACTCTAGAAATAAGGTGATTAAGGTCGCTTTTTGAACATGTGATTCTACCTCTTAGGAATTATAGAGGTATTATAAATACAGGTTTAGCGTTGTGGCTTTCCAAAATAAGAATTGATGTCATTTGAAGGTGTAAAAATATCTTCAGAGGAAATTAATTGTTGCTCAAATAATAGTTGATAAGAGTTATCAATTATTATCGAGCTAAGGAAAGAAAAATATGGGCAATATAAAATTGACCATAGAGACAATGCTGAAATTTCTCTTCATCTTTGCCATCTATGGTTTTTTCACCGCCGCCCATGCGACTTCTTCAGAGCCAGTTGAAGGTGCTCAAGCTGAGCGTCATCAAGTCGAGTTGATCCGTGACCGAGACTATAAATGTCTTCAATGTCATAAGGATGCTAAAGATACTCTGAATCTATCGCATGATTCGCAAGCGTTATTGAGTCAAGGTAAGCAGCTCAATTGCACTAACTGTCACAGCAACATCGGCCCTGATCACCGTGAAGGTGCACCCGATGTGATTAAGTTTTCTGCTGCGCAATCGAAAGCGGTGCACGACAAAGTGTCCCTTGACCCAAGCTTGATTCTCAAAGCTAATAGCCAGTGTGTGGATTGTCACGCGCCACTTAAGTTAAGAGAAAAGCATTGGACGCACGATGTGCACGCCAAAAACCTCACTTGTTCAAATTGCCACGATGTACACGCAGCGAAAACCAAAGCGTTGTCTTACGACAGAAAACAACTGATCAAGCAGTGTGTGGATTGTCACTCTGAATTTGCCGTCGAACCTAAACTTGCCAAAGAAGAGGAGAGATAGCATGAAATGTTCGAGAAGAAACTTTTTAGCCGGCAGCGGCGCGTTGATTTTAACTACAGGCGTTGCAGGCACTTCCGTTATTAGCTCCTCTCTTTATGCCAGCAACAGTGAACAAGCGAAACGCATGGGTATGGTTCATGACGAAAATGCCTGTATTGGCTGTACCGCCTGTACTGATGCTTGTCGCGAAGTAAATAAAGTCCCCGAAGGCGTGACCCGACTTAAAATTCATCGCAGTGAACCGATTGGCGAATTTCCAGATGTGGAATACCAGTTTACTCGCGAATCCTGTCAGCACTGTGATAACCCACCATGTGTGTACGTTTGTCCAACAGGCGCTGCATACAAAGATGAAGCGACCGGCATCGTGGATGTGCACAAAGAGAAATGTGTCGGATGTGGTTATTGCCTTGCCGCTTGCCCTTACCAAGTGCGCTTCTTTAATCCAGTCGATCACTCTGCGGATAAATGTAACTTCTGCCGTGATACCAACCTAGCGCAAGGTAAGCAGCCAGCTTGCGTGGAATCTTGCCCAACAAAAGCACTCATCTTTGGTGATTTGAATGACCCAACTAGCGAGGTGAGCAAAGCTATCGAAAGCCATGTTGTCTATCGCGATAAATCGCATTTAGGTACGCAACCTAAACTGTACAAAATTCCGCATAGCAAAGGGGAGGTGTCATCATGAACGGCTTCGAAAGTGCATTCCACTTTGACTCGTTAGTCTGGGATTGGATCATCGCGATTTACTTATTCCTTGCTGGGATGTCAGCGGGTGCGGTGATGATTTCAATCTATTTAAAACGCAAAGTGATTGAAGGTGATCCCGCAAACAACGGCATCATGAAAGCGATGGCTTGGCTCGCACCATTTGGCATCATTGCTGGGTTGGTAATTTTGATTTTCCATTTAACCAAGCCTTTAGAGTTTTGGAAGATCATGATCTACTACAACCCAACGTCTGTGATGTCGATGGGCGTGATCTTGTTCCAAGTGTACATGCTAGTGCTGTTTGTTTGGATCGGCGTTATCTTCCGCCATCAAATCATCAGCTTCTGTGAAGGGAAGTTACCAAGCAAACTGTTGGACTTTGCTGACGGCATTTTAATTAAGGCGGGGAAAGCCAACAACGCAATTGAATTGTTTTTGGGATTCTTAGCCATCGTGCTTGCGGCATACACGGGGTTCTTATTGTCTGCGCTGAAGACTTACCCAATGCTAAACAATCCGGTGCTGCCAATTTTGTTCTTGTTCTCAAGCTTGTCTTCGGGAGCTGCAGCCTGCTTGATGTTTGGCATCTTGGTGTTTAAAGAGTCGACCAGCAGCCCTAGTGTATCGTGGGTGCACGGGTTTGAGCGTCCGGTGGTGCTGTTTGAGTTGTTCGTCTTAGTGACATTCTTTACTGGGCTTATCTTTAGTGGCGGGCAAAATGAAGCCGCGGCTTGGAATGCCATTTCGAGTGGGTTCTGGGCTCAGTGGTTCTGGGTTGGGGTGGTGCTCATCGGAATGATCACACCGTTGACATTAAACTGGCTAACGCCTTCAGAAGTTAGTCATAGGGGAAGCTACGTTTTTGCGGTCACAACGTTGAGCTTGGTTGGCGTACTCATGCTGCGTACTTTCATTCTCTATGCTGGTCAAATGACCATCGTGTAAGGAGGCAAAATGGAGGCTGAGCTCGGTTTCTTTTTGTTGATATTGGTGGCTGTCGCATCGACATGTGCGACGCTGCTGCATTGGGTTTGCTTTACGCTGAGGAAGAAGGGAGTGTTGCCACACCAAACCGCAACGTCTCATATTATCAGCTTAGCCTCCTTAGTTTGTTTGGCGCTTTTGATAGTCTGTTTTATTCAGGATAATTTTGCGCTTGAGTATGTGGTTACACACTCGAACAGCCAGTTACCTATCGCGTTTAAGATTGCAGCTGCTTGGGGCGGCCATCAAGGGTCTATGTTGTTTTGGGTGGTTACGTTGAGCTTATGGGCCTCTTTTATTGCTATCAAGTCGCCAGTTTACACTCAATATACAGGCGATTGCTTGGGTATCATGAACTTACTTATTGCTATTTTCGCTTGGTTTACCCTCACCACGTCCAATCCTTTTGAGTATGCTCAGACGCTAGCGTTGGAGGGACGAGATCTCAATCCGATGTTGCAAGATATCGGGCTTATTATTCATCCACCGCTGTTGTATTTGGGTTACGTTGGTTATGCCGCGATACTGGCGTTCGCCTTAGCTGCGTTATTAGCGAAGCGACCTATAAATGAATGGTATGGTGTTGCCCGTAGTGCCGCTTTCTTTGCTTGGGGTACGCTAACAATTGGAATTTTGATTGGTTCTTGGTGGGCATACAATGAATTAGGTTGGGGCGGGTGGTGGTTTTGGGACCCGGTAGAAAACGCGTCTTTGCTGCCTTGGTTAATGGGTACCGCACTACTGCATAGCGGTGTGTTGTCGAAGCGTAATAAAGGAGCAATTTGGAGCACCTACGCATTGGCTTTTGCGACGTTCAGTTTGAGTATTCTCGGCACATTTGTGGTGAGATCAGGTGTATTAACCTCAGTACACGCGTTTGCGGTTGATCCAACCAAAGGTGTAGTACTTCTTGCTGTTCTCAGCGTTTTGGTGGTTGTCACTTTTGGTGTGCTCATTGTGCGAGGGCTACATATTCCTCGTTTTACGCTCGATTCGTTAATAAGTCGTGCCTACATGGTATACATCGCTATTGGACTTCTCGTTGTTTGTATGGCGATTGTTTTCCTCGGTACCTTTTACCCAATGCTTTATCAACTGCTTGGCCTGGGTAATATATCCGTTGGGGCACCTTACTTTAACAGCCTCGTTTTCCCCCTTACATTACTTGCTATGACCTTTCTCGCCTTTATGCCCGTGTTGAAGTGGACGAAAGGAGCCAGTCCTCATGCCGTTAAAACCATTGGGTTTGTCGGTATTCATGTTGTTGCGGTTAGCGCTATTTTCGTTGTTGCTACTAAAGAGCTTCATATAACGACTTTGATTATTCTGGTATTAGCGACGTGGGTAGTGGTTTCTCATGTGCTATTGCTGTTTTGTGCAGAAAACAAGAGCAAATTAATGCCTATGTTTCTTGCTCATGTTGGCTTTGCGTTGGCTGCAAGCGGGGCAGTATTTAATAGTGACTATTCGTATGAATACAACTTACGGGTAGAGCCAGGTAGCTCGTATCAAAAAGCGGGTATCACCGTTGATTATCATGGAATTGAATGGTTAGTTGGGCCGAACTACACCGCAGAACAGGGAAGTATTGATCTTTATTTGGAGAGAGGTAAGGCGCTGAACTTTCAACCCGAGAAACGGCATTACCCTGTACGCGTGATGAATATGACCGAGCCCGCTATTCGATCACTATGGCATGGAGACTACTACATCACTTTGGGTGACAAGCTCGACAACAGCGCCTACGCAATTAAAGTGCAATATCGGGCGGGTATCTGGTGGATATGGTTTGGTGGCGCTTTAATCGTAATAAGTGCTTTGGGGAGTATGACGAATCGAAGGGGAAAAGGTAATGAGATCGAAAAATACGCTTAAACTGATCGTTCTCATATTGCTAGTTGCGATTTTTGTTGTCACCGCGACATTGGCATTATCCGATAGACCAAACGTAGAAATACAACAAAATCGTGTGTTATCTATCCCAGATTTTACCGCTTACTCACTCATTTCAGGCAATCGAATCACCGATGCAGTACTAGAAAATCAAGGTTATGTGCTATTGAATGTTTGGGCGTCTTGGTGCGGGGTTTGTAAACAAGAACATGATGATTTGCTCAACTTAGCTCGACAAGGTGTGCCCATTGTTGGTCTTAACTATCGAGATAAAGAGAGCGCGGCTAAACGCTATTTGAGCTCTTCACATAATCCATATACCGAAGTTATATCCGATCCTAATGGGCAACTGGCGGTTGAACTTGGTGTAATAGGAACACCTGAAACTTACTTAATTGATCAAAATGGCAATGTTTTGATCAAATATAGAGGTAAGTTAACAATAGACAAATGGAACTCGTTATTTTCGGGGTATTTTAATGTCTCACTTTAAATATGCTTACTTCATTATTGTTTTGTTTTGTTTGTGTTCTTCTTGGGTCAAAGCAGAGCAAATTACGCAGCATGTTGATCTGTTTGAATTTCATTCCGTTGAACTGCAACAAAGAGCAAATGCATTAGCCAAGGCTTTGCGATGCCCGCAATGTCAAAACCAAAACCTTGTTGAATCTAATGCACAAGCCGCTAAAGATTTAAGACTGAAAGTGTACTCGATGGTAAACGAAGGAAGCACGGATCAAGAGGTAAAAGATTATTTGGTTCAGAGATATGGGATTATCGTTTTGTATCAGCCACCATTTAATTATTCGACAGCGGCGTTGTGGATCTTTCCTCTATTACTTTTGATCTTTTTTATCCTATTTTCGATCAAAATGATAAAGCGTCAATAATGTGACCACTATTCCACTATGGGAAATAAATCGTGCAGATAACAAACAGAATGTTATCATTTTTCCGAATTTATGAAGATTCCAGTATAAAGAAAATCAACGATTTGAGCTGGAGAAGTAATAAAAGAACTAAGTAGGTGCACGCAGTGGATTCAGTTATATTACAGTTAAAAAAAGACTTTTATTCGCAGATTCGTGCATTGCAAACCTCGAAACTGCCTCAAGTTACATCGTCTCTTGCCGTATTAACCGAAGAAGAAATTCAAGAACTCGAAGCGGTATGGATAGAGCTTACGGTTTGGAAACGTAGCCAAACACATTAAATCATCACCCCTACATGCAACTCATTATCAACCCCAGACAAAATTTGTCTGGGGTTTTTTATTGTAGTTTTTCAAAATTGTTATACTATAACAATTCGTCAGCGCGGGGAGTTGTTCTCTTTGGCTGTCTTTAGGGGATAACTGCTCTCAATTGTGATCTCTATATTGAAAAATGCGGTATCAATCCCCATAGTTGAAGAGCAATGAGTGAATCCCATGAATGCAATAACGAAAACGCATCAAGCGCATCAAGCAATAAATCGAGTGAGTATAGATATGGCGGAAGTACGTGCCAGAGTAGATTTTAAAGTCGGGGCTAAAAGTAATATCGATGCTGAAATCCTGTCTTTTCGTGGCCTGAAGACAGATAAAGAGCATGTGGCAGTTATCTTTAGGCAAGCGGATCAAACGCAAGAAACGCCTTTGGTGCGTATGCATTCAGAATGTCTTACTGGTGATGTTTTTCACTCATCCCGTTGTGATTGCGGCGAGCAATTAGAAGAAACCATTCAACGCATGGGCGAATCTGGCGGTATTATTTTATACCTACGTCAGGAAGGTCGTGGTATTGGTCTATACAATAAGATTGATGCGTACCGTTTGCAAAGCCAAGGTATGAACACCTATGAAGCAAATAACCATTTGGGTTTTGACGATGACCTTCGTGATTTCACTGAAGCAGCGCAAATGCTCGAAGCATTAGGTGTGAGTAAAATTCGCCTTGTGACCAACAACCCTAAGAAAATCCGTGAATTAGCAGAATACGGCATCGAGATTGTTGAGGTTGTCAATACCTCTGCACATATTAAAGATGGTAATGAAAGCTACCTAAAAGCAAAAGTTTCTCATGGTAAGCACAATCTAAAATTCTGATTTTATTTATTAAATCATCAGTTTTGCATGTTAAAAGCCTCACAATGATGAGGCTTTTTTTGTATCTAGAGTTGAAAATAAATTGTAAATTTGTATTATCTCGTGACTAATAGTGCAAATAAGAATAATTAGCACTACGAATAAAACAAATAAATTGCTCAACAAGGATGCTTCAGATGAATGCAAAAACAGTTTTAGTCCAATCTATTGCTGCATCACTCCTCATTGCCAGTGGTTCTACCGTTGCTGCCCAAGTAACGAAACAACAAGTCGTTGAACATTATGCAGACGTTGCACATGCAGTCTTTGCTGACTCAGTGACAACGGCGAAAACGCTCGACGTAAAAATCGACGAATTCCTAAAATCGCCATCAGCGGATAAGCTTGAAGAAGTAAAACAAGCGTGGCTAGACTCTCGCGTTCCGTACCAACAATCTGAAGTATTCCGTTTTGGTAACGCGATTGTTGATGACTGGGAAGGGCAGTTAAATGCATGGCCACTTGATGAAGGCCTAATTGACTACGTAGCGACAGATTACCAATATGAACTCGGTAACGAAGGCGCTGCTGCAAACATCATCGCAAACACCAGTTTACAGATTGGTGCTTCTAAACTAGACGTTTCAAATATCACTCCAGAATTGCTAGCGGATCTCAACGAAGTAGGTGGTTCTGAGGCAAACGTTGCGTCAGGTTACCACGCGATTGAATTCTTACTTTGGGGTCAAGACCTAAACGGCACAAACGCAGGCGCAGGTCAGCGCGCTTACACAGACTTCGTTGTCGGTTCTGAGTGTACGAATGGTCACTGTGACCGTCGTGGTGAGTACCTAAAAGTGGCAGCCGATCTACTAGTTCAAGACCTTGAATGGATGGAAAAACAGTGGTCTGCGGAAGTGAAAGGCAACTACCGTGAAACGCTTCTTAATGATTCTGCGGATAATGGTCTACGTAAAATGTTGTTCGGTATGGGTTCATTGTCTTTGGGTGAGCTTGCTGGTGAGCGCATGAAGGTGGCGTTGGAAGCAAACTCGACAGAAGATGAGCACGATTGTTTCTCAGACAATACGCACAACTCTCATTACTACAACGAGCAGGGCATCTATAACGTTTACACAGGTCTTTACAAGCGTGAAGACGGCACATTGCTTTCTGGTCCGAGTATTGCTGACCTAGTGGCTCAAAAAGACAAACAAGCAGCTAAAGAGATCCAGAAGCAGTTTGATGTTACGCGTAACCAAGTTGGTAAATTGGTTACGTCTGCGGAGAAGAACAACCAACACTTCGACCAGTTAATTGCAGCGGGTAATGCACAAGGCAACACGTTAGTGAATGACACCATCATGTCATTGGTTGCTCAAACCGGTTCAATTGAGCGTGCTGCGGGTATCATTGGCATTGATAGCCTAAGCCCTGATACTGCTGACCACGAGTTTTAATCAAAGTACAAAAAATAATTGAAAGGGCTCGTTTGAGCCCTTTACCGTTTTAACTCGCTGTTATCCCACTCCTCTTGTTGTGTTTTAGAGCAATGATATGAAGCCTTACTTAATTTCGGCCTTGGCCGTGATCTTTTCTTCTACTGCTATCGCGTATGATGTGAAATCTGGTGGACAAACGAGCGTGAAAAAAGAAGGCGCCAACGCGTATTCTCTTCCTGCCGCGAACCTTCCTATGAGTAAACGTCTTGATTTTAGCGTGGGCAATAGTTTTTTCCGCAACCCTTGGGTACAAGCGCCAGCGTCTACCGATGCCAGAGATGGTTTGGGACCTCTTTTCAATACAAATGGTTGTCAAAACTGCCACATCAAAGATGGTCGTGGTCACCCTCCAGAGCAAAATGATTTGCATGCGGTGTCCATGTTAGTGCGTTTGAGCATCCCTGCGATGACGTCAGAACAAAAAACAGCGTACATCAGAGACGGCGTTATACCTGAGCCGACTTATGGCGGCCAGCTCCAAGACTTTGCCCTGCAAGATCAAACGCCAGAAGGAACAATCGAAATCACGTACACCGATGTGCCAGTGAAGTTTAAAGACGGCACGACGGTGACACTAAGAAAACCTCATTTGAATATTACCGATCTAGGTTACGGCGATATGCACCCTGATACGGAATTTTCAGCGCGTGTTGCACCGCCAATGATCGGCCTTGGTTTGTTAGAGAGTATTCCTGACGAAACGCTACTGGCATGGGCTGATGCACAAGATGCAAATAAAGACGGTATCTCAGGTAAAGTAAACAAGGTTTGGGAGATTGAGAAGGGCGACTTCTCAATTGGTCGTTTTGGCTGGAAAGCCGGACAACCGACGTTAATGCAGCAAAATGCAGCAGCATTCAATGGTGATGTGGGTCTGACGAGCCATTTATTCCCCAATGAAAACTGTACCTCGAAACAAAGTATTTGTGACGACATGCCAAATGGCGGCAAACCCGAAGTGAGTGAAAATATTCTCGACTTCGTTGAGTTTTACAGCCAGCACTTAGCCGTACCTATTCGCCGAAATATGGACGATCCTAGCGTGAAACTCGGTCAGAAAATCTTTGCGGCTTCTGGCTGTGAAAGCTGCCATAAGACCAGTGTCAAAACGGCGAAGCGACCAGAGTTACCAGCGCTTTCTGAGCAGCTTATCCATCCATATACAGACATGCTTCTGCATGACATGGGTGAAGGTTTAGCCGATAACCGTCCTGAGTACTTAGCAAACGGCCGTGAATGGCGAACGGCACCCCTATGGGGCATTGGTTATACCGAAGAAGTAAACGGGCATAGTTACTTCTTACATGATGGCCGCGCCCGTAATCTGATGGAAGCGGTATTGTGGCACGGCGGTGAAGCGGAAACGGCCAAACAAAACGTGCTAGCACTGAACAAAAAAGAACGTGATGCATTGATTGCGTTTCTGAATTCTCTATAAGGAAGCAACCATGAAAAAAACACTGTTAGTGAGTGCGATTGCCGCAACGTTAAGTTTGGTTGGTTGCCAATCGACAGTCGGTTCAAGCTCTGCCAAGCCTGAGAGTACAAGTCATATTTCTCAAGCGGTCTACGAAGTTGAGTTTCAATCAGCGCAGACATTTTTAGGGCAAACCACAGAACTAGAACAAAGCTTCGCGGATTACTGCACATCAGAGACGAAAGATGATGCGCAAGTAAAACAGCAATGGCACCAAACTATGCTGACGTGGATGGCATTACAAGGTCAAGAGCGTGGCCCTGCTACGGCGTTGGAGCAAAGTTGGAATGTCCAGTTTTGGCCAGATAAAAAGAACACCACCGGCCGAAAAATGTCTGTGCTGACGAAATCTGACCAAGTTTGGAGTGCGGAAAAGATCTCCACGCAAAGTGTTACTGTGCAAGGCCTAGGTGCACTAGAATGGCTGCTTTACGATAAAGCTTCGACCTTATCTAGCAACAGCAATACCTGTGCGACAGGTGTTGCAATTGCTGAAAACCTAGAGAACAAAGCGCAGATCATCGCAGATTCTTGGGCACAAAATCCTTGGAAGTCGTTAGAGATGACGGAATGGAAATCCGAGTACATTTCGCTGCTCTCTAATCAGCTTGACTACAGCATGAAAAAGCTGAGCAGACCGTTAGCTAAAATTGGTCAGCCTCGTCCTTACTTTTCTGAATCTTGGCGTTCAGAGACGTCGCTTTCAAACTTAAAAGCAAACCTAGAAGGAATGGAAGCACTGTATCTTGCCAACGGTAATGGTCTAGATACTTTACTAAGAGAGCAAGGCCATGTAGATCTCGCAGACCGTGTTGTTCATCAGTTTGAAATGGCGTTAGAAACTTGGCCAGAAGATAAGAGCTTGTTTGCTGCACTACAAACAAAAGAAGGCTATCGCATGGTGCTTGCTCAATACAATAAGCTAGAGCAATTGAAGTACCTGATTCACGAAGAAGTGGCGATCGAGCTTGGCGTAGTTATAGGATTTAATGCAACCGATGGTGACTGATCAAACCCGCCGAACCTTACTGAAAGCCGCACTCTTTGGTGCGGCCGCACCTATGATGCCATTTGGTTGTGCTTCAACACGTTCACGTCAACCAGCGTTGATTGGCTGCTCAATCATCGGCCGAGATAAATACGCAGCGGTAGTGGCCGATGAGCATGGTATGCCGCTATTTTCGTTGCCGATTCCTGAGCGTGGTCATGGTGTGGCGACCAACCCGCAAGGTCACGCTGTGGTCTTTGGGCGTCGACCAGGAACTTTCTTCATGGTGTTTGATTATCACTCTGAGCAGATGATCAAGCTGCAGCTAGCAAAACCGGATCGCCATTTCTATGGTCATGGTGTTTACTCCCGTGACGGCACGTTGCTATTTGCTACAGAAGGGGAAAGGGGCACAAGCCGTGGGATCATCGGTGTTTATGATGTGCAGAAGAAATATCAAAAAATCGATGAGTTAACGGGTTTTGGCCTTGGCCCTCATGAAGTGATCATGATGCCTGATGGCGCATTAGCGATTGGTGTCGGTGGCGTACACACCAACGGCCGTGAACCGCTCAATCTTGATAGCATGAGACCAAGCCTGAGTTACCTTTCACAAGAAGGTGAGCTGTTGGATCAAGTCTCTTTACCAGATTATAAGTTGAGCATCCGTCATTTAGCGCATGATGGTGCAGAGACGGTACTGTGTGGTCAGCAATATCGTGGAGAGCCGGATGAATACCCAGCTTTACTTGCGATGCACACTCGTGGTGGTGAGATGCAATCTTTGCATGCGGAACCCGAAGAGTGGGCGAGATTTAATCACTATGTCGCGAGTATCGCGGCGACGGATGAATGGATCCTTGCGACTTCTCCTCCGGGCAGTTGTTATGGGATATGGTCCAAAGCTACAGGTAAGTTGGTTGAGTTAAGTGCTTTGCCAGATGCATCGGGAGTAGTGACGTATGGAAAGGAATTCAGGGTCAGCTCTGGTGCTGGCAAAGTGGTTGAGCAAAGGCCAACGACACATAAAAGCGCTTCTTTTAGTGGTGTTCAATGGGATAACCATTGGTCGAAGATTGTTTGAACCCAAATAGATAAAGAAACTTGATGTTAATTTCAACATCAGATTCTTAATTTTAAACCTGCAAGCTGTGAGATATTTGCCATACTTTTCATTATGGCAAGTAGCGCAAGGATCGTTTCAGTGTTTGCTAGGGTTTTAATCATGACGGCACTTATGGTGCCGTTTTTCAGCCTTTCTACCGTCGTTTCTCTCGAAGCTTCTGCACAAACAGAGCAAGATGGAGCGATACAAAAGCTGTCTGTCGAAAAAATGATCCATTATCCAGAGGTGATTGACCAGCTTTATCAAAGTACTAATTACCGTTTGAACTGGGAAAATGAAAGCGATATTGAGCAGTTTCTTTTTCAAGTAAACCTGGTTGCTCTTGCTGGCGTCACGGACGAATTCGAGAATCAACTCCATCGTATAAACCAAGTTCGATGGCAGGGAGATAACCTCGACTTTGATTTGGTGATGACAGATTCACTCTTGATGTATCTCAGCTATCTCGAGCAGCTCCCTGAAGAAGGTATCAATTGGTTATTTGCTAACAAAGCCCACGTGATTTTACCTGCTCCTAGCATCGATACTTTGTCCGTACTGAGTAACGAAATTACGGTAGGCAAACTTAGTCAATTCTTAGCAAGCCTTCGCTCTCCTTTACAAACGGACGAAGCTTTTTATTCCGCTTACTCCTCTTTATCCGAGCACGCTCAGTATCAATATCCAATCTATGAACAAACGGGCCTTGCCCGTGTCGGTGACCAATTAGAAAATAAACCGCTTCTGATTGAGCGTATGGAAGTGGTTGGTGTGGATGTATCGTATTTAGATATCACGACCCAACAGTATGATGAAGAATTAGAGTTAGCTGTGAAAGAGTTTCAGCGTATTCATGGCTTGAAAGAAGATGGGGTGATTGGCCCGAATACCATTCGATGGATCAACTTTTCTCCTCAAGAACGATTGCATCTATTGGCGCTGAACTCAGAACGTTCAAGGATTTGGTCTAAAGACAGAGATAATGTTGTCTTTGTAAATGTACCTGGATACGAAGTAACGTATTGGCACGATGGTCAACCGTTGTTTGAGTCTAAAGTTGTGGTTGGCAGAGCCTCAAGAAAAACACCAATCATGTCGGGGACTCTTGACTCCGTCATTCTCAACCCCACATGGAATGTGCCATGGACCATAATGGTGAAAGACATCATTCCTAAAGTGAAACGTAATCCGATGTATTTGATTAACCACAACATTCAAATCATCCGGTCTTGGACTTCAAACGAAATTATTGACCCTACAACCATCAATTGGGCGACGGTGAATCCGAGAACATTTCCTTATCGTATGCGACAGGCATCGGGCTTACACAATGCATTGGGATTGTATAAGTTTAATATGCCAAACCCCCAAGCTATCTATTTGCATGATACGCCAAGTAAAAACTTGTTCGAACGAGATAGACGCGCATTCAGCTCCGGGTGTGTCCGCGTTGAACATGCCGACCAACTGGCGGAGCTCTTATTCAAAACTCAGGGATTAGAAGAGCGCTTAGCGAAAAAACGGGAAAGTACGCGTCGCTCTAACACGTCGGTTCCTTTAGGAGAACGCATCCAAGTGCACATTATTTATCAAACCGCATGGCTAGAAGAGGGAACACTTTACTACCGAGATGATATCTATAAATACGATCACCGTAGTTGAAATCTTTAAATAAAATTTACAAAACTAAGAATCTTCTGTTTGTTCAATAATTAAGCGTTAATCGCCACATCTTAAAATTAGAGTGGAGCGATTTATGCATTTGACGTGACAAATGTGTTTGGGTAATGTCCGCGACTTGTTTAGTTGTTGAGCATTGTTTTTTGAAATGGTAAGTCGTAATTTTTCCCGCCGAGATTTCCTTAAAATGACCGCTGGTGGCGTAGTATTGGCATCTGCCTTGCCATCGATTTCATGGGCTTCATTCCCTGACGAGCCACGTGAGTTGGCGATGAACAACCTTAATACTGGAGAGCTCCTCGAAACATGCTATTTCGATGGTAGACGCTATCTTGATGATGAACTAAAAAAGCTGAATGAGTTTTGTCGTGATCACCGTCGAAACGAAGTTCACCCGATGGATCGACGCTTGTTCGATCAAATCAGCCAGATTCAAAAGCTGATCGGTACAGATGCAGAAGTCATTGTAATTTCTGGTTACCGTTCGCCTTTGACCAATGCGTCCCTGCGCAAAGGGGCTAGTGGAGTGGCAAAGAAAAGTCTTCATATGGAAGGTAAGGCCATAGACTTCCGTCTTGATGGAGTGAAATTGTCTACTGTACGCGATGCAGCAATTAGCTTGAAAGCTGGTGGTGTTGGGTATTATCCAAGTAGTAACTTTGTCCATATCGACACAGGTGCTGTGCGTTCTTGGTAAGTCAATAGCAAGCCTCAGCAGGTCTTGAAGTCGCATGGGGTTAGTGTCATAGTTGCGCCAGTTTTAACGCAAATTTGTTTGGTAATAGGTTTTCTATGGCTCTGAAATACCAAGTTGTCCCAGTGACATCTTTTTCTCAAAACTGTTCTATCGTGTGGTGTGATGAAACGATGAAAGGCATCGTTATTGACCCAGGCGGTGACGAAAAGCAACTTGCTATGCTCATTAAAGAGCTTGGCATCGAGATCGTCAACTTGGTGCTGACCCATGGTCACCTAGATCATGTTGGCGGAACAGAGCCGCTGGCTGCAATGCTTGGTGGTATTGAGATCATTGGTCCTCATAAAGCGGATAATTTTTGGCTACAAGGTCTAGAAGGGCAAAGCCAAATGTTTGGTTTCCCATTGACTGAAGCCTTTGAACCGCATCATTGGTTAAATGAGGGTGACACTGTCACGTTTGGTAATCAAGTATTAAAGGTATTCCACACACCAGGTCATACTCCTGGCCACGTTGTTCTTTACAGTGAAGAAGCGCGCTTGGCGTTTGTGGGTGACGTATTGTTTAACGGTAGCATTGGCCGAACTGACTTCCCACAAGGTGATTTCAATACCTTGATTAGCTCTATCAAAGAGAAATTGTGGCCTTTAGGCAATGATGTCACGTTTGTCCCTGGTCACGGCCCTCAATCGACTTTCGGTCACGAGCGTAAAACTAACCCGTTCGTTGCTGACGAGATGCCGCTTTACTAAAAGCGCGTGTACTAAGCATTATTCTGGCTCGGCGGCAGCTAAGTATCGCCGAGTCAGTCCCACAAAATCCTCTGCTTCACGATCTAGGTCACTGGCTGATATAAACAGATCGTAGCCGTAAAATCCTCTTTGATATTTCATACGGTTGGCGAGCATCGCCAGCAAGCCTTTATACTCAACCCCGTTGCTGTTTATGTATGGCTTAGGATCAAGCACCATATCTTCAAACTTTTCTTCACACTGATTCTGCTTCGCACCTAAATAAAGTAGTGCGCGTTGGCTAAGGAGAATTTCTGTCGCTATACGAGGGCAGATCGAATCCAAATAAGGTGAGTAGTGTTTTAGACGAATACCAATCCAAGGTAGCGGCTGATGCCACCCTTCCTGCTGGTAGCTACAAATCCCTATTGACTCAATATTTCGCCATCGGACGACCCATCCGCCTTTAAAAAGATGTTGTTGGAAGTGAGAAGCTGTCAGCGTAAAAGTGACTTGGCTTTTTTTGATCATCAAGATGGCGAAACCAACAATTGCAGACATCAAAATGACCGACAACATGGCTTGCTTCCATCCCGGAGAAATGACAACCAAAAACAGGGTTATCAGTGCAACGAGCAACAAAAGTATTCTGTTGATAGGGGAGTCGGGTTTGAAATGTGAATTTGTTAGGTGCAGCGTTTCCATGCTTATAACCTCATCGAATACTTGATCAAAAATGCGTGGATGACTAAATATGCATTGACTTGCATTTGAAATAAAAGAAACCTCTGTTTTTATACCCAGTATTCAATAAATCCGTTCATAAAATATCTGATTAAATAGTAGACGTTCTATGCTTTGAGCGCATTTTTCATCGCGTTTCGCCGCTAAAACCTACAAATTGCTTGTGAATTTTGGTATAAAACGCGCTTCAAATTTTCATCCCTGCTGAGATGCAGTGAACTGGAGAAATATTCAATGAGACTTGCTCATAAGCGTAAAGTGCAGATGAAACTGCAAAAACGCATTAAAGCGACAGTAGCAAACTTAGCTGCAGCACCTAAAGCAGTGAAGCCTGTTGCCGAAAAAGCAGTAGCACCTTCTGTTGCTGAAAAAGCTGTTGCGGAGAAAGTAGTAGCTGAGAAAAAAGTAGCTGCAGTGAAAACAGTTGATGTTGCCCTTACTCCTAAGCAACAACAAGTATTAGACATCGTTGTAGCAAATGCTGAAGGTATTAACCCTAAAGGCATTGGTCTAGCTGCAGGTCAAGAAGATACTAAAGCGGCATCATGGGCTACTGGCGCACTGAAGAAGCTTCTTGAAGAAAACCTAGTTCAAAAAGAGCAGTTAGCAGGTAACAAAGTTATCTACAAAGCAGTTTAATTACCGCTACCGTTCTAGATTGAATACCTCGGCCAATGCCGGGGTATTTTTTTATCTTCGTATTGAAAGTAATCCATTAGGTATTGATTTTAACGCTGCCAATAAGTGCTTTGTCACATTTTCTTAAATACTATGTAAATTTTTTGGCAGAGAAGTACGTACGTATCATTTTTCTTTTTACATCGTTAAGGGAAAAGTAACTCATTAATTTTATGATGGTTAAACTTGTTGTATAACAGCTGTCCTACGTAGTTATACGTAATACCTAAGGCTAATGTCTTATTGATGAATTACTCGCTTCCGTGTTCATGCCCATTTCGCATTCGACAACATTGTTACATCTTTTATACCGAATACAGCCAATCCTAATGAAATGGATGACAACAATAACCTTGGTGATAAAGGACGTGAACGATGAGTCTAATCCAAAAATCTTTAAAACGAGTGCTCAAAACAACCGCTGTCGTTGCCGCGATGACATTCGTTGTGACTTCTGCAAATGCTGCTGAAAAAGTCTATCGTTTAAAGCTTGCTGAAACTTGGGGACCTAACTTCCCGATTTTTGGTGATGCGACAAAAAACATGGCAAAAATGGCAGAGGAGATGTCCAACGGGCGTCTGCAAATCCGTATTGATTCCGCAAACAAGCACAAAGCGCCTTTTGGGGTGTTTGATATGGTTAAGTCTGGCCAATACGACATGGGCCACTCGGCGTCTTACTACTGGAAGGGCAAGGTTCCAAACACACTTTACTTCACTTCTATGCCTTTCGGTATGTTACCAACTGAGCAGTATGCGTGGTTTTACTACGGCGGTGGTATGGAGCTGATGGAGAAGGTGTACTCTCCACATAATTTGATGTCTTTCCCTGGCGGTAATACCGATACTCAGATGGGCGGGTGGTTCCAGAAAGAGATCAAGTCCGTCGAGGATTTGCAGGGTTTGAAAATGCGTATCCCAGGTTTTGCTGGTGAGATCTTGGCAGAGCTAGGTGCAAAACCAACGAATATCGCCCCTGGTGAACTATATACCTCTCTAGAGCGTCGCACAATTGATGCCTTGGAGTGGGTTGGTCCATCATTGGACTTGCGCATGGGCTTCCACAAAATCGCGCCATACTACTACACAGGTTGGCATGAGCCAGCAACTGAGCTTCAGTTCCTTGTTAATAAGCGTACTTGGAACCGTCTACCTGATGATCTAAAAGCGATTTTACAAGTAGCAATGAAAACCGCCGCTTACGATATGTACACGCAATCGAAACACGAAAGTGGCAAAAACTGGGCATCTATCAAATCTGAATACCCAAATGTTGAAGTCAAAGACTTCCCGCCTGAAGTAGTGGCTGCGTTGCGAGAAGCAAACGATCGTTTGTTGAAAGAGCACGCAGAAAAAGATGCTTTGGCGAAAGAGATTCAAGAGTCGCAAGCGAACTACATGAATCAAGTTCGACCTTGGTCAGACATTTCACACCGAGCTTACTTAAACAGTCAAGCTCAACAATAACGTTATGACGCAGGCGACGCCGAGAGGTTTAGCCTGCGAACGAAGCCCAAGAAAACTTCATAATGAATGCTCCGCACCATAGCGGAGCGTATCCAAACGTTCCACGGAGTTCGGAATGAGAAGTCTTATTTATATTGAGCGATTATTTAACCGCTTTAGCGATTTTCTCGGATGGTTGTCCAGCATCCTGTTTATTTTATTGTTGGTGAATGTGGTTTACGACGTTGTGATGCGATATGTATTCAACGATGTATCCATTGCATTCCAAGAAATGGAATGGCATCTATTCTCCGCCGTATTTCTGCTTGGTGTGCCTTACGCGATTAAGTCTGGTGGCCATGTTCGCGTCGACATTTTTTATGAACGCTTATCTTACAAAGCACAATCCATCATCGACATCATAGGCACGCTATTTTTCTTATTCCCTTTTTGCCTACTGGTGGCTTGGTTTGGTATCGATTTCGCCAAAGAAAGTTACGCGCTAGGCGAGACGTCTGGTGATCCAGGCGGATTGCCATATCGTTGGATCATCAAAGCGATGATTCCGCTGTCATTTTTCTTTATGGCAGTTAGTGGCATTGGACTGCTGCTGCATTCGATCAACAAGATTGTTAACCCTCATCTTATCTATGCCGGTAATAACGGTAAGTCGTAAAAGGAAGTCATTATGATCGGTATAGTGATGTTTTTTGTCGCGCTCTTTGCGCTTTTATTGGGATTCCCCGTTGCCTTTACTTTTGGCGGTATTGCACTGATTTTTGGTGTTTGGGCTGAAGGCATCGAGATGTTTGCTTTCATGCCATATCGTATTCAATCCATTATGGAAAATACGGTGCTAATGGCCGTACCATTGTTTGTCTTCATGGGACTAGTACTTCAGAAGACGAAGCTTGCAGAGCAACTGCTTGAGTCAATGGGACGTCTGTTCGGCGGTGTCCGTGGTGGTATTGCTATTTCGACAGTATTAGTTGGTGCATTACTTGCCGCGTCAACGGGCGTAGTCGGCGCATCGGTTGTTGCGATGGGGTTGATCTCATTGCCTGTGATGCTTAAATACAATTACGACAAAGGCTTGGCGTGCGGGACTATTTGTGCGTCTGGTACCTTGGGACAAATTATCCCGCCTTCTATCGTGTTGATCTTGTTAGGGGATGTACTCGGCGTTCCGGTCGGGGACTTATTCCAAGCTGCAATCTGGCCCGGTATCACGCTCGTCGGCGCCTATGTTATCTACATTCTTATTTACGCGAAGTTGAACCCTCAAGCCGCACAGGCGATAGAGCGCGATGAGTCGATCAGTCGAAAGCAAGAAGTGTTCACTGCGCTGAAAGCCGTTTTACCGCCACTAGCACTGATAATTGTGGTATTGGGCTCAATCTTTGCTGGGATTGCAACGCCAACAGAGTCAGCGGCTCTGGGCGGCGCTGGTGCGATAGTTCTGTCGTTACTGTATAAGCAGTTTAGTTGGTCGATGATTTATGATGCATCGAAAGAAACCGTTAAAGTAACCGCAATGGTCTTTGCTATTTTGCTAGGGGCAACCGCCTTCTCAATGGCATTTACCTACACTGGCGGTGATTATCTAGTCGAAGAGTGGATGCTAGAACTGCCTGGAGAAAAGTGGGGCTTCCTCATCATTACCATGGTGGTGATTCTGATTTTAGGCTTCTTTATCGACTTCGTTGAAATCTGCTTTATCATCGTTCCAATTATTGCGCCGGTCGCTGAGTTGATGGGTATCAACATGACGTGGTTTGCGATTCTTATCGCAATGAACTTACAGACATCATTCCTAACACCGCCATTTGGTTTTAGTTTGTTCTATCTAAAAGGCGTCGCACCAGCAGGTGTCACTACGCGAGATATTTACAAAGGTGTGATGCCGTTTATCGCGATTCAAATTGTCGTGTTGGCTTCTTTGCTGTTTTTCCCAGGCTTTTATGGCATGAGTTGATCACTCGATAATAAAAGAGATTTTGTGAACTGAGAGTTTTTACCTTTTGAGACAAGTTGTTAAGCTGCTATTTATGTCTAGGCGGACGAAGTCGAGTTATTTGTGCTGCTAAGATAGTGAGCTGTAAAGCAGCGTTTCATGGAGGAAAGGGATGCCTCTCAAAGCAAAGTTAATTCTGCTGACATTGATACCCGTGGTATTGGTGTCAGCGAGTATCAGTTGGATTTCTATCTATCAAACCAAGACTCTTGGCAAAAGGGAGGTAGAGATCTTTCATCAAAACCTGATCCAATCAAAAGAGGCGGCGCTCAAAGACACGGTCGACGTCGCCTTTGACTCCATTTCTTATATTTACAACGATCCAACCTTAGAAGAGGGCGTTGCTAAAACACGCGTGAAAGCGATTTTAAACCGTTTAAGCTACGGAGCAGACGGTTACTTTTTTGCTTACGATAAATACGGCACCAACCTTGTACATCCTGTTCTTCCAGAGCTAGTCGGGGAGAACTTACTCTATCTTGAAGACGAGAATGGCGATCGTCTAATCGAAGCTTTGTTGTATCAAGCTCAATCAGGTGGTGGATTTCATCAGTACCTGTGGCAAAAGCCATCTACGGGTGAGGTCGTCCCAAAGCTTAGCTACGCCGCATGGCTCGATAAGTGGGAATGGATGATAGGGACAGGGCTCTATATTGAGGACGTCAGTCAAGAAGTCGCCAATATGCGTGCTGCGGTGAACAAAAATATCGAAACGACTTTTTTCTCGGTCGTCGTGATCTTAGCGGTGACCGTTGCTGTAATTATCGTTCTCACTTTAGCGATCAATCTGCATGAACACCGTCTTGCCGATAAAAACCTTAAAGAGTTGGCACATAAAACCGTCATGTTTCAAGAGGATGAGAAAAAGCATCTAGCGAGAGAGTTGCATGATGGAATCAACCAGTTGTTAGTTTCTAGTAAATGTCATTTGGATTTAATGAGTCATAGACTGGAAGACGAAAAACTCAAATCCCACTTAGATAAATCGCAACGCTCATTGGTCACCGCGATAAATGAAGTAAGGCATATTTCTCATCAACTTCGCCCTAGCGCCCTTGATGATATCGGCTTAGAGGCGGCACTGACCACTTTACTGCAAGACTTTCACTCTCACTCTGGGATTGATATCGAGAGTAATTTTGATACTCAGCAGTACAAACTGACGTCGGAAGTCGCGACGACCTTGTATCGTGTTGCTCAAGAGTCTTTGAACAATATCGAAAAACACGCAAGAGCGAAAAAAGTGACGGTTACTTTGCAAAAAATGGGCAATATGCTGCAATTACTCATACGTGACGACGGTGTTGGCTTTGTGGTTAACCAAGCAGTGCACCAACAAGGGATTGGGTTAAGGAACATGCAAGAGCGTGTAGAGTTCATTGGTGGTGAGTTTGAACTGATGAGTGAGCTTGGTTTAGGAACAGAGATTACCGTGCTGCTTAATTTGGATGAATTAGTTTATGGATAAACCGATTAGTGTGGTGATTGTGGATGATCATCAAGTGGTCTTAGATGGCTTCATGGCTCGCTTGGAGTTAGAGCCTGACATTGAAGTGGTCGGTACGGCAAGCAATGGGTTGGAAGCGATTGAAGTCGCAAAGCACCTTCAGCCTGATGTCATCTTGATGGACATTAGCATGCCGATAATGAACGGTATTGAAGCGACTGGGGTAATTAAAGAAGAGCGACCGGAGAGCAAAATACTTATGCTGACCATGCACGATAACCGTGAATACATCATGAAGGTCATGCAAGCTGGCGCGGTAGGGTACATGCTCAAGGAAATCTCGGCCGAGAAAATGGTGCAAGCAATAAAAACGGTGAATCAAGGTTCAACGTATTTCTGTGAGTCTGTCACACAAACGCTTTTTACCCAAGAGGTGGTGCCAGCCACTCAAAAAACGAATCCACTCAGCCGAAGGGAAGAGGCGGTGCTTAAATTAGTCGCTCAAGGAAACAGCAGTAAGAAAATCGCCACACTACTTAACATTAGCTACCGAACGGTAGAAACGCATCGCCATAACATTAAGCACAAGTTGGATTTACATTCGACGGCAGAGCTAGCGAAATATGCGTTTGAAACAGGGTTAACTGAGTAGGAGAGTAGTGCCCGCAAAAAGCGAGCACGTGAGAGCGAAATTAATCGACTTTTGTAATGCTGCCAAGCTCTAGCATTGGAGCGACATCGATATCCTCTGCATTCATCATTGTTGAGATGCGTTGAACGGAAGATAGCAGCAGAGACTGCTCCCATTCTTCCAATTTTTGGAATCGATTAATGAAGTGTTCCTGCAATGGCGTTGGTGCTTGCTTTAGGGCTTCTTGGCCTTTGCTCGTAAGTACAGCATGCACTTTACGCTTGTCTTGAACACTGCGTTGACGCTCAACAAACTGGCCTCGTTCTAGTCTATCTAGAATGGTCGTTGCGGTCGCTTGGCTCATGTTAGTGTGGCTAGACAACTGTTTAATCGTTACATTATCTAACTCATTGATAGCACGCATCAAAATCAACTGTGGAGCGGTCAATCCAGACTCTTTGCTCAGCTTTTTAGAATGTAAATCAATAGCGCGGATGATCTGACGAATCGAGACCAATACTTCTTCGTACTTTTCCAATTTATTCATCCAGTCTGTAGGGAACATTTATCGAGGCGACACTAACTTAAATGCGCCCTTATTTAAAGGGGTGGAATCAAAAATTACCACTACAATTTTAAGTAGTGTCTCCAATTTCATTTTGTCGCGTCGTGTAGACAAAATAAGAAGACCTAAAATTATTATAGCAATAAATGTTTGTGGTCTAACTATTGCGGTAGTGGTTTATCCTTTTAAAGGCGGAAATTGCTGAGTGAAAAGTAAGTTATTGGATTTTTTCATAGCAAAAAGATAGACAAAAACGTGTCAAATGATAGGATCTTGCGCCTTCACGGAATGTAAAACGTATCGTGTTCGAAAGATTTTTTTGTTTGGTACGTAAAAACAGTACAAAAATAGAGAGGAACGATGACAAAGGGTATAGATAAGTACAGTATCGATAGTACCGACTATACGGTAGGTCAAGACAACGTTCAAAAATGGGGTTTTGATGTTCATAACCCAGTTTTTGGTATTAGTGCAGGTTTAATTGCGCTGTTTCTTGTCGCTGCATTAGTTCTAGATGCACATACCGCAAAGACGGCACTTGATGGGCTGAAATGGAAGATCATTGGTTCATTCGATTGGTTGTTCATTATTGCAGGTAATATTTTCGTTATTTTCTGTTTGGCACTTATCGTTTCGCCAATGGGTAAAATCCGCTTAGGTGGTAAAGACGCTGTTGCCGATTACTCGTTCATGTCATGGCTTGCAATGCTATTTGCGGCTGGTATGGGTATCGGTTTAATGTTCTGGAGTGTCGCAGAGCCTGTCGCTTACTTCACTGGTTGGTATGAGACGCCACTCGGTGTTGAAGCAAATACACCAGAAGCAGCGAGATTGGCACTGGGTGCGACGATGTTCCATTGGGGTCTTCACCCATGGGCAATTTACGGTGTTGTAGCACTTTCTTTAGC
The DNA here is from genome assembly GCF_024744415.1 of Vibrio sp. RM-41-2B. Lineage (NCBI taxonomy): Bacteria > Pseudomonadati > Pseudomonadota > Gammaproteobacteria > Vibrionales > Vibrionaceae > Vibrio > Vibrio sp. RM-41-2B. Next base: position 48,113 of record NZ_JAMQWD010000054.1, on the reverse strand, counting down.
ATTCTTTGCCTACAACAAAGGTTTACCGCTGTCTATGCGCTCGATCTTCTACCCACTTCTGGGTGATCGCGCGTGGGGCTGGGCTGGTCATATCGTGGATATCTTGGCCGTTCTTGCGACCTTGTTTGGTCTTGCAACGTCACTGGGCTTAGGTGCACAACAAGCGGCAAGTGGTATTCATCACGTATTTGGTGTTGAGCCAGGCCTTGGCCTACAAATCGTCGTCATTACCGTTGTAACTTTGCTTGCTGTTGTTTCAGTGGTACGTGGTATTGATGGTGGCGTTAAGGTCATTAGTAACATCAACATGGTTGTGGCGTTCTTGCTACTGATTCTTGTTGGTCTTATCGGTTGGGCGGCGAGTTTAGGCTCGATTCCAACCACACTTATGGCATACGTAGAGAATATTATTCCGCTAAGTAACCCGTTTGGTCGTACAGATGAGGCATGGTTCCAAGGCTGGACAGTATTCTACTGGGCTTGGTGGATTTCATGGTCACCATTCGTAGGTATGTTCATTGCGCGTGTTTCTCGCGGTCGTACCGTTCGCGAATTCATTACAGCCGTTCTATTGGTTCCAACCGCTGTTACTGTTGTTTGGATGTCAGTATTTGGTGGTCTAGCGATCGAGCAAGTTGTTGATAAAGTAGGTGAGTTGGGCACGAATGGTTTGACTGACGTTTCACTTGCTATGTTCCAAATGTTCGATGTTCTTCCATTTGGTAGCATGCTTTCAATCATTGCTGTTGTGTTGGTACTTGTGTTCTTCATCACGTCTTCTGACTCTGGTTCACTTGTTATCGACAGCATCACAGCGGGCGGTAAAGTCGACGCTCCTGTACTTCAACGTGTTTTCTGGGCATTTATGGAAGGTGCAATTGCGGTTGCTCTACTGTGGATTGGTGGCTCAGAAGCGGTTCAAGCGCTTCAGGCAGGTGCAATTTCTACAGCACTACCGTTTACCTTCATTCTGCTTGCAATGTGTGTGAGCTTATTGATGGGTATGAGAACAGAACGTCAATAACTCAGGCATTTTATAAATCTGTCTGAGTAACAAGTAATCAAAAGGCCAGCATTTTGCTGGCTTTTTTTGTGCGGTTTTTATGACGGTGAGACAAAAAAATGACACATGAAAGTTCATATTTTACAAAGAGTTAATGTGCTATTTTGTTTTTTAAAAATTAGTGAATAGTCGTGAAAAAGTGTGTAATATTCACACACCTTAACTGTTCTCCCAACTCAAAAACTATAAATATGAAATTATCATTAAAACAAAAGCTTATTGGCGCAAGCCTCTCTGCTGTTGTTGTGATGGCAACAGCACTTACTTGGTTGTCGGCTGGTCAATTATTTGATCAGACTCGTTCAGGTGTCTATTCACGTGCGCAAAGTCTAAGTACTACTGCGTCAGAAGGAATTTCTGATTGGGTCAATATCCGTAAAGATATTGCTACCGCATTCAACGACTACTCGACAGAGCAAGACGTTGTCCCTTTCCTACAACAAGCTCGCAAGGCTGGTGGCTTTGATGACATCTTCCTTGGTACACCAAACGGTGATATGTATCGCTCTCACCCTGAGCGTAACCGTGCTGATTACGACCCTCGTACTCGCCCTTGGTACAAAGATGCTAACGCCGCAGGTAAGCAAATCATCACAGCTGCATATCAAGATGCAATCACTAACGCGCTGCTTGTAACCATTGCTGAGCCAGTAATGAAAAATGGTCAGTTTGTTGGTGTTGTTGGTGCAGATGTACTGATCGATCAGCTTATCAGCGACGTGATTAACCTAGATGCAGGTGAAAATGCGCATGCGATGTTAATCGATATGAACGAAGGTACGTTTCTAGCGCATCCTGATAAAAGCTTAACGCTTAAGCCTATCACCAGTGTTCTAAAAGACTTTTCAGAAGAGGCAATCGAGCGCGCTGCAGATGAAGGTCGTATCGAAGATACGGTAATCAAAGGCAAAGAGAAGCTTTACTACTTTAATAAAGTACCTGGCACGCATTGGATGTTCGCGATTGAAATGGATCGCGCAACGGAAGAAGCAGGGCATGCGGTATTGCTACGTGACCTATTGATCACTGCAGTGATGATCACCATTGTGGTTATTCTTGCGGTATCTTGGTTAGTTGGTTTCTTGTTCCGTGACTTGAGCCGCGTATCAAATGCACTTGAGGAAATTGCATCTGGTGAAGGTGACTTAACGCAACGACTAGAACCACGCAGTGATGATGAAGTCGGTAAATTGGCTGAAAACTTCAACCGCTTTGTTGGCAACATGCACACGATGGTGACCAAGCTTAGCCACGTATCATCTGCGCTTTCAGAGCAAGCACGCACGACGGCACAGCAAGCTGAAGAGCGTAGTCAGCGTATCTCTTACCAGCAAGATGAGATCAACATGGTGGCGACGGCTGTGAACGAAATGGCTGCAGCGACACAAGAAATTGCAGGTAATGCAGATAGCACGGCAAGTAACTCAGAGGAAGCGGTTCAAGCTTGTTCACACGGTTCTAGCCAAGTGACTCAGACGCAAGGTTCTATCCAGAACTTGGCGCAAGAAGTTCAAGTCGCCACTGATGTGATTCAAGAGCTAGAAGCACACGGAAATAGCATCAATACGATTCTATCAACGATTCAAGGTATTGCTGAGCAAACAAACCTACTTGCACTTAACGCGGCAATTGAAGCAGCACGTGCAGGTGAACAAGGCCGTGGCTTTGCTGTGGTTGCGGATGAAGTTCGCGTATTGAGCCAACGCACTCATGCTTCAACGCAAGAGATTCAAGAAACTATCGAGATGCTACAGGGCACAACAGCGAAAGCGGTTGGCATCATGGGTGATAGCCGTCGTCTGGCTGACACCAGTGTTGATGATGCAAACGCGGCTGCAGCGAGCTTGACGCAAATCCATACTGCTGTTGAGCGCATCAGTGACATGGCAACGCAGATTGCATCAGCGGCAGAAGAGCAAGCATCGGTAACAACCGAGATCACGCGTAATACTGAAGGCATTCGTGACGTTTCTAACGAGCTGTCGGTAGAAGCTCATCAAGCAGCAGAACAAGCTGCCCACCTATCTGAGCTTTCACACGAATTAGAGCAAGAGATTCAACGCTTTAAGCTGTAATCGGATACCGACCTAAATAAAAAGGAGCCATTTGGCTCCTTTTTTGATCGCTTATTAAGCTAGAAAGACGTTATAGCCAGAACTCACTGACCGGTTGGTCTTCGCTATAATGATGGGCGATTTGCGCTTGTAGCAGTTCTGCCGTAGCAATTGCATCGGTTAATGCATGGTGAGGGGTATAGTCTGGCAGACCATAACGGCGTCGAGATTGCGCTAGCCGAACCGATTCTGGCTTTTTCCCTTTTAAACGCTCCCAGAGTGAGCCAGAGCGTTTCTGTTGAATGGTTTCTTCAAGATGCAGCGTATCTATCACTGGAAACTCAATTCCTTCCCCTAAACGGCTTTTGAGTGCTTTATCCAGAAATTCTCTCTCGATACGACGATAATGCACAACAATGATTTTTCCGCTTAAGCATGGTAGTAGCTCGCTTAAGATGTCGCCCAAGTCAGGTGCATCGATCAATTCACTGTGAGTAATACCATGTATGATTACCGAGTCTTCATCGAGTGCTCGCTGCGGGCGAACTTTCCAATGACGTGAATTGCGCAAAAAAATCCGCTTCAAGTTAAACGGCACTAAACCAATGGTAATGATGTCATGTTTCTCGGGATTCAACCCCGTCGTTTCGAAATCTAGCGCGACGAACTCCACCTCAGACAGCGGGGTCTCTGGTGCAGGTGGTTTATTGCTATAAAACGCAATTAAATTCTCATCTTTAGCCACCTCCAACTTTTGTTCAAATTTCGTTGGCCACTGAATGGTTGGCTTCTGAAAGAGCTTTTTGATCATGTTCAACCTCACTTAAAGCTCTTATTCGCTTGGTAGCGGAACTTAAGGAAGTTCTGACCATTGCTTAGGATTTGGAAAGCATCTTTTAGGTTGCGACGTTCAAATTCAGAGAGATTTTCTGGTTCGATATTGTTATCTGGGTCAATGCCTAATTCCACGTCCGTCGCTTGGTGACGAATACGCACCATGGAAATAAACTCTAGTGCGTCTTTTAAGTCTTGTGCACGACCTTTTGGCAAAATGCCAGCATCAATGATGTCGTCGAGACGCTCAAACGAGTTCTGTGCACGTGAGCCAACCGCCAGAGAGTGAACGCGAATTAAGTCGACCAGAGGAGCCGTACCGCGACGTTTGAGGTTGATGGAGTTGTTGTGTCTGCCATCTTTCTCCATCACAAAGTCTTTAAAGAAGCCAAGTGGCGGGGTTCGGTTAAGTGCGTTGCGAGCCAGGCAGGCTAAGAAGCGATTGTTTTTACGCGCACGACGAACAATAAAGCTGGTTAATTGTTCTGCCCATTTTAAGCGACCGTAAACGCCATCCAAATCAAAAAAGATGGACGCGTTGAGTAGCGCTTTCGGGTTCGGGTTATCAATCCAGTCAGCGAAGCACTCTTCCCACTCTGAACGAGTCATACGCCATAATGGGTTGGTTGCCATAATATCGCCCGTACAATACTTGTAGCCACAGGCATCTAATCCATCACTGACGTATTTCGCTAAAGCTTCGAAGTATTTACCATGTTTCTCTTCTTGGTAGGTCTCATCTAGAATGATGGCGTTATCTTGGTCAGTCACCAACAGTTGCTCATCACGTCCCATTGAGCCAAGTGCAAGGAAACAATAAGGAATTGGTGGTGGGCCAAGCTCTTCTTCAGCCATTTCTAACAGACGCTGTTTGAAGCTTCGACCAATCACGGACATCGCACTGCCCACCATGTGTGAGTTGGCATCTTCGTTGACTAGGCGTACAAAGCTGCTTTTTACTTCTTCAGCAACAACTGCCAAATCTTCGATGGTCTGTTGTTGGAAAATGCTGCTCACCAATAAGAGCGAGTTTTGTGATTCATAACGAACAATGTCGGTTGTTTCGATAATACCAATAGGCAATTGGTTTTTAACCACAGGCAGGTGGTGCACGTTGTAACGCAGCATGGTTAACATTGCTTCATAGATGTAGGCATTGTGATCAAGAGACATGACTTCAGTGGTCATCACACTTGATACATCGTCCTGTGGAGACAAGCCTTCGGCTAACACACGGGTACACAAGTCACGGTCAGTAATAATACCAAGTACCGGAGACTGTGGGTCATCTTCGTCGCGAACGAAATCTGGATCGACGATAAGTAGAGCAGATACGTTGTCATTCGCCATCTGCTGCGCGGCTTGCTGGATTGTCTGTCCACGATCAATTGTATGAGCATCGCCAGTCAGCAAGGTTTTCACTTTCGATGTCGTCAGGTCATTGGCATCTTTGTTTTCTGAAATGGCTTGGCGTAAACGAGCACTATTTTCCACTTCGACAAAGTCTGCAAAGGAATCAAAGTTGTCGTATATTTCTTGGAAAACGTCACCAGGAATACAGTAGAGCAGAGTATCTTCAATGGCTTTTACCGGAAAGCGTACTTTGTTGTTGGTTAGCATTCCCATCTGGCCAAATAGGTCACCTTCATCAAGACGGTTATAAAGCTCTCCTTTGCGTCGATAAACTTCTACGACCCCGCTTCGCACCACGTAGAGATCTTGGATATAGTCTCCAAAATGGATGATTGGGGTATCTTCTCGGTAGTACGAGATCTCGACACTCTCTGTCACCTTGTTTAGTGTTTCTTCAGGGAGTTCATTGAACGGGGGGTACTTGGCGAGAAAGTTATAAATCTCGAGAAGTTCTGCATCCATCGAAGGTGCCTTTTAGTTCGCAAATAATAAAGTAATCTTAACTTAGTTTTAAAACAGAGTCTTATCTGAACCGTGATTTTCGTACTCAGTCATAAGATTCTGACATATCGCACGATAAGGAATCGGCATTTCTACTACTATATAGTCACTTAAAAGGTGAGCGGACGTGGTCAACATATTTTGGGCCAATGCTTGATTTAGAGGCATAGCAGATTTCAAATCGTTACCGCGTCTGTAAACTAAGTTATTCTTGTTGAACTAAGCCACTCAAGGTGATTTGGGGGCAGTGTTTAAATAATTCTCATGAAAGGAAGTCGAATGGTGAGAAGTTTATTGCTTGCGTCTTTAGCTGCTTTGCCAGCAGCAACTAGCGCGGCGGTCATGGACCAAGCAGAAAAATTTGGGTATGAACACATTCACCTGGATGTGGGTGCCGGAACCACAAATGAAGAGTGGTTAGATAATTCGAACGCGACCACAATTGGGCTCGGTGGTAATTACTTATTTACTGAGAACTGGTTGTTTAATGTCGATTACTCGGCGCAGTTTTTCCATCCGGACGACTTTACTCTTCGCATTGACCGTTTGTTGTTTGGTGGTGGTTATCGTTATGGGATTACGGATCAATTCGATATCTATGGTAAATATGGAATAGGTGCAATCAAAGCGAAAGCGACGGACGACAAAACGGATAATACGTTGTCTTCAGATAGCGAATTGCTTCAAGCCGTCACCGTTGGGGTGAATTACTTATTCAGTGAAAAACTTATTGCGACGGCCGAGGTGGAAGTTAACCGCAGTGATATCGTCGATGAGAACAATTTTAAGATAGGTTTTAACTACCAATGGCATGATGTTATTGGTACTGGTCTTTTTTATCAGTTTAGAGATACCGATTACAGCGGTGAGAGCTCTGATTATGTCAATGAAGTGGGACTGAGTTTGAAGTTTGTCTACTAGCGGACTGGTTCATTTATTGGCAATAAATAAAAACAAAAAGGTCAGCTTATGCTGACCTTTCCTTTTAATAAAGTATGCGACTATCGATTATAAAACCGCTGCCATGCCTTTACATAGAGGACCCATATTTGACTTCGTCATACCAGCAACACTGATTCGGCCTGAACCGACGATGTAAATACCGAACTCTTCTTTCAGACGGTTTACTTGCTCTTTAGATAGGCCAGAGAAAGAGAACATACCATTTTGACGTTCGATGAAGCTAAAGTCTGCGTCCACACCTTCTGATTTTAGTGTCGCTACAAATAGTTCACGCATCTCTTGGATACGGTCACGCATTTCTGCTACTTCAGCTTCCCATTCCGCACGCATTTCGGCATTGCCAAGAATGTGAGTCACGACAGCGCTGCCGTGCGCAGGTGGGTTAGAGTAGATAGAGCGAATAATGGCTTTAACTTGCGAAAATGCGGTTGTTGCGACTTCTTCTGATTCCGCTACTAACGTGAAGGCACCAACGCGTTCGTTGTAAAGGCCAAAGTTTTTCGAGAACGAGCTCGCGACTAGGATTTCTTTGTTGTACTTAGCAAAAGTACGAAGACCCGCCGCATCCTCTTCCACGCCTTTAGCAAAGCCTTGGTATGCGAAGTCAAATAGAGGAAGCAATTTCTTCTCTGCGACTAGTTTCGCCAATGTTTCCCATTCTTCAGCAGTTGGGTCGATACCTGTAGGGTTGTGGCAGCAGCCGTGTAGAAGCACGATGTCACCTTCAGACGCAGATTGCAGATCGTTTAGCATTGCATCGAAGTCTTTGTCTTTTGTTTCTGCGTTGTAGTAGCTGTATTGTGCCGTTTCGATACCAGCGGCAGTAAATACGCCGTTGTGGTTTGCCCAAGTAGGATTGCTGATCCAGATTTTTACATCGCCAAGTTGGCGTTTAATGAACTCACCAGCAACACGTAATGCGCCAGTACCACCTGGAGCTTGAGCTGTTTTAGCGCGTTTTTCGTTTACAATTTCTGCATCAGAGCCGAAAAGCAGTTTTTGTACTGCAATGCCATACTCTGCTGTGCCTTCGATAGTTAGGTAAGATTTGGTTTTTTCAGTTTCAACAAGTGCTGCTTCAGCTTTCTTTACTGTTGCAAGAACGGGGGTTTCGCCTTGCTCGTTTTTGTAAATACCTACGCCAAGGTTAATTTTGTCTGCGCGAGTATCTTTTTTAAACTCTTCAGTAAGGCCAAGAATAGGGTCAGCCGGAGCGGCAACTACTTTTTCAAACATAATCTTCATCCATGTTAATCGAAGGGGTGTGCTAACATTTATACCTTTCAGCAATATTGGTTACAACCGTTACTGAAAAGAAAACCTAAAAAAGTTGCGATTTGAAACAGAATTCTAACATAACTAAAGTTTTTGCCATGAAAACGTTTGGTAGGCACAGAGTTTGAAGGGGATTTATACCATGATTGATGAAGTTTTGTTCACGTGCCAATCGTTTGACTTCAGTGCTTTGCATTAGTGATTTACGTGGAGTGGCGGTTACTAGTTGAGACAAAAACGCCCCACTAAAGGTGGAGCGTTTGCTTGTAAGAAGTATAGATGTCGGCTGATGTTATTTCTTCAGATCGATTTCAGACTCAACCGCATTGGTTTCGATGTCTGGGTTAGAAGAAAGCTTCTCAGTCGCCCAGTCGTTCATATGCTTTAAGATTGCTTTTAACGCGTGCTTCTCTGTTGGGACTTCCGCTTTTTCGACTTCAAGCTTTTGTTTCGGGTGTGTGCCCGTCGCATCTTCCGCTACGTGTAGCCAATCTGGGTGCCAATAATAAGGTTGGCCGGAAGGTGAACTCCAAGAATGTACGCCGTTGGATTCACCTTTGTATTTAATGTCTTCTTCGTTGTATTTCGCCATTATTGTTTTCTCTCATAATCCATGAGTTGAGGTGTGCATCACCATTACTATCTAAATGTAACAGATGTAATGAAAATTAATGTGATAACTATCGACTTATTTTGTCATTCGATAGCTACAGACGATGCGTACTTCTCATTCAGAAGAATTTATTATTTGGCAGGTTTTGGCTTTATATGCGTTTAAAGCATACGACGATGGATTCGCCTGCCTAACGCTATTCTTGAACGGTGATAGAGCCTAAACTACTCGTCATTCAAGTGTTTGAGAATCGCCGCTTTTGCATGTTCTTCTGTCGCTGCTTCTCCGTCAGGGACTTCAAGGTCAGCCTTTTTGTGTTCACCCAAAGCATCTTCAGCGATATGCAACCAATCAGGATGCCAGTAATAAGGGGTTGTGCCGCCAGGATGGTCCCAGCTATGTACACCTTTATGTTTCCCGCGATAAGAGAGATCGTCCATTGTAAATACTTTCATCGCTTCCTCCCGACTTAAAAGATAGATGTCTAAGTGGACTTTACACTCTCAGCTCTGTGGAATGCCTTGCTTTTCGGACAAGGCAAAGATTTAAGACCACTCGGACGTATCAGTAAAAGTATGGAACATAAATTCTCACTTCGTCGTCGAAATTGCTATTAACAAGCTTGATAAATTACGTTGCTAAATTGACTACTGCCATATCAGAATGCTGGCGTGAAGTATGCTATGGTGCGGCTGCAAGTGAAATGAGGGATACATGAATCGATACCGTCAATTGGCCGAATTGTTTAAGGCACAAATTCAGCAAGATACTTGGAGAGCAGGGGAGAAGCTGCCTTCAATACGCGTCACCAGCCGCAATCATTCCGTAAGTGCAGGTACGGTATTACAAGCCTATCAATTGCTAGAGGCGCAAGGCTGGGTGATAGCAAAGCCTCAATCTGGTTACTATGTGACTGCCGATCTTGAACGTCTCACCAATACGAATGGAATTAAAAGCAACAATACTCCATGCACTAAGTTGAATGATGAGTTGTATTCGTTTTTGAAGCACCAAGCGACATCGGATGTTGTTCATTTAGGCTCGGCGTTTCCGGACCCGTGTTTGTTTCCTTTAGAGTCGCTTAACCGTAATTTGGCCAGCTCGGGACGAAAAATGGGGCCGGATAAGTTGTTAGACAACCTACCTCCTGGTGCTGAGTCGTTAAGGCGACTCGTCGCTCAGAGGTATATTCATCATGGGATATCACTAACCCATGATGATGTGGTTATTACTTCCGGTGCGCTAGAAGCATTGAACTTGAGTTTGCAAGCGGTCACCCGACCAGGTGATACCGTCGTTGTCGAAGCCCCAACGTTTTATGGCGCACTTCAAGCGGTAGAACGGTTAGGTCTCAAGGCTATTGAAATCAGTGTCGATGATGAGAGTGGGCATTCGCTTGAACAAATCGAAGCAGCCTTTGCCAATGAAGACGTTCGGGCTTGTTGGTTAATGACGAACTTTCATAATCCAACCGGGGCTTCTTTGTCTGATGAACACAAACGATACATTGTTGAGTTAGCCAATCGATATGATGTGTATCTCATCGAAGACGATGTGTACTCTGAGCTGTATTTTTCTGACAAAAGGCCGAACTCATTAAAGACCTTTGATGAGCAAGAGCGTGTCCTTCATTGTGGTTCTTTTTCTAAGAGTTTATGCCCTGGATATCGCTTGGGTTGGGTGGTGAATAAGCGTTTTAACGAGACTATTCAAAAGCTCCAGTTAATATCGACATTGTCTGGGAGTGCTCCTATTCAGCAGGGGGTTGCACATTACTTACAAAACGACAGTTACGACAACCACCTGAGAAAGCTTCGTAAGGCACTGCAACAACGTCAAGCTGACTTCGTGGATTTACTTGCAAAGCACCTACCTAAAGAGGTTACCTATCTACGTCCTGATGGTGGTTACTTTCTTTGGCTGAAATTGCCAGATGGAATATCAAGTAAAGCGGTATATCAGGCACTATTGTCTGAGCAGGTTACCGTCGCTTATGGCAAACTCTTTTCGATAAGTGATCAATACGAAAACTATTTAAGACTGAATACATCGCTTCCTTTAGAAACGAGTTTGGAACGTGCTATCAAAAGATTAGGTGATTTGCTTCGCGAATTACTCTGAATTGATAATCATTAAACTGCTTAGTGTTTTTTTGCTCCAACTGTATCAGCGCCATTTTTGCAAATTGTGCTTCAATCATTATTCAGGTCGAAAGACCTTGGATGATTAAGCAGGATTTAAGATGAAAAAGCAGTTGGTTAAGCATGAGTTAAGGTTAATCGCCGTTGCTATTTTTAGTGCGTTTTTACTGGTATTTGCGCATCTCATTTTGGCGAAATCTTTCTCTCATATGGCATGGACAGAGTACACCGCGGCCGTGATCCCTTTCGTAATGTTTGGCTTATGTATTGTGGGCGTAAAGTATGCTGAAAAAGCGGACAGAGACAAGGAAGAAGACTAACTCAAGCTTGAGTTACTTAGCAGATGGTATTGACGGTTGAGCACAAAATAAAAGACCTCCACTAGGGAGGTCTTTTCTAATTCTGTCTCACTAAAAAGTGATTAGAAGTTCGCAGAGCGAGGCGTACGTGGGAATGGGATCACGTCACGAACGTTGCCCATGCCTGTTACGTAAGATACTAGACGCTCAAAGCCTAGACCAAAGCCTGCGTGTGGCACTGTGCCGTAACGACGCAAGTCGCGATACCAGCTCATGTGCTCAGGGTCGATACCCATTTCGCGCATACGTGCATCCAGTACGTCTAGACGCTCTTCACGCTGAGAACCACCGATGATTTCACCGATGCCAGGTGCTAGAACGTCCATTGCCGCTACCGTCTTACCATCATCGTTCATACGCATGTAGAATGCTTTGATGTCTTTCGGGTAGTTCTTAACGATTACCGGCGCTTTGAAGTGCTCTTCCGCTAGGAAACGCTCGTGCTCAGATGACATATCGATACCCCACTCAACTGGGAATTCGAACTCACGGCCAGAATCTAGCAGGATTTGGATCGCGTCAGTGTAGTCAACTTGTGCGAAGTCAGAAGAAACAAAGTTCTCTAGACGGCTAACGGCTTCTTTGTCGATGCGCTGAGCAAAGAACTCAAGGTCATCGCGACGCTCTTCAAGTACTGCTTTGAATACGTACTTAAGCATGTCTTCAGCCAGTTTCGCAACGTCGTCCAGTTCTGCAAACGCAACTTCAGGCTCAACCATCCAGAACTCTGCTAGGTGGCGGCTTGTGTTTGAGTTTTCAGCACGGAAAGTAGGGCCGAAAGTGTAAACCTTGCTTAGTGCACAAGCGTAAGCTTCCGCGTTTAGCTGACCAGATACCGTAAGAAAAGTTTCTTTACCGAAGAAGTCTTCGTTGTAGTCTACTTTGCCAGCGTCTGTACGAGGCAGGTTTTCCATGTCTAACGTAGAAACGCGGAACATTTCACCTGCACCTTCAGCATCTGAAGCTGTAATTAGTGGTGCAGATACCCAGAAGTAACCTTGCTCGTGGTAGAAGCGGTGGATCGCTTGAGATAGGCAGTTACGTACACGTGCTACCGCACCGATTACGTTTGTGCGCGGACGTAGGTGCGCTACTTCACGTAGATATTCGATAGAGTGACGAGTTTTTGCCATCGGGTAAGTTTCAGCGTCTTCAACCCAGCCAACCACTTTAACGCCAGTGGCAGCAAGTTCGAAGTCTTGGCCCTTTGCAGGAGATTCAACAATCTTACCAGTTACTTCAACAGAGCAGCCAGTCGTTAGCTTTAGTACTTCGTCTTCGTAATTATTAAGATTATTTGGGACCACGGCCTGAATCGGGTCGAAACAAGAGCCGTCATATATGGCAAGGAAAGAGATTCCAGCTTTGGAATCACGACGTGAACGGATCCAGCCACGAACAGTCACTTCGCTGTCTACTGCTAGCTGACCTTTCAATACGTCTGATACAGGCGCGTAAGTCATGTTTTCAATATTCTCCATTGAGGTAAAAATTCAACCCAACACTTATTAAAGTACTTGTCTAATAACATTTTTGTTCAAAAAACAAGCTAAGTGCTGAGTTGGGTAGCATTTTACAGATTCAACGAGACATATTACCTGTCAATTCGCTCGCATCAACCTTTATATTCATTTTGATGGGGAGAATCTCTCTATTTATTCACTCTTTGATGCTCTGAAAGTGTGAATTGGTTAAGTAATTGCTCTAAACGTTCGGATAGATGCTCTAAATCAACACTAATATCACGCGTGTGCGATGCTGATTGCGATGTGTCGTTAGCATGCAGTGTGATCACATCAATTTTGGATTGAATACGCTGACTGACGTCGGATGTGGTTTGCGTCTGGCTTTGAATGTTTTCTGCATGTTTCAGAACTTGATGCATTTCATCGACAACGTTATGCATCGTGACTGAAAGTGTCTCGACATCGACTGAACGTTGGTGAGCAAACTGGCAGACAGTATCCACAGAGGCTAAGGACTCTTCACTCCCTTGCTGGAATTGAGAAATGATATGCTCAATGTTGCCTGTGGCTTCGGCGGTCCGAGAAGCTAGGTTACGCACTTCCTCCGCGACGACGGCAAAACCGCGTCCTTGCTCTCCGGCTCGGGCGGCTTCAATTGCAGCATTCAACGCGAGTAGGTTGGTTTGTTCTGCAATGCCTTTAATGACCCCAAGAATGGACGACACTTCTTCGGTTCTTTGGTTTAACGAACTGATTTTTTCCCGTACGCCGTCAATATTGCTCACCAAGTGTTTGATGTCTTCGCTCACGCTGTGTGCTTGGCTTGCGCTGTGAGTAGCAACATCAACGGTGTGGTTGACTAGAGCTGTAGCGTTATTGGTCGAGTCTTCAACGGCGGTTTGTTGTTGCAGCATGTCGGTGATGTTGCTTTGTACGTCACTGGTTTCCAATTGTTGATTATTGGCCGCTTTGTCTGTTGATTGTGCAACATCCGTTAACTGACTGGCTGAATTGGCAAGAGAGTGGGAGGTGTCTTGTACACGCTCTAAACTCTCGGATACCGTATCCATAAACGAATTAATCGCGGTAGAAAGTTGGCCTACCTCATCTTTTTGGTGATGAACAAGTCGTTGAGATAGATCTTTACTATGGCTCACATTCGCCATGAATTGCGACGTTTTTTGTATTGGGCGAACAATGATCTTACGAATCAAACTCATCGTTATAATAAAACCAACAAACGCGATAACGGCCATTATTCCCATCGCAAACATTGCCTGTTTATTGATCATTGAATTGACGTGGTTCATGTTGTATTCCAAACGAATCGCGCCCAATACTTCGCCTTCTGGTGCTACATGGCAAGAAACGCAGTTGGTGCCACGATAATTTTCGCTTGATTTCATTGGTAGCGCGACAACCAGTCCGTTCCCCCAATTGGCTGAAATTGGCTCAATGACCAGTTCGCCATTTAAAGCTCGTTGGTCAATATCATCGACCGGTTGTTGGTTTGCTTGTCCTGGTCCGTAAAGCTTGGTGACGGTATCAGCTCGCAACACGCGAACTTCTTCAATCCCTTCTTGTGCAAGTGCTTTTTTTCGCAAAGTTTCTTTTTGCGACATGGTGCCTGTTAGCATCATCATGTTTAGGCTATCGAAGTAATTACTAGCCTTATCATGAAGCTGTTCAGTGAGAACATCATTGATTAAGGTTTTTTGTTGATGGTATTGATAAGCCGTAGAGGCAGCCAGAACACAGCTGAAGACGGCAATTAACGCGAGCAAGAGCTTAAAAGTGATAGTTGAGCGCATAAATTTATAAGTGTAATTGGAACGAACTGCACAATCTTAATGTGCACAAATGCACACTGCGATCAACGAAATGAATGATTGTGACCCCACTCATGTTGGGGATATGTAATTGTGATGTGAGTGCTGTGTAATCAAATGTTTGGCGCATGACAGAAATACGACGATCAGGACAAAGGTTTAATTATTTTCGCTGAGAACAAACGGCGTTTTGCTACGCTTGTATTGAGTAGCGTTATCAAGGTTGGTGCGATTAACGTTACTCAGGTGGCTGAGTTAACAGATATGGCAGAGCAAGAATCTTCAGACTACGCAGTCAGGTCCAGAATCTTTGATGAATCAGGAAATGGGGCTTATGACATACAAGTTATTAAGCGGTTATCTACACGAATACTGCCGATTCTACTATCTAAAGTAATACCAGTATGAGTTAAATTGAAATAGTAACGTTGAACCGTAACATTCGTCACCTTTTCGCTAAGAGAGTATGTAATAACGCGAATTTTTGGCATAAACCTTTTCTCACACCTACACTGAAAACTGAGAAAAGTGAGGTACTTGCCGTAGTGGCTTGCAACTTTCAGTAGGGGGGGGAGTGTGAATACTTCAGATTATAAGATACTTGTAATTGACGATCAGCCAGTGGTTAGGAAAACATTAACGATCTGTTTGAATAACATAGGTATCAAGACAGTTTTCGAAGCTGAAAATGGTAAGCAAGCGAAGGAGCTTTTGGCGTTTAACGAATTTAATGTAATTTTCTGTGATTTGAATATGCCAGTAGAAGATGGTTTTGAAGTTCTAAGAGCTTTAGGAGTCATGAAGTTTTCTGGCGCCGTAATAATCATTAGTAGTGAAGAACAAGAAATCCTAGCGTCTACATCTAACTTAGCGCGGTTTTATGACTTGAACATTATGGGTTGTGTAGAAAAACCTATAACGTTCAAAGTGGTTCAAAATATCATCGAAGCAATACAAGCTTTACCTACTGTTAAACGGGCAACAACACAACTTTCCGAGCTACCTGAAGAGGAACTTATTAGGTACCTAGAGGCACAGAAAATAGAAGCTTACTTTCAACCTCAAGTAGATCTGATATCAAAAAAGATGAAAGGTGTAGAAGTTTTAGCTCGAATTCACGATGACCAAGGTTCTTTGATCCCACCAGATAGTTTTATTCCGGTAGCAGAAAGGTCTCCGTCCATCATACTTGAGCTTACTCAGAAGGTTATTGATAAAGCCTTGAAAGAAGTATCAAGAAACTATAAATCACTTTGCAATCTAACATATGCATTTAATATATCGGGAAAAGTTTTAGAAAATGAGGACTTTCCAAAGTGGTTATGTAGAACAGTTGATAAATATGGTATCCCTCATGAAAAGATTATTTGTGAGTTAACTGAAACAGCAATAAGTTCAAGTCCAACTATTATCGACACTCAGATGCTTAGGTTAAGAATTATGAAGTTTAAGCTATCTATAGATGATTTTGGAACGGGATACTCCTCAATAGCTAAGTTACACACAATCCCATTTAATGAACTAAAAATTGATAAAGAGTTTGTTTTTAATTGTCTAACCAATATTAAGTCGGCTGCGATTGTTGAGCAAAGTATAGAAATGGGAAAAGCACTAGGAATGTCAGTTGTAGCAGAAGGTATTGAAAGTGTTGAAGTAGAAAATTTTCTATTAAATAAGGGGTGTGAAATAGGACAGGGTTATCTTTATTATAAGCCTGTGAAGATTAGTGAAATACTAATTGGGATTGATGATTTTAATTTTAATAGTGAGAGTCGTTAATGAAGTTTTCTATTAAACTACCTTTACTATTTTTTGTTTTAAGTTTAGTTATGTTAAGTGCTGTTACATTTGTGTCCTGGAAAGGGAAAGATATTCTTCAGGATACAACTTTAACAAATATTGAGAGAGAAGCTACATTATTAATTAGACTAATAGAAAGAAACTTATTTGAACGATATCATGATGTACAAGCTTTTAAACTATCCTTAGGACAACTTGAAGGGAGTCATTTATATAAACGTTCATTCAATTCAGAAGTTGTTGATAATTTAAATCATTTCGTGAGAAATTATAAAGTATATAGACGGATAATAATATTAGATACGAACGGAAATATCTTAGCTTATAATTCTGAAAATCCTTTCGGAAAGAAACTAAAAGATCTTAATATTACTCCCAATGAAATACGTGACAGCATCTGGTTTCAAGAAGCCATGAGTGGTATTACGCTTGAACCAAAGCAGCCTGAAAGCAGTTATGTAACAGGTCCAAATCGATATTTAATTGATAATGACTCTAATTCTTTCGATATGATTTTTGCTTCGGTTATTCGCAACACTAATGGTCAAAAGATCGGACTTTGGGTTAATGTCGTTGATTTTAGCGCTGTTGAAAAAATAGTTGAGGAAACTTATGAGCTACTTTCGAGTAGGGGGTTGCAAAGTGCAGAGTTGACCATCCTTGATGATCAAGGAAGAATTATCGTGGACTATGACCCTGTGGGACAGAGCAAGCCTAGGTATGCTCGAGATTTTGGTGTCTTAAGTAATTTAAATTTAGCAAGTAATGGTGTCGAGGGAGCAAGATTGGCAGTCGCAGGACTTAGCGGATCAAATATTTCAAGACATTTTCGAAAGCAAGTACAACAAGTCACAGGTTACGCACATACTAGTGGAGCATATGATTATCCTGGTCTTGGTTGGTCCGCGATGATTCGTGTTGGTGTTGATGAAGCGTTTTACGAGTCAGACTCCCTTTTTAAAAATACGTTGCTGCTCTCAATACTAATTTTGGGATTAATTTTACTAATATCATTTTATTTAGGTAAGCAGATTGCTCGTCCGCTAAGTGAGTTGGCGCTGAGTGTTAAGCGACTAGCAAGTGGTGAAAAGAATATAAAACTTCCTGCTATCTATGGCAAAAATGAACTAGCGATTATGGTTTCAGAGTTAGATAATTTAAAAGAAATTGTTATTGAAAGGGAGAGGCTTAGCAAGGAAACGGATGAACAAAGATTTTTGTTGGATATTCAAAGTAAGGCGATAGACTCAACTGCATCGGGAATAATAGTTACAGATATTAATCAGAAAGATTATCCAATTATCTTTGCGAATAGAGCGTTTGAAGTTCTTACTGGTTACTCTAAAGAGGAAGTTATTGGTAGAAACTGTCGATTCTTACAAGGTAACGATAGAGAACAAGAAGGTTTAGACAGAATACGTGAAGCTCTGGAAAATCAGTCATCTATATCCGTTATTTTGCGGAATTACCGTAAGGATGGAACATTATTCTACAATAACTTAAGAATTGACCCTGTTTTTGATGATGAAAAAAAATCACACACTTCATTGGTATTATTACTGATATTACAGAGATAAAAAGGCGTGAAGAAGAAACAAAGATTAAACTAGAGAGCGAAATACAAATAAGAACAAAAGAAGCTAGAGAGTCTGAAACCCGCTTAAGAACAGTATTTGATACAGCTTTAGATGGTACTGTTGTTATTGACATAAATGGGATTATCTTAGATCTAAATCGATCAACAGAACTTATATTTGGTCGTGTTAGAGAGGAGCTAATTGGCGAAAACGTTTCTATACTTATGCCCCCCCAATATGCTCATGAACATGATGATTATATTCGTAAGTTTTTATTTACTGGCGATAAAAAGTTAATCGGGACTCCAAGAAAGGTTGAAGGCTTACATAAATCAGGGCGTGTTTTCCCAATAGAGATATCTGTAGGAGAAACCAAGGTTGATGATTCTCAAGTATTTGTTGGAATTATAAAGGATATAACCAACCAAGAGGAAACAAAGAAACGAGAACTAATACTTCAAAACGAGCTTCGTGAGCGAGAAATAATTTATAGAGCTGCGTTTAGCCAAGCTGCTGTAGGCATATGTCGTGTTAGTTTAGAAGGAAAGTTCATCGAAGTTAACGATAAAATGTGCGACATATTTGGCTACAGTGAAGAGCAATTACTTTGTATGTCAATTGAAGAGGTTACTCATCCCGATGACCTCTATAAAAGCCGTATAATGATAACGTCATTAATTGAAGGCAAAAAGCGTAGCTTTGCAATAGACAAGCGATATATTAGTAAAACAAAAGAAATGTTTTGGGCGACAGTCTCTGTGTCTGTTGTTCTGGGTGAGGACGAGCAGCCTAAATATTTTATATCAGTTATAGAAGATATTTCTAATAGAAAGAAAATTGAGAAGGAGCTTCGCTCGGCGAAAAGATCTAGAGATGAGCTGTTAAGAGGTATGCGCTTAGCTTCCGATGCTGGCGGGATTAGTAACTGGGTGTTGAACGTCAAATCAGGGGTTCTAAAGTGGGACGATAAGATGTATGAGCTATATGGCGTACAAAAAGGTTCCAAGCTTACAGTAAAAGATTGGGAAAAAGCATTACATCCAGATGATTACGAACAAGCAACAAAAGCTTTTAATGAGTCTCTGAAAACTAAGGATGTATTTAACGCCGAATTTAGAATTATCAATCAAAGTACAAATCAAATTCGTTGGATAAAAGCGGCAGGAGATGTTGTCTTTGACAAAGAGTCTGGTGACGAGATGGTCTTTGGAATCAACGTGGATATCACTGACGAGAGGAATGCACAAGCTGCTTTAGAGCGTGAAACGTTGTCAGCAAAGCAAGCTAATGAGGCGAAGTCTCGTTTTCTTGCCACTATGAGTCATGAAATACGCACGCCCATGAACGGTGTTATCGGCATGGTTGATTTACTTAAAGAAACAAATCTAAGCAAAGATCAGCATAACATGGTTCGCACTATACGTGATTCATCATTTTCTTTGCTGGAGATAATAAACGATATATTAGACTTTTCAAAAATAGAGTCAGGGAAAATGGAACTTGACTTTACCAACGTAAATATTATCAATCTAATTGAAAAAACTCTTGATGCATTGTGGGTGAATGCTCATCAGAAAGGTATTGGTTTATATCTTTATTTTGAAAATAATATTCCTAAAGAGCTATTGCTAGACACGGTTAGAGTACGGCAAATCCTTCTAAATTTGTTGGGTAATGCAATCAAGTTTACAAGTAGTGAAGAGCAAAAGGGAGTTATTAAATTATGCGTTGGTTATCAAAACAACCGGTTAATAGTATCCGTTGAAGATAACGGAGTAGGAATGAGTTCAGAACAAGTGTCTCGACTCTTTACTCCTTTCGCTCAAGCAGACGGTTCTACTACACGAAAATTTGGAGGAACAGGTTTAGGGCTTAGTATTAGCAAGTCTTTTGTCGAGCTCATGGGAGGAGAGATAGAAGTTTCAAGCAAGCTTGGTCACGGAAGCTGTTTTTCATTCACCATTCCTGCAGAGTCTAATGACTCTTCATCACTACTCAACAGTTATGAGCTATCGAATTTTAAAGTCGTACTAAAAATCGATGATGAAAATTTATCTGATATTGTCAGAAAAATGCTCTCTAATCTCAAAGTGGCCGATGTTTTGAGTGAGATTGAAAAACTAACGGATCAGCATGAGCTGAGTATTTATATTGGTGATCAAGCAAACCAGCTCGATGAACATAGTAAGTATCGTGTTTTAGAAGTCGTAGATAACCCGACAGCAACCAAAGGATATATTAAACCTAACAAATACGTCATTGGTACACATCCTTTCAAACCTAGCGATTTTATTACAGCTTTAGCAGTGTTATCTGGACACGAAAGTCCTGATTTCGACTGGTCAGAGTGCCTTTACGACGAAGATAATAGCCAGTTTGATACAAATGATGAGGATAAAAATGGTATCACTATACTTTGCGCTGAAGACCAACCAACCAATCAGTTAGTTTTATCTCAGCAGCTTGATCGCCTTGGCTTTAGCTATGAGATGGCTTCTGATGGGAAAGAAGCGCTCGAACGATGGCTAGAAGGAGATTACGACTTAGTATTAACAGATTGCCATATGCCACAGATGGACGGTTTCGAGCTGACATCAGAAATAAGGCGAATAGAGGAAGAGAGAGGAGAAGAGAGAACACTTATCATTGCTCTAACGGCAAACGCGATGTTGGGTGAGGCAGAGCATTGTTTAGAAGCAGGTATGGACGACTATATAACTAAACCTGTTGAGTTAAGAACGTTGAAAAAAGTATTGTGGTTACGTTTAAGGGGAAAAGATCTAAGACAAAAGGTTGATAGAAAGCCTATTGACATATCACATATGAATGTATCTGAGGATACTGATTCTCGCGGATTGATAGATTATCATCATTTATCTGCCGTTATTGGATCGGACAATGAGGAGGTGCAGAGAGCAGTACTATCAATGTTTTGGGCTAATATTGTGACGGATATAGAGAAATTAGAAGCCGCTATTCAAGAAGCCAATTTTGAACAAGTTAGAAGCCTAGCCCACGGAGCTAAGGGGGCTGCCACATCGAGTGGTGTATTAGCCCTAGGGGATTTATTCAAAAGTTTAGAAGAAAACTACATAGATGTAAGTAAAACTAGCTCTTTAGTTCGGGATATAAAACAGCTTATTAAACAAGTCGAGATCCAATTGATGCAAGAAAATATAATTTAACGTTCCTTTAGGAGATATGGATGTTTAACTTAAATACGATAGATCAAGCTCCTTTCGATTCCTTTGAAGAGGCTAGTCGCTTTACTCTGAAGTATCTCCACAAAAAGTATGGTTTTGGTGCTTGGATGTTAACGAGAAAAAATGAAGAAGATTGGGTCATTTTGCAGGTCGAAAGTGATAAATATCAAATTAAAGAACTATCGACCCTAGTTTGGAGTGATTCTATTTGCAGCCGAATGGTGCAAGGCAAAGGACCTCGATGGACTCCTTCTGTACAAGCTGTTGAAGATTATAAGTTGGCACCTATAAACGAGCAGCTAAGTATTTGCTCTTATGTTGGTATACCTATCTGCTATCCTGATGGAAGGTTGTTTGGGACACTGTGTGCAATAGATACTGAAGTACATAAATCCATTCCATCTGATGGCCAACTAACGGTAGAGCTTATTTCAAAGCTTCTCTCTAGCTTGTTGTGCATGGAGATAGAGCGAAATGCCGCTGCGAGCAGACAAATGTACCAACTCCCCCGTCAGTTTAAAGACGCAGAAACTGGTTTTTTTAATAGGCTAGGTTGGTCTATATTTTTAGATAAAGAGCAGAGCGATGTTAGAACCGTTGGTGTACCAATATATATAATTGCAATTGATGCTTTGTGTATATTGGACGGCTACGATAGTGCTCACAAAAATAACTTACACAACTTATGTGAAATATTACAAACCCACCAAAAAGGTGATAATTATGTAGCCAGGCTAAGTGATAGTGTATTTGCTATGCTAGTACATAATATCGATTCCATAGAGTTTAACTCACTCTACAGTGAGTTATGCAAAAAACTATCAGAAGCAGAACTTCAAGTTAAAATTGGACATAAGAAGCATGTATATAATCAAAACTTAGACGATACTGTTGTTGAGGCGATAAAATTATCTCAATCAGAATAATGATAGACTCAGTATGTTATAAAAGTGATAAACGGCATAAGCACATACTATAATAACATCTAATGTCGTATAGCTATTCTTCGATCGTGTCTAAGGGTTCAATATTAATAATAAATAAGCTAAAAACAATACTAAATGCACTGCTCCTTGCATGATATTAGTTCGTGCGCTGTTAAAAGTCATAATACACACTACTAGTGTTAAAAGTAATAGTACCATTGGTGCCATATCGAGCCCTAATATTAAGCTCTGCTCTGTAACGAGACTAACTGCTAGGACTGCTGGGAGAGTCAAACCGATAGTAGATAACGCAGAACCAAGCAAAAGATTTATTGAACGTTGGAGTTGGTTAGCTCGTGCAGATGACAATGCAGCCATGCTTTCTGGAATTAAGACAATAAAGGCAATGATTATACCTCCAAGCGCAACTGGTGCACCGACTTCAACTATCCCAAAATCAATGATTTTTGCTATTCGCTTGGAAAGTAAAACTATAGGCACTAAGGTAAGGATAAGGAATGCAATATGATAGTAAGTTGAATGTAACTTACCATGATAGTGTGCACGCTCATTTGCGGCTTCATGATCAGCTGTTCTTTCTTTTTTAGGTTGTTCAAAGTACGATTTATGACGATTAGTCTGTATTCTCAAAAATATTACATAAAGAGCAAAAGTTGTGAAGGCAAAAAAAGCGGCTTGATAAGAACTAAAAGTTGCAAACTCAGTAGAGAGCGTAAATTTTGGAAGTATTAGAGCAAATACGGCTAGTGGTAACAAAACACCAAGAAAAGTTCGCGCACCAGGTAAACTGTACTCTTGTTCTCCATGTATATAGCCTCCGATAAGTATAGAAGCACCTGTCAAACCACCAAGTACTATCATTAATATGGCCATCATGGTATCTCGAGCCATGGTCGGAGCAGCTTCACCAGTAAGCATTACTGCTGAAATTAAGGCAACTTCAATACCTACTACAGATAATGTCAAAATTATCGTACCTAGAGGTTCTCCTAATTTTAGTGCTAATGCTTCTGCATGGCGTACCACATTGAACGCGGCCCAGAGTATCGTGCCCAATAGCCATATGCCCAAAATAGAACATATGAATAAGTTTATTGTACCTGGAGTTATAGCCACACTTAATAACTCATCTGCTCCATAGGAGAACAATAAAATAGTCAATGAAATTATAAAAAATGACGCTTCTTCTCTTATTAATAATATTGATGGTTTCTTTGTTTTATATGTCATTTTATTTGTCATGGTATAACCCTTGTGAATTTTTTCTTAAAAATATTTCTTCTTATTATTGGTTTTTACGTGGTTATATAGGTTTAGGTTTGGCTTTAAATTCTGATTATCTTATTTATTCTCTTAATCTAATAGGGCCATCAAGTTAGCACACTATAGTATACCATAGGTCAATTACAGGAGAGATTGCTAATACTCCTTATCTAACCTAACACCATACTTGCTGCTCAAAATCATAAGCACTTAAAGTTGAAATGACATTTAAGGAGGTACAATTTTTATAAATAATTTTTAGCCATAAGTACATTAAAACGTTAACCTAGTGACCATACTGAGCTATACCTACCATCATTGAAGCTGCTTGATTCACAATAAAAGCAGGCACATGCCACACACCATGAACGTAATACTATCCCTGAAAAAAGAACTCGAGCAGATACACCATATGACTCGTGACAATCGAGTACGTAACTGTATTAAAGCGGCCTTACTGGTATCTGAAGATTAGAGTAACAGCGTGATTTCTCAAGCGGTTGTATCGACAAATTACGGTGGCTAGCCATATCGCTGACTAGCTTCAATCAGAGCGCTAAATCCAGAGTCGACTTTCTACGACTCAGTTAATACAACTCATCGAGAGTTTGGCTGAGAAAACTTATTTACCTACACTTCAAATTGTTGCTTACAAAGATGGGACACGCACAAGAACAGTATTGTGCCTTGTGTAACTGATTACAGAAGAGTATCAATGTTAATGCGATACTTATAAGATAAGAAAACATTATATTCTTCGAATTGTGAGTTACCAGTGTAATTGATGGGACTAAAGTTATAAATTGAGATAATATGATTTCTTTTATTTACTTCTAAGTAAACACCGACTGCTAGTCCTATCTCATCCATGCTTGCTTGTTTTTTCTTACCGTACTCGGAATGCGTGACATCTGTAACCTGGTAGTCCCCATTGAGCTTTAGGTACCCAACCCCCACGCCTGTCCCTAATTTTATATTCCACTCATTTGGGTTGTGTCGGTTAAAGTGGTAAAAGACGACCGGAACACCGGATAGAGCGTAGCCTGATATGGATGTTCCCAAATCTATGCCAGCGTTATTCTCACCGAGCTCTTGTTTATCGGCTTTGAATATACTCCAGTCAAATTGTAAGTAAACACCAAAGTTTGATTCCTTGCTAAAGTAGTATTCGTCTGACAGGAGCGATATTGTCGGAAAATACTTTACGTCGCTGGTCATGTGAGCAATTGTTCGTTCGCTATCTGCTAGGTCTTGAATATCAATACTATTTATTGTCGCTTGCATGCCGATAGCAACTTCAGCGGCCAAGAGCTCGGATGAAAATAAGTATATGGAAAGTAGAGTAACGAGCAGAACTGATTTCATAAGGAAAACCACAACAACAACCAAAAATAGAAGAAAGAATATAACAAAGATAACGGCTAGAGCATATCGATTGCTCTTGATGCTCGTTAGGTTCATCATAGTTGGATAAGCTGCTGTTGGAAGAGTTGTAGTTAT
The DNA here is from genome assembly GCF_024744415.1 of Vibrio sp. RM-41-2B. Classification (NCBI taxonomy): domain Bacteria; kingdom Pseudomonadati; phylum Pseudomonadota; class Gammaproteobacteria; order Vibrionales; family Vibrionaceae; genus Vibrio; species Vibrio sp. RM-41-2B. Next base: position 23,312 of record NZ_JAMQWD010000054.1, on the reverse strand, counting down.
TGTGGTTTCGTTTTTTTGAGAGCTACACTCTGTCTTATAAACAGAAAAGGATGACCTTATGTTGCGTTTTTTTAATATTCAGAATGGTATTATCACTACTATTGATGAAAATACTGACCAAGACCTAAGCGAACTAGTGTCGCAGGCGGACTGGATCGATGCCCATGAGCCTAGCGATGAAGAGAGAGAACTCATTGCCTCATTACTACGCATTGAGCTACCTGACTCTGAAGAAGTAGAAGAAATTGAAACTTCCGCAAGGTGTTTTATTGATTCCGTTGGTCTACATGTTCATTCCTTATTTTTATCTCCCGCTGAAGGTCGACATAGTACGGTTACGGTTGCTTGTATATTGCAGAACCAGAGATTAATAACAATCCGAGAAGAGGATGTTGCAGACTTTCGATTGCTTCGCTTACGAGCTAGGAAAGGCCAGATCAGATGCAGTAGCGTTGATAGCCTATTAGTCACTCTGTTCGAACAAAAAGTCGAAAATCATGCTGATACGTTAGAAGATATTCATCGTCAGCTAGAGAAAGTGAGTCATGACGTACTAGAGACTAATGATGCTGATTTAGAAGACTGCATCAGCCGACTGGCGCGTTTAGAAGACAGTAATGGAAAAATTAGACTATGCCTGATGGATTCTCAGAGGGATATTTCATTTCTTTTACGTCATTTGAAATCGCGAAATGACCATAGAGAAACGTTAAGCGAAATTACTAGAGATATTGATGCTCTGATGTCTCACACGACGTTTTTATTCGATAAGATCAACTTTTTAATGGATTCGACGCAAGGGTTTATCAATATAAAGCAAAACCAAATTATCAAAATATTCTCTATAGCAGCTGTTGTATTTCTGCCACCAACAGTGATAGCTAGTATATATGGGATGAACTTTGAGTTTATGCCTGAGCTAGCGTGGAAAGGGGGGTATCCGGGAGCTTTAGGGCTAATGCTTGCGTCGGGTTTTGCACCATACGTGTATTTTAAACGCAAAGGATGGTTATAGTGAGTGATTCTCAACGCTCGGCATGTTTAATTTAGACTGGATTCTGCTTTTTATTGAGGAAAAGAGAGAATGTTGCGTTGAACATAGGGTTTAAATGAGAGAAAAGGCTTCTATATCCAATCAGCGCTTCACATAATGTAACCAACAGCCGAACGCTAATTCATGACCATTTATTCGTTTTTGTTGTATACTTCACTTTATGCCACTTGTTGCAATTGGGTGAGGAAGGTGTGATGGACGAAAAGGTTAAAGTTCTACTTATCGAAGAGACTGTCGAGATTAATGGTATTTACTATCCGGAAGATAGCTTGAGAAGCCGGCGTCTGGATAATCTAGATCTCCATGAAAGCGCTCAAATGCAGGCTTACAGACAAGATTTTTTTGAGCTTAAACTTAATATAATTGATAAGAGTGTTTAAATGGACGAAGAACGCTTCTATGAACTTATAAGTTCAATCAATACACTTTCAAGGAATCAGCTTGTAAGGTTAAAGAACGAGGTGTTGACGGACAAAAATACAACACCAGAGAAAACTCTTTCTGATGAAGAGTTATCAATGTTTAGCAAGGTGTTTCAGGAAAATTGAATCAAATATAGTCTTGGTACATTGTCTGGTAAATAATCTTCAATTTCTAAATGAAGCGATACGAAAAGTGGGTAACTGTCAGAACAGGTCTGAATTAGCACCATTAAGTCAAGTAGCTTTAGTCTAGGCTTTCTTTTATCGCACTTTTCTCGTCATACATATTTTCGTCAGCTTTAATTATCGCTGACTCTAGAGAAAAGTTTTGCCCTTCAATGATATACTTTCCTATTGACGTGCTTATCTGAATCTTTTCACATCCGACCTTCACCGGGCTGGCTAAGGTACTTTCAATTCTAGAAATTACATTGGCAGTATAGTGCTCAGCATCTATGCTGTTGTTTCCAATGCTCCCTAAGAATACGACAAACTCGTCGCCGCCATATCTTGAGACTAGGTCCGAATGCCTTACACTGCTCTTCATGCGATTGCCTACTTCACGTAAGATATTATCGCCAGCTGCGTGACCATGAGCGTCATTAATTTTCTTAAAGTCGTTTAAGTCTATGAAGAGTAAAGAAGAGAAAGAATTCTCATTTACTTTCCTCTTTAGCTCTTGCTGTACACTTTCAATTAGTCCACGTCTGTTTAATAGGTTAGTTAACTCATCCATGCGAGCTTGTTGGTACGCTTTCTTTTCTAGTTCTTTTTGTTTGGTAATGTCCGTTGAAATGCCTAAGATAGCAACTACCTTATCTGGAACGTCAGAGCTATAAATAGGAGACTTCATTTCTAGATAGATCCGCTGTTTACTGTCCTTATCTTTGATGAGAACTTCTTCTCTCGTTGTTTCACCTTTGATGACCTTTGCATCTATACCTTGTATAAAATCAGCGGTATCGTCTGGTAAAAAGTCAGAGTCTCTTATATTGCTCAACCCTTTCTTGTCGGTACCCATCAACTGTAGGCTTAGATTATTAGCGTAAACATATCGAGAGTCTGTATCTTTAATGAACACATATGTCTCGAGGTGATCAAGAGACTTAACCAGCTCATGAAGATTTACTCCCAATCCTCCTAGTTTAAGATGCATTCTGGCCTCCAGCACAATATAAAAAAAGTTACGTGTGTAATAATTATCAGTTATATTTATTGTGTTACTGTATCACATTTGAGAATGCATGGCCCTGTCGAGTTAACTCTTGTAGTCCTAAAGAGGTATTAATGCCTCGTAGATTGAATAGTAGTTGCTTAAAACTAGAAATATCGGACGTAGGTTTTTGAAATATTTGAGAGATTTAGCAATTTACGCTTTGATTGAGGCTGAGTACTACGTACGTAAAGTTAGGAGGGATGGGGTAGGACAATGAGGTGCTAGCTTACTTTTAGAAAGCTTGCACGTTCGTCCTGTGCCAAGGATAATGACCCTATCATTTTTTATTACTCTCAGCCCTACCATACTGATTTATGTATATCGGAGAGTATGAGAAAATACAGTGTGTATATGAGTGTATATATGGAGACGTATGAACACTCTTTTCATGGTATATAAAGTTATTTAAAACAGAGGTTTACTAAGTTGTCATCCCATACGTCTGAAATATACAAAGAGTTTATGTTCGAAGCGGCACATCACTTGCCACATGTACCTGAAGGCCATAAGTGTGGTCGTTTGCATGGACACTCTTTCTTAGTTCGTCTTTATGTAGAAGGTGAGGTAGACCCGCATACTGGTTGGGTAGTGGATTTCGCTGAAATCAAAGCGGCATTCAAACCAATTTACAATCGTTTAGACCATTATTACCTGAACGACATTGAAGGTTTGGAGAATCCGACGAGCGAAGTGCTAGCAAAATGGATTTGGCAACAGCTTAAGCCAAGTTTACCGTTGCTAAGCAAAGTAGAAATCAAAGAAACGTGCACAGCCGGTTGTATTTACAAAGGTGAATAAGTCACTTTTTATTGAGCATTGAAGACAAAGGCAAGCCATGAGCTTGCCTTTGTTGTATCTGGATATTCCCTATTTTTTATACTTTTCTTGCTAGCTCAGTGGATGACGTAAAATCCACTCTTTTTCGTTCTCACCAAACGTTGTTTTCTCTGTATTGATGAATCCACACGCATCAAGAAAACTGATAGCGTATTGCTGACTCTGTGGCACCGTGACGCAAAGAGAGGTGCTTTCAGGGTCAATGGTATACGCATAAACGAACAGTTTGCGTAACGCTTCACTCCCAACCCCTTGGCGTTGGAAACGTTGATCAACCATCAAGTACTTGAGCCCCAGTTCGTGCCTTTTGGCAAAGGGCGCATGTTGGGAGAAGCCTTTATCGATAACAAGATAGCCAACTAATAGATCGTCAGAATAAATCGTAAAGAACGCTTCAGACTTATTGCGTTTTTGATAAGCCACTTCAAACGGCGTAGAAAATCCTTTCTGCTCTTCCTGCACATCCAATTGCATCAAACTCGAAAAATCTTTCAGTTTGGTGGGTTTAATAGCAATCATGGTTCAACCACAAATTGGCGGCATATCCTCATGCCGCCACGAACTTTAATAGAGTATTCCCTCTAGTTTAAGTAACTCACGAGGTTAAGAAAAGCTAGAAATGCAGAGGATAATAATAACCTTGGTGAATATAGGCGCCTAATGTTGTGAGTAAGTGAGCGCTATCGGCGGTTTCTACGCCTTCAACAATGACGGTACACCGATACGTATTTCCCATGGCGATTAACTGACGCAACGTTTCCACTTTCTTATCGTCCGACTTTAAACCAATCACAAATTCCCGATCTATTTTCAAATAATCTGGATTGATTTTACTGATGAGCGACACGTTGTTGTTGCCAGTGCCAAAATCATCGATACTGATTTTACAATCCAGTGCTTTTAGTTTCGCGACATTGCCATAAATCTCGGAGGTATAGTACATCGATGCATTTTCCGTGATTTCAATCGTCAGCAAACGACAATCTCGGTTAGATAGTTCTCTGTGTAGGATTGAAAAGTTGCGTCCTCGCAGCAAAGAAGGACAAACATTAATGCTGATAGGAATAGGCAAGGCTTTGTGCTTAGTATAGATGGACTCTATCACCAGTAAGGTATGAGTTAGGAGCAGCCCATTGCGGATCAGTGTCTCAATAAACCGTTGCGTATTTTTTACCTTAAACCGCGAGAGCGCTTCGTAATGCACAATCTTTTGCGTTGAAGTGTCATAAATCGGCTCCAGTTTGATTTTAAATTGTCGAATTGCACACAAATAAGCCATAAAGGCTTGTAGAGAGCGATGACGCAGTATTATGAGAAACAGCAAGCTTAATAAAATGATGCTTTGAAACGGTCCAGAGATGTAATACACCTCTTTATAGCCGCTGTTCTTAACGTGATAGTTGAAAAAGCGTTCATTGGTGTTACCAATTTCTAAAGAGGTCCCTGTATTGGTTGATAGCTTCATACCGGAAAGAAAAAAACGCGAAATATGATTTTCAACGTTGTCGGATAAGTTAATGTTTTTGACACGAACCAAAACGGTCGCGTTATTCAGGTCAAATGATTGGGTCGTATAATTGCTATTATTACTCCACTCTTCAAATGCTTTTTTGCTGACAGGGACAACGGTTTCGGGGGTGACTAAACACCGGATATTGAAACGGTCCAGCATCATGCTCGATTCGACCAGCCTTACATTATCAAAGAGCGACTTCAATTCTCTTTCATCAGCAAAGCAGCTCTTTTGGGAAAGGTTCTCTGCAATTTCGAAGGCGTTATCCAGATAATTATGTTTCACAATGCTGTTTATCGCGTAGTAACAGATGGCAAAGAAAATGATCGCTGTGATCAACACGACCCACAGCGTATCTGAATAGATCTTTTTATTACGCAGACAAATACGAAGGGCTTTGCCAAGGCTGTTTGTTGTGTATTGATTGATCTTGTGTTGATGGTCGATGCCATTCTGATGGTTGTTTTGCATAGTAAAAGGGATGAAGTATCCGGTCCGGTGAATATTTTCGATAATATTTTTTTTTGTGGTTACGTGTTCTTCCGTGAGCTTGCGAAATTTCTTTCTTAGAGCGGCCACCGCGTTTTTAAAGCCATTTTCAGGCAGTGTCATTTTGTATTGTTGAGTGATTTTGCTTTCTATCAATCGCTGGCTAATTGGCGTATTTAAGCTGCCGTATTTGGCGATGGTTGACAGAATGGCGTACTCATTTGGGTTGACAGGAATGGAGTGGTGGAGTGATTGATTGAGCTCTAAAGATATTTCGTTTTCGGACAAGCAAACGCAGATTTGGTTTCCAATTTCAAACCTAATCATGTGTTGGTGTGCTCCAAGTTTAATTTTTGGCTACGTTATCAATAAAGCTAGGAGAGGGATGTGATTTTTTACGGGGATATCCATAATAATTGGATATATTCAAGGTTTTAGGTTTTTTTATGCTGGGTGTAGCAACCCATTATTCATGGTTAATGAAGTATAAAAAACCCGAGCAGAGGCTCGGGTTTCGTCGATATTCAGTAAGGCTTATTAACAGATAACTTTTACTGCTAGGCCGCCTTGAGAAGTCTCACGGTATTTCGCGTTCATGTCTTTACCTGTCTCTAGCATGGTTTCGATAACTTTATCTAGAGAAACAGTAGGAGCAGAAGAACGACGCAGTGCCATACGAGTTGAGTTGATTGCTTTTACAGCTGCAATACCATTACGCTCGATACATGGAACCTGAACCTGACCTGCAACCGGGTCACAAGTTAGACCTAGGTTGTGCTCCATCGCGATTTCTGCCGCCATACATACTTGCTCTGGGCTACCACCCATAAGCTCAGCAAGGCCAGCTGCCGCCATAGAACATGCCACGCCAACTTCGCCCTGACAGCCAACTTCTGCACCAGAGATAGACGCGTTGCGCTTGTAAAGGCCGCCAATTGCACCAGAAGCTGCGAAGTAACGGATGTAGTCTTTCTCAGTTACGGTTTGAATAAACTTGTCATAGTAAGCCAATACCGCAGGGATGATGCCACATGCACCGTTAGTCGGCGCAGTTACAACACGACCACCTGCTGCGTTCTCTTCGTTTACTGCAAAAGCAAACATGTTTACCCAGTCAACAACAGACATTGGATCGTTCGTTGTTTTTTCAGAAGTAAGCAGTTGCTGACGAAGTGCTGCCGCACGACGAGGTACGCGTAGTGGACCAGGCAGAATGCCTTCTTCGTTCATACCGCGATCCATACATTCGCGCATTGTGCGCCAGATGTTTGCGAAGTAAGTACGAGTTTCTTCGTCAGAATGAAGCGCATGTTCATTTTTCATGGTTAGCGCACTGATAGACAGGCCGCTTTCATGACATTGCTTTACAAGTTCTTCTGCCGTTGTAAACGGGTAAGGAACTTTTACTGGGTTCTCAACTTCTTTACCGAAGTTTTCTTCATCAACGATGAAGCCACCGCCGATGGAGTAGTAAGTTTTTGAGTACGCTTTTTCGTCATCAATCCAAGCGTGGATTTGCATGCCGTTTTCGTGTAACTCAAGGTTTGTTTTGTGGAAGTTCATTCCACCTTCACGTGGGAACGATACTGTGTGACAGTGCATGCCAACAGGAAGGCGTTCAGTTTCTTCTACTCGAGCGATAAAGCCCGGGATAGAATCGATATCAACTTTCTCAGGAGTGTTGCCTGCAAGACCCATGATGATAGCAATATCTGTGTGGTGACCTTTCCCTGTCAGTGATAGTGATCCATAAACGTCAACGGTGATTTTAGTGATGTCGCGCAGTTTTCCCATTGCACGAAGGTCATCAATAAACTCTTTACCCGCTTTCATTGGGCCTACAGTGTGTGAGCTTGAAGGTCCAACACCGATTTTATAGATATCAAAAACACTAATCATATCGATTACCTCAGAAGAAAGCCTCCCAAGGGGAGTTGGGAGGCTTAATTTTATCGTTATATTTTTGGATTAATCATACCGTGCTAGGGCAGGGATGATTAAAGAGCGCCGTAGATTACAGAACTAATGGCAGCAAGACCACAGATTGCTGTGAAAATTTGCACAGGTGCTGAAGTTTTGTACTTAGCCATCGCTGGAACTTTTTGCATTGCGAAGATAGGCATCAAGAATAGGATTGCCGCAATCATCGGTGCGCCCATTGTTTCAATCATACCTAGGATGCTTGGGTTAACGATAGCAACGATCCAAGTTGTGATTACGATGAAGATAAGAGACATCTTCTCGATCTTGCTTACTGGCGATTTTGAACGAGATTTCACTAGACCAACTAGACCTTCATGCGCACCTAGGAAGTGGCCGAAGTAGCTAGAAGTGATAGCCGCGAAAGCAACCAGTGGACCTAAGTAAGAGATCAGTGGAGACTCATGAACGTTTGCTAGGTAAGAAAGAACAGAGATGTTTTGCTCTTGTGCTGTTGCTAGTTGCTCTGGAGACAGAGAAAGTACAACAGAGAAAACGAAGAACATTACAAAGCCCATTAGCATCATCGCTGCGCCACCAGTGATAGCGTCAGTTTTCTTAACTGCGTCATCACCGTATACACGACGTTGTTCTTTAGAGAACTGAGAAATGATTGGGCTGTGGTTGAAAGAGAACACGATAACAGGGATTGCTAGCCATACGATAGCTGGCATTGCACCCCAGTCAGGTGATACTTCCATCATTGAAGTGTTCCAACCAGGAATTAGGTACACAGACAGCGCTAGTAGGATGAACACTAGAGGGTAAACCATCGCTGAAGTTGCTTTCAGCATAAGCTCTTTACCGAACACTACGCCCGCTGTCATTGCAGCGATAAGTGCACCGGAAAGTAGCCAGCGAGGAATAGATTCCATACCCATTTGGTTAACTAGGAAAGAGTCAACCGTGTTTGTGATACCAACACCGTAGATAAGTACGATTGGGTAGATAGCGAAGAAGTAAGCGAACGTAATAAGGTTTGCGCCAGTCTTACCAAAGTGCTCTTCTACTGTGTCAGTGATGTCCGCTTCTGGGTTTTTCGCAGAAAGAACGAAGCGAGCTAAAGATTTGTGTGCGAACCAAGTCATTGGTGCTGCGATTAGGGATAGGATTACTAATGGCCAAAAGCCACCTGCACCTGCTTTAATAGGAAGGAATAGTACACCGGCACCTACTGCCGTACCAAAAAGGGACAGACACCAGGTAAAGTCTTTGTAAGAAAACTTACTAGACGATTGTGCGGTAGAAACCGCAGAAGTAGTTGTATTCATTTTTTAGTTACTCATTTTGGGAACAGGAAATAAGTCGGGAGTAATTTTGCAAGATTTTACACTAGGAAAATTAGATCTAAATCATTTATTGCTTACGCTTATTGAATGATATGTCAAAAACCTGCTTTTTATCACGAAAATGATGTGCTACTCGTGATTTCTGCTAATGAGTAAAATTAGAAAAACTTATCGATAGGGCTGTTTGTATAAATTTATTTCACCGCAAGCGTTTGCGGTGAAAACGGCAAATTAATCTAATGTGAATGAATGTTTATGAAGCAACGTTTTATTAATATTGATGCGCATGATGATCGCATCCATAAAAATACCGATATCAGAAGTTTTTAATGTGAAATGATATGTTTTTGCATTGATTCGATGATTTGTGCGGTCATGCCCCAGATGAAATGCTGTCTATATGGGATAGCAAATACACGATGACTGCTGTTTTTTAGGTCAAACTTGGTGCTGTACAACTTTTTCGGATTCAGAATGTGGTTGGCAGGAACTTCAAAAACGGACTCCACCTCATTTGGGTCAATATGCGTTTTATACTCAGGAGAAATAAAGGCCAAAAACGGTGTCACATTAAACTGACTAATCGTTGGCAATGTTGGAAGCTGGCCAAATACATGAATATGTTCATCTTCTATACCGATCTCTTCTTTGGTTTCTCTTAATGCCGTATTGATTAGATGATGATCTTCCTGCTCAAACTTACCGCCGGGGAAACTGATTTGTCCCGGATGATGACGCAAGTGCGCTGCTCGCTTTGTCAAAATGACCTGTAGCCCCTCCGGGCGTTCTACAAAACCAATTAAGACCGCTGCGTCTCGCAGTGATTTTCCTTTCATCCATTTCAGTCGCGCGAGGGACTCTTTGTGGTAACCCGTTGGAAGCCGAAATTGAAAGTTTTGCAGTAATTGAGTTTTGTCGATAACCAAACCAAATCCTTATTTATTGTGCCTAACCACTATTTATTATACTCAATGGCCGCAAGAGGCGTGGTGCTATCGCCGTTGGTACGGCAATACCAAAGCATGTCCATTGGTTCTTTCCCTGCTTTGTGTCGTGTGTCTCACTCTGCTTGGGTATAATAATTTGAAACTTATAAGGTTATAAACCATTCTTTATTTTAAGACGTCACTATGGGGCAAGTATTGACTAATGAAAGGGATTATTTTCACCGAGTTCATGGAGTTAGTGGAAGAGAAGTTTGGTCTCGATGTGTTAGACCAAGTGCTCGACCTTTCTAATGACGAAGGGATTTATACGGCGGTTGGTAGTTACGATCATAAAGACTTGGTTAAATTGATTGTGAATCTCAGTAAAGTATCTGGCATTCCACCTGAACAACTGCAAGAAGTATTTGGAGAGTGCGTTTTTTTGAATTTACTTCGCTCGATTCCTAGTCACGCGAGTTTGCAGCAGTGTGAAACGACATTTCAATTTGTTCGCCATGTTGAAGATTTTATTCATGTCGAGGTCAAAAAGCTCTACCCAGATGCTAATCCTCCTCAGTTTGATTTTATCAGCGAGACTCAATCAAACATGGTGTTTGATTATCGAAGTGCGCGGTGCATGTCTCACGTATGTTTAGGTCTAATAAAAGGCTGCGCGGCGCACTTTGGTGAAGTTATTCATATCAAACACCAAAACCAGTCAGAAGATGGTAGCCAGGTTCGCTTTTGGTTAGAGGCACAATAAGAACGATATGACAGGAAGTTCCTCGCTAGAAAGGAAACTCAAACGAGAAATCGAATCAAGAAAAGCAGCTGAGCGGTTATTGGAGCAGAAGAGCTTCGAACTTTATGAATCTACTCAACAGCTAAGTGTTGCTTTGAAAAAGCTTGAGTTGAAATCAAAAAAGGATTTACGCAAGTTTGAGTTCGAAGAGAAAGTTGACGCGACGCTGATTAAGTTTGGTCGAACTTTTTTGTCGAGCACGTTTGATGAAGCCATGATTGCCAGTTTTATTGAACAGCTCACTTCGAACTCAATCATTTCTGCGGCTTACTTACATCTTGATTCCACAAAACTCTCTTCTTTGCGCCGACATCATTTTGGTCATTTACAGCTTCGCCATGAGAATACGATTAAGACTGTCCCCAATTGGCAGGGGGAGAACTTGCATTTGCCTATCATCATTGACAAGCAAACAGTAGGGGAGTTGATCTTCTCTGTTCAGTTGGATCAAATCGATCAATCGTTTATTTCCAAACAGATGGAGCTGGTATCGGATTTGGTTCATGGGGTCATTGGGCGGCATTTGAGTTTAGAGCGAGAAGTGGAGCTGCGAAAGCGAGCAGAGGAATCGGAAAAAGCGACGAAAGAGTTTGTCGCAATGATTAACCACGAGTTGCGTACACCTCTTAATGGCGTATTAGGTAGTGCTGAACTACTAAGTCGAACACAGTTAGGTGAAGAGCAACGCCATTACCTAAACAATTTGACTCAATCGGGAGACTTGTTGAGGGTTATCATTAACGATCTTCTCGACTTCAGCAAGATGAATGCCGGTATGATGGAAATCATCGATAAGGTCTTTGCTTGGGAAGAGCTTGAAAAAGCCATCATGGGGGTATTTTCAGCTAAAGCAGCAGAAAAGCGAATTCATTTCTCCATCGATAAAAAGCTCGGTATTCCCGAGTTTTTAGTTGGTGACTTAGAGCGAATTACACAGATCTTGGTCAACTTGGTGGGAAATGCTATTAAGTTTACTCATTTGGGTGGGGTGGTGCTGCGAGTGGAGTGGATAAACGGTATTGCGCATTTTGAGGTTGAAGACACGGGGATTGGCATCCCGATAGAAGCACAGCCCTCACTATTTGACCCATTTGTGCAAGTAGATCGCTCGGCGAAGCGCAGTTTTGAAGGCTCAGGTTTGGGCCTTGCGATTTGTAAAAATCTAGTGGATTTGATGCAGGGCGAGATTAGCTTTGAAAGTGAAGAACGCAAAGGTACCACCTTCAAAGTCTCTATTCCTCTAAAGGAGGGGCAAGCCCCAGGCGCAGCAGAGGGGGAATTAGCTACCATAGAGCGAAGTGATTTGGCAGGACGCTCAATATTGGTGGTTGATGACATCAGAATGAACCAAGTGATAGTTACTCAAATGCTGAAAAAACTCGACATTACACCTGATTTAAAAGCCAATGGGAAAGAAGCTTTAGAAGCGGTGAAAAACAAAGATTACGAACTGATATTTATGGACTGCCGAATGCCAGAAATGGATGGTTATGAGGCGACGATGTATCTGAGAGAGCGTGGCTTTACTCATCCTATTATCGCATTAACCGCTGGCACTACCATCGAAGAGCGTCAAAAGTGCATTGATTCAGGCATGGACGACATCCTCACTAAGCCGTACACCGCAACCGATATTGAACAGATCATGTGTAAGTGGCTTGAGCAGTAGACGCTGCCTCTTAAAAAACGGATTCTTGTTAGCCAACGGCTAAAAGCCAAAGTACCTGTAAATAAAACACACAAAAAACGCTCCACACTGGATAATGCCGATCGCTTAACGATGTTTCTTGTGTCATTCCAGCGAGCCTTGGCGAGACTAGGAATCTAATAGCGCATGCTGAGCGGCTAATGAAACAAATTTGACCATAAAGTGCTCGGATAGAAAAGCCTACATCACGCTCCTTCATCGCTGTACAGGATGACGAGATACAGAAATATGCCCACTCGCTGTTAAACGAGCGGCATTATCCGTACTGGAGGCGTTTTTGCTTGTTTTCGTTAGCAGGATTCATAGACCGTTGCCATTTGACGAAACCTACGATTGCAGCGCTGGCAAAATCTTTGAGAGCTTATCCAACGTTTCTTGATATTCAGAAGCGCAATCGCTATCTGCAACGACGCCGCCGCCAGCCCAAGCGTACAGTTTGTGATTCTCCGCTACGAGAGTGCGGATGGTGATGCTGGTATCCATACGACCATGGCGAGAAATGTAGCCAATACTGCCGCAATACGCGCTACGTCGATGTGGCTCTAATTCTTCAATGATCTGCATTGCGCGAACTTTAGGTGCACCCGTAATTGAACCGCCTGGAAAACACGCTCTCAGCAAATCTGCAGGAGAGTATTGCTCATCCAAATTCGCACGAATGGTGCTCACCAAATGATGCACTGCGGGGAAGCTTTCAATCTCAAACAGCTTTGGCACGTGAACGCTACCCGGTGACGCAACTCGACCAATGTCATTACGCAGCAAATCGACAATCATTAGGTTTTCTGCCTGATCTTTTTCCGCTGTCTGCAAGTCATGGGCATTAGCGTTATCTTGCCTTGGATCTTCGCTGCGTGGTCGAGTACCTTTGATTGGTTTCGTTTCAATGACGCGATCTTTGAGTTCTAAAAAGCGCTCTGGAGAGATACTCAAAATCGAAGACTCTGGCATACGGATAAAAGCGGAAAATGGCGCTTGGTTGGCGGACTCCAATTTCAGATACGCTTGCCACTCACTGCCTTGATACGGTGCGTTAAAGCGTTGCGCCAAATTGATCTGATAGCAGTCACCGCTCAACAAGTATTCTTGCACCTTGTCAAAGCGAGTAGCGTAGCTCTCTTTCGTCATGTTTGACTGCCAATCACCAGACAGAGCGAAGTCTACGCTTTGCTCTGCTTCTTGCTCGTCTAACCATTGCCAAGCTTGCTCGATATTCTGACCGACTAGGCAGGCTTTTTTAAGCTTGTGGTCAACAACGACGGCCCATTCATACAGACCTACCGCCATATCGGGCGTGTTGAGATCCTTTTCGGCCAGTTCTGGCATCGTTTCTACGCGGCGACCTAAATCGTAACTGAAGTAACCGAGCGCACCGCCGACAAAAGGCAAATCCAATTCTTTATTTAACTCAACGTGAGGAAGCCACTGTTCTTGCAACTGATGAAGCAGCGCGAATGGGTCATCTTGAGTTGAATAGGCATTCGATGGCGTTTCAACTTGTGTGCTTTCGGCAGTGGTTTCTAACGTTGCAATTGGGTTGGCAACCAACACATCGAAGCGACTATCGATATGCGTTTCTGATGCAGAACGCAGCAACATCGCCCAAGGCTGGTGTTGAATGCGAGAAAAGAGGTGAAGAGCAAACTCTGGTGCGTATTCCAGCGTTTTAAAATCAATGAATTGATTGTCCATGTTGTTCATTTGTGTAATTTGTGACAAAGAGATCGTTCACTGCATGGCATGTCATGGGCAGCAAGAGTATCATATTCCTCTGTATAGCCAAACTCCCTCTATTCATAGGGTTTTGAGATGGTTTACAAGTAGGCGACTTCAGCGTTTCGTGTGTCGATATCAGCCGTTCGACAATTGTTTATAAAAAAACGAAGCTCAAAAGAGCAATAAGCTCAACAAACACGATTGAAGCCAAGCCAATAATGGAAGCATAACTATAACGAGGCATGTAATGACGGTAATACGCAAGCAGGATGTAATCAGCAGTGTCGCTGATGCGCTACAGTATATTTCTTACTACCACCCGCTAGACTTTGTTCAAGCTCTTGAAAAAGCCTATCACCGCGAAGAGAACCAAGCCGCTAAAGACGCGATTGCTCAGATCCTAATTAACTCCCGAATGTCCGCAGAAGGTCACCGACCAATTTGTCAGGATACTGGTATCGTGACGTGTTTCGTCAACATCGGTATGGGCGTGCAATGGGACTCAACCGACATGACGGTTCAGCAGATGGTAGATGAAGGTGTTCGACAAGCGTATACGAACCCAGACAACCCGTTGCGTGCGTCAGTACTTATGGATCCTGCCGGTAAACGTATTAATACCAAAGACAACACGCCTGCCGTCGTACATATCAACATGGTTCCGGGCGATAAAGTTGAAATTCAGATCGCTGCGAAGGGCGGCGGTAGCGAAAACAAAACTAAGATGGTGATGCTAAACCCATCTGACGATATTGCTGAGTGGGTAGAAAAAACGCTACCAACAATGGGGGCGGGCTGGTGTCCTCCTGGCATGCTTGGCATTGGTATCGGCGGTACGGCTGAAAAAGCAGCGGTATTGGCAAAAGAATCTCTAATGGAACACATCGATATTCAAGAGCTTATTGACCGTGGCCCGCAAAACGCAGAAGAAGAGCTTCGTCTTGATATCTTCAATCGCGTGAACAAACTTGGTATCGGCGCGCAAGGCCTTGGTGGTTTGACAACTGTTGTCGACGTTAAGATCAAAACGGCGCCAACGCACGCGGCTTCTAAGCCTGTTTGTTTGATCCCGAACTGTGCGGCGACTCGTCACGTACACTTCACGCTTGATGGCAGCGGCCCAGCAGAGCTCACGCCACCTAAACTAGAAGATTGGCCAGACATTACTTGGGAAGCGGGAGAAAACACGCGTCGCGTAAACTTAGACACGATTACTAAAGAAGAAGTACAAGAGTGGAAGACAGGCGAAACCGTTCTTCTATCAGGTAAAATTCTGACTGGCCGTGATGCAGCGCATAAACGTATTCAAGGCATGCTAGATAATGGTGAAGGTCTACCAGAAGGTGTAGATCTAAACGGTAAGTTCATTTACTACGTAGGTCCTGTCGATGCAGTTGGTGATGAAGTCGTTGGTCCTGCTGGTCCAACAACATCAACGCGTATGGATAAATTCACCGATATGATGCTAGAAAAAACAGGCATCATGGGCATGATCGGTAAAGCTGAGCGTGGTCCTGCAACGGTTGAATCTATCAAGAATCACAAAGCGGTTTACCTAATGGCTGTTGGTGGCGCGGCGTACCTTGTAGCGAAAGCGATCAAGAAAGCTCGCGTTGTCGCATTTGAAGATTTAGGTATGGAAGCGATTTACGAGTTTGAAGTTGAAGATATGCCAGTAACAGTGGCTGTAGACTCAAATGGCGTTAACGCGCACCAAATCGGTCCTGACACTTGGAAAGTGAAAATCCAAGAGATGGAAGCGTAAGGCAAACGGTAATCTTACATTGTCTCAGGAGAGAGAATGTGACAAGGTGCTGATTTACCTAGCAAACATTTGACAAAAGTGCAGCGAAAACTGCACTTTTTGTCTATATAATGTAGATATAAACCTCAGGGCATAGCAATCAAACGTTATGCGAACAATAATTAGGAGACGGCATGCCTCGTTTTATTCAGATTCTACAAATTATTCTTGCTGTAGTGGTAGGTGGCTTTGTTGGCTACGACTTGATCCTTCACGGCATCAGCATCTTTGATGAGAAGTACGTGACCATCACGTGTGTATTGTGGCTGATTTTAGAAATCGCTCTATTTGTTATCTATAAATTAATCGAAGACGACTAGACTCAAAGAAAGCAGGTTTCTGTTCAACACAGTAATCAGCATAAATAGGGTCACTAATGCTTTAGTGTTGATTAAGTAAGCCTCTGAACCACTCAGGGGCTTTTCTTTTTTCATCCTGCTTTAAGCGAATGTTTTGTTCATCTTTTATTAAGGTATATAAAGTTAGACTCATAGAGTTCAGTATTAAAAGGTAAGTATTCATAGATTAATACCCGAAGTTGCTGATAACGTTGTTTTAGAGCGGAGCAAGATAAAGAAGCGCAATGAAGAGAATAAAGAAAGAAGTTAATGACTTTATCAACAGAGGTATGGACTCTAATGTTCGAATTGCTGTCACCGGACTTTCTCGTGCCGGTAAGACGGCATTCATCACGTCATTAGTGAATCAGCTTCTTCATACTGCAACCCATGACAATTTGCCTCTTTTGACTGCGGCTAGAGATAAGCGCCTTATTGGGGCGAAGCGTGAGCCTCAATCGAATATGATGGTGCCACGCTTTGCTTACGATGAGGCGATGAGCCAAATTCATGCCACTCCACCTCAGTGGCCAGTACCGACACGTGATGTGAGTGAGATTCGCTTAGCGCTCAAGTACAAACCAAATAAAACTACGAAAAAGCTGTTGAGTAAAACCGCAATTTTAAATGTTGATATTATCGACTATCCAGGAGAGTGGTTGCTCGACCTGCCTTTATTGGACATGGACTTTGCAACGTGGTCGCAAACTCAGTTTGATGCACTTAAAGGCCAGCGTTGCGATTTAGCCAAAGCTTGGCTTTCTGAACTGGAGAAAGTGGATCTCTTTGCAGAAGTGAATGAGAAACTACTTGAGAAAGTTGCACACACATACACAGAGTACCTTCATTCTTGTAAAGACTCTGGCCTTCATTGGGTTCAGCCTGGCCGCTTTGTATTACCTGGTGAGCTAGCAGGCGCGCCGGTGCTACAGTTTTTTCCGTGTCGTGCTGATTCGGAAAGCAAAGCGCCCAAGGGCAGTAACTTAGCGATGCTAGAAGCCCGTTTTCAGGAATACCAACAGAAAGTAGTGAAAGCATTTTATAAGCATCATTTTGCGACCTTCGATCGACAGATTGTGCTGGTGGATTGCTTGCAGCCTCTCAATGCCGGCGATGAAGCGTTTTACGACATGCGCCAAGCGCTAGAGCAGATCATGCATAGCTTCCGTTATGGTCGTAGTAGCTTTTTGCGCCGTTTATTCTCACCAAAAATCGACAAAGTGCTGTTTGCTGCCACAAAAGCGGATCACATAACGCCCGATCAGCATCCCAATTTAGTGTCTTTGCTACAACAAATGGTGCATCCAGCGTGGCAAACCGCAGCCTACGAGAATATCGAGATGAGTTGCATGAGTATCGCTTCTATCCAATCAACCACGACGGGATTTATTTCTTCTGGAGATAAGACGATTCCGGCGTTACAGGGTACGACGTTGGATGGTGAGCCGATGACGATGTTCCCGGGAGAAGTGCCGAAAAAACTACCAAATGCGGCTTATTGGCAAAACAACGGGTTTGATTTTACGTCATTCCGTCCAATGCCCTCACCGAATGATGAGCCAGTGAAGCACATACGCTTAGACAAAGCACTGGATTACCTGATTGGAGATAAATTGAAATGAGTGAGTTGAAGCAAAAACAAGTTTTCTCTGAAAAGGCGATGGAAAAAGAGCAGCAATCGAATCAACCGGAGTTGACGGCGCAGCAAACATTCGGCGAAAAAGAAACATTCGTACCTGTTGAACTTAAAGAAGAGCGCCAGGAGACCGAACAGGAATTGCAACTCGAGCATGTCATTCGTCCAAAACCGGGCAGAAAATGGCTTGCGACTGGCGCATTTGTCACCTTTGCTGGTTTGGTTGGCTGGCAAGCGGTGGACTCGGTTATAACCGCAATTCAAACTTCTGATTGGCTGGCTTTAAGCTGGACGGGGTTTATTGCTGCGATCGCTTTGCTTGGTTTAGGGGCGATGGGTAAAGAGCTTTGGAAACTGCGCAAACTACGAAATCATTTTAGTGTTCAAGAAGAAGCCGAAGCACTTGTTAATAGTGAGAGTGTGGGGAAAGGGAAAGCCTTTTGCGAAACAGTGGCAGAACAAAGTGGTGTGATGGCAGAGAACCCGGGCTTTGATCGTTGGCAGAACAGCATTAACCCTGCTCATAGTGATGCTGAAATCCTTGATATGTATGACTCGATGGTGGTGAGCCAACAAGACAAATTGGCAACGAAAATCGTATCGCAGCACGCAACCGAGTGTGCGGCCCTAGTCGCGGTGAGCCCTCTGGCTGCCGCTGATATGTTGCTGGTGGCGTGGCGAAATTTCAAAATGATCGACAACCTCTCCAAGGTATATGGGGTAGAGCTAGGTTACGCCTCTCGCATCAAGCTACTAAAAGCGGTATTTGTCAATATGGCGGCGGCTGGTGCCAGTGAGCTAGCTATTGATGCCAGTATGGACTTGATGTCGATGGACCTTGCGGGCAAAGTCTCCGCTCGTGCGGGGCAGGGGCTAGGTGTTGGTATTCTAACGGCACGTTTGGGCTTGAAAGCGATGACCTTATTGCGTCCACTACCATGGTATCCTGACCGTCAGGTTAAATTGGGCACCATACGCAAGGCTGTGGCGGCGAAAGTTGCATCAATTACGATGAAACCGTAACGAATATCAACTTTGATGGATAGGATTGCTTGACGCCATTCCAAGCATGATAGAAACTACTGTCAACTTTTCCTGACAGTCGTGAATTGGGATATTTTCAGTGCGTCTTGAAGTCTTATGTGAAGATCGACTCGGCTTGACCCGAGAACTGCTCGATATTTTAGCGTCTAAAAGCATCGACTTGCGTGGTATCGAAATCGATATTAGCGGTATTATCTATTTGAATTGCCCGGATATTGATTTTGATACGTTTAGTGAGCTGATGGCTGAAATCCGCCGTATTCCGGGGGTGAAAGACGTACGTAAAATCCAGTTTATGCCGATGGAGCGCCACAATACGGAGTTGCTCTCGCTAGTTGATAACTTGCCCGATCCGGTTTTTGCCATCGACCTTAAAGGTGCCGTAGACATGGCAAACATGTCTGCACTTTCACTGCTTGGTCTTCACAAGCAAGAAGTAATTGGCACGCAGATCGGAGCTTTGCTGCCAAGTGTTCGTTTTTCTCGCTGGTCTGAAGGTGTGAATGGCAGAACGCGGGAAAACCTTGTGATTGATGGCTTGGACTATGTTCTTGAGTTGATGCCAGTTTATATCCGAGACGAAGCGCAAAACTCGACCTTAGCTAGTACACTGATGACGATTCGCTCTAGTCAGCAAGTCGCAAGAATTGAAGAAGCGCTACCGCTACATAATCCTCTGGGTTTTGAGCACTTTGTTGGTATATCGAACCGTCATAAAGCGCTAATGAACCAAGCTAAGAAGCTGTCTGTGCTTGACCAGCCACTGTTAATTGAGGGCGAAACAGGGACCGGTAAAGAAATGCTTGCTAAAGCTTGCCACAGCCGTTCTAGCCGTGCGAGCAAGCCATTCTTAGTTTTGAGTTGTGCTTCGATGCCTGACGATGTAGCAGAAACCGAACTTTTTGGTCATGCGCCGGGTTCATTTAATCATGAACAAGGTCACAAAGGCATCTTTGAGCAAGCAAATGGCGGGACAGTATTTCTTGATGAAATCGGTGAAATGAGTTCGCATCTTCAAATCAAGCTGTTACGTTTTCTACAAGATGGTAATTTCCGTCGTGTCGGTGCAGAAGATGAGATGCATGTCGATGTTCGTATCATCGCTTCAACAAAACATAACCTCGCTGAGCTTTCTGAAGCAGGAATGTTCCGTGAAGATTTGTATTATCGTCTCAACGTACTTACGCTCAGCATTCCTCCGTTACGTAAGCGCTCAAACGACGTTGCACCATTGCTTGAGTTGTTTGTGGCGAAACATGCTCAACAGCTTGGGATTGATAAGCCAGAGTTTGATGATGGCCTAGTTGATGCCCTTGCAAATTATCAGTGGCCAGGAAACATGCGCCAGCTGGATAACATGGTTCTTCGAGCGCTCACTGAAATGGATGGTGGTATACTAAACGCGGAGCACTTCAATTTACCTCAGCCTCAATCAGTCGGCGCTGGTAGTGCAACGCTTAACATCGACGGTTCATTGGATGAGATCATGCGTGACTATGAATCTCAGGTTCTGGAGCGTTTGTATCAGTCATTCCCATCAAGCCGCAAACTTGCTAAGCGCTTAAATGTATCGCATACCTCAATCGCTAATAAACTGCGTGATTACGGTATCCGCAAGAATTAATCGAATTGAACGAAAGACGGAATTAATCATTTGTAATGGAAGATAACAGCTCATCTATCGCCGTTCATAAGTTGGACGGTGACTTGCTTCTGCGTACCGCTGAAATCGGTGACGCAGATATGATTGCCGAGTATTTTCAAGCGAACCGAGAATACCTGAAACCGTTTGAACCGAAACGTGAAGAGGCTTTTTTCTCAGTGAACGGTTGGTTGCAAAAGCTCATCAAGCTCAATGAGCTGCATCGAATGGGATTGGGGTATTATTGCCTTTTAGTCAGAGCCTCTTCGGGTGAAATGCTAGGTACGATATCCTTTAGTAGTTTGAGTCGTTTCCCTTTTTATTCTTGTAACGTCGGATATTCTCTCGCTGAAAAAGCGCAAGGGCATGGTTATATGCGTCGTGGATTAACCATGGCTTGCGACTACATGTTTAATGTTCAGAAACTGCATCGTATTCAAGCTGGCTACATGCCTCACAATAAACGCAGTGAATCTGTGCTAGAGCATGTAGGGTTCAACCGAGAAGGGTATGCAAAAGATTACCTTTTGATTAATGGTGAGTGGCAAGACCACGTTCTAACGTCGCTTATTAATCCGAATTGGCAGCCAGAAGGGCGATAGTATGGAACGATTGGAAAAGCAGTTAGCACTTGTAATCGAGCTCGATAAACTCAAAAGCATTTTGCGCCGAACTCGAGTTAAAAGTGCTGAAGGGCGCCTCGAAAATAGTGGTGAGCATAGTTGGCATGTCGCACTGATGGCAATATTGATGGAAGAGCATGCGAATGCACCTGTTGATATTTGCCGAGTGATGAAAATGTTATTGATACATGATGTAGTAGAGATCGACGCGGGCGATACCTTTGTTTATGATACTGCTGCGTCTCAAGAGCAAGCAGAAAAAGAAATTAGAGCCGCAGAGCGCTTGTTTGGTATTTTACCCAGCGATCAGGAGCAAGAGCTATTGGCGCTTTGGCATGAATTTGAAGCCGCGCAGACCGATGATGCTAAGTATGCAAAAGCACTCGATCGGTTAATTCCAATGCTCTTGAACTACCATAATAATGGTCAGAGTTGGAAGGAACATGGTGTTTCACGCGAACAAGCACTTACCATTAATAAACGAATTGAATTTGGCTCTGTTACCTTATGGGACAAAGCGAAAGAGTTGATTGAAGAAGCCACAGAGAAAGGTTGGCTGAAATCGTAATAAAGGAGACTGAATGTCTTATTTGCCTTTGGATGAATACCAAAGAAAATGGATTTTTACGCATCAGTCGATGCCTGTGCCAAAAGAAGATTTGGCTTTTATTAAGCCGATGAGCCAAGCTCGTTCTGCACAATTTTGGAAAGAAAATATTAGTGCTCAAAGCCCTGATATGGATCGACTTAGCTCCCAAGATTGGCCAATGAATGAGGCGAACTGGTCTGAAGTCGTTGATTGGATGGCTGCGTGGGAGTTGGATGATCCGGATATGCCAGCGGAAGTAGAAGCACATATCGATTGGCAAGACGATGTGACCGTTTACTTTTGCTACGAGAAGTACAATGTCATCGAAACTAAGTGGTCGATTTTTAAAAAGCATTGGAAGAACTTTCTCTTTTATGATGATGGTCCAATATTGATTGGACGTCGTCGTTCACAAGCGCTTTGGTTTGACTCAAAGGGCAATGTAAAACTCGGTGTTCGTCAATAACGAGTTATACTGCAAAGCCACCTTTTCGAGGTGGCTTTGTTTTTCTAAAGGCTGGATAATGGACTCAACACGCCGCCAGCCCCGCGCTCGATAACGTGAGTATAAATCTGGGTGGTTTTTACATCGGTGTGACCAAGCTGCTCTTGTACTGTTCTAATATCAGCACCAGACTCCAATAAATGTGTGGCAAAGCTGTGCCTGAGTGTATGGCATGTTACTGTTTTCTCGATACACGCATCCGTTGCAGCGCGCTTTACCGCTCTTTGTATTGCACTTTCATTGATATGATGCCTTCTGAGCTCTCCGGTGTCCCGATCTGAACTTAACTTTGTTGATGGGAATAAAAAGTGCCAGTTGAAATCTAGCTCCGCTTTTGGGTATTTACGTCGTAAACCTTCAGAGATGTATACGCCCGCATAACCAGGCATGTGTCTATCTTTAAAATAGTAATCTCTTGTTAAATTAACCTGAGCTTTAAGCGGCTCATGTAACTCTTTTGCTAACGTTACGGTACGATTTTTACCTCCTTTTCCTTGCCAAACACGAATTGCACCATAATCATAATCGATGTCCTGAACTCTTAAGCGCAAACACTCCATGACTCGAAGCCCTGAGCCATAAAGCAGCTGAATATGGAGTTTATACTTCGGGTCGATATGTTGAACGAATCGTCGGATCTCCTCCCTAGTTAACACAACGGGAAGTTTCTTTTCGGTCAGAGATTTCTGAAATCTCATATCAAGTGATAGTGGAGTTTTGAAATAATCACGATATAAAAATGATATTGAGTTTAGTGCCAAAGCTTGCGTTTTTACCGCAACTTTTTCTTTTACCGCTAAGTAACTCAGGAACTGAACGACATCATCTTCTGCTAGTGTCGAAGGGTGGGCAAGCTGGTGGAAAGTGATAAAGCGTTTTATCCAAAATAGATAACTTTCGATGGTTTTATTCGCATAATGACGAGTAAGCATGTGCTCTTTTACACTAAGTAAAAACTGGCTTTTCATGATAAAGTTGACCTGTTTATTTATACAGTCTCTTTAATCTATCACCTCTTTTGCAATTAGCGTCCATTGCGCCGTCTAATTGCGCGCGCGACCACACATATTCATACTGTTTTTCTATTTGTTTCATGCATATAGGTGCTACGATTCATAGCGCTTTTGATCAGAAAGAAGGCGGTAGCCTGCCAGAAAGGAGGCAAAATGCCGTATAGAA
>NZ_JAMQWD010000053.1:0-100194 GCF_024744415.1 Vibrio sp. RM-41-2B | reverse complement strand
CCGAAGTTTCTAATTGGATTATCATCAACGAGTGCCCACACAGATTGATAGGTCTATATTGTTAAAGAGCTTGCTTTGCGAGAACTTTTTCTCTCAAAGCGGAGGTGCATTCTAGCGATTTGGTAGTTAGTGTCAAACACTTTTTTCAACTAATTTTTCGTAGAACCTTTTTACCTCTTCGACATTGCTGAAGCCTTGTGGCGTCTGCCGTGTCGATGGATGCGCATTATAGGGAGAAGATTTTCTTTGGCAATACTAAAAGTACATTTTTTCTAAAAAAACATGCCAAGTGGATACTTTCCATCCAACCCAAAAATTACCCCGAAATAACACTCAAGATTTCTACAGCTTACCCACAAAAACCTGTGGATAACTACTCATCACTATCGAAGAAGTAAGAAATGCGTGAACGCGGATTAAGATACTCTTTGATTTTCTCCGGCAATTTAGACGGATGAATCGCGTTAACTATCTTTATATCCTTTGATGCAAGATCAATGATTGGCGCCTGCGTCCTTGGCACTGATGGGTCGAAAACCAATACATTTGGGAATAATAGATGCGATGCATTCACTGAGATAACCAAGCCCACCATATTATTGGAAAGCTGAACCACAGTGCCTGGAGGAAACACGCCCATAAACTTAATCAGGATATTCAGGTTTTCTTCTTTATATAGGTGTTTACAGTTCTTATATAAATGAGAGAGTGCGGTATAAGGAATTTTTTGATCTGAGACTATAGGTGTATGACACAAGTTATCAAATGCGTTAGCTACAGCAATAATTTGAGCAAACTCGTTGATCTCATCTCCTTTCAGACCTTTGGGATAGCCAGACCCATCTCTTAGTTCATGGTGCTGTGCAATCACAACTCTTGCAACTTCGGGAAAACCTTCTATTTGGCTCGCAAGGTCTACTCCATATTTTGTGTGCAACTTTAAGTAGTTAGTTTCTGGTTCCGTCAGCGGTGCTTGCTTTCTTAATATTGCGGTAGGAATTTTTATTTTCCCGATATCGTGGAATAGCGCTGAGAATGAAAGCTCTTTCAACTGCGCAGCTGAGTACCCCTTAGCACGGCCAATCATCATGGCGATAACAGCAACGTTCAACGAATGGAAATAAATATCTTCAAACTCATTTTTACCGTTCATCAGGTGTAGAGTGACATTATCATCACACATTAACTTCTCGACGATATCTTCAATAAGAAGCTTCGCTTCATCAACGGCAGCTGTTGGACGATTACGAATTTTCGTCATGACCGAGCGCATACGCGCAAGAGAGCGCTCAAACTCTTTTTCGCACTGGATAACGCGTCGACGATACGCACTTAACTTTTCTATGCGGTTTTGTTTTTCTTGCCAAAGTTTTTGAGTTTCATGATCTAGCGACGCTTCATTCGTTACTCTATCAGCTTGTATCTGGTCGACTGGAAGTGGTGCCGCATCACTTTGCTCTGGATTAAAGTAAACGAACTTTACACCGAGGTGACGGATCATCTCGACTTGTTCTTGATCTTTAATCTTAAAACTATTGAGTAGAAAAGGGTGATCGTTCCACTTTAGCGGAAGACGGATATGTAATCCGGGTTGAATACGATCGACCGTAAGTTTAATGGCTGCCACTTATTCACTACTGATTTACGTTGCCTAAGAGAGTTAGAATACTAGTAAATTTTGTGAATAAATTCATCAGTAAGTATCAAAACATCAGATGGTCATTTCTAATGACTCATTTAATGAGCAAAAGCAAGCTACTTTAAGGTTCGATCTGCTTTGCGTATTTTAAGCTGAGCCTCGAACGTTGGCTTATCTATTATTTCTTGACCTTTGACTAATCCCATTAATGTTTGTACCGCTAGACGGGCCATATCACTGATAGGAAAGTGCACTGCCGACACTGTAGGATAAAGGCTTTCACAAAGGTCGACACTGTCAAAGCTAGTTAAAGAGATTTGCTCCGGTACTGAAATATTGTGCTCGTGTAAGTACTGCATTGCACCGACCGTCATTTCCTCACTGCAAGAAAAGACTGCAGTAACTTCAGGGTGTCGTTGTAAAATTGCAGCCATTGCATCATAACCACTTTGCCGACCATAATTCCCTTCTTCACACCAGCTTTCGTCAATATCGATACCTGCGTCCTTCATCGCATCAACGAACCCAAGCTTTCTTAATAAACTATTATGACGTTGGGATGGACCGGTAATACAGGCGATTTTTCTATGACCACCAGCTAAAAGATGCTCGACGGCAATACGGCTTGCATGATGATGATTAAAAGTAACGCAACGCTCTTCTATTCCTTCAACATAGCGATCTAGAAGAACGAAAGGCGTAGGCTGTTTTGCTAATTCACGTAAATCATCATCTGACAAATAACGACTATGGAGGACATAGCCATCACAACGCAGATCATTAAAACGCTGAATGGCTTCCTTTTCACCTTCTGCAGAATGATGTCCTTGAGCGGTAATCAGAAACTTTTTATGAATATCCAGCTCAGTCTGAACCTGCTCCATCATCTCGCCAAAGAAGCCCCCCGTATAGTAAGTCACCAATAAGCCAACCATATTACTGGATGAGGTTGCGAGTGAACGAGCAATCGCACTCGGGCGATAATTCAGTTGCGCCATAGCTTGCTCTACTTTTTTTCGAGTTTCTTCGCGAAACTTCCCCTCCCCATTAATGATTCGAGAAACGGTAGAGCGATTTACACCGGCGAGTTCGGCGACATCTTTAATCCTTGCCATAATGCTATTGGGTCCAACTGCAATTGTTATTAAATATCCGTTTGTGTAGAACGGCTGCCAGCAATTCGTAAGGTGCTTATAGGGGGCGAAGCTGGCAGCCTTTAATCATACACCGACCATTTGATTGGTAGAAACGAGCTCAGAGTAATCCGTGACAGCTATACCATGTTGAGCTAACTGTTCTTTTAAAATGGGAGAGGTTAGAACTTGTAACTCTAGCTCTCGCTGAAGCGCATAACCACTCTTTAAAATCAGCGCTTGATCGGCCTCTGCCGGGTGGCACATCACCTCAACCAAATCATAGTTTGTCTTTAGACTCAATAAATGCGCCATCAAACCATCTAAACTTACTTTTTGATCGTAAAACTCGTCAGTAAAGACATACCTTGTTGTCATCGATTCTTGACACAAGCCAGTGCCCCGCAGTGGCACTCGGTATTCACTCGCTACCTCTTTAATAACGGGCAAAATTTGAGGGTGAGTATGCGCGTGATGATGGCTATCTAAGTGGCTTAGCTCTAACCCAAGCGATAAAAAATGTTCCACCTGAGCTTTTGCTTCGTCATAAATGACCTGAGTTTCGAAGTCCTGCTTACCCCACAGTTCGTCGTATTTGATAAAATGCGCTCGACCGTTGGTCAAATTAGGGTGCCCAGTTAGAGGCACTCCCGCTGTAAACCTAAGATGAACGCCAATTCTCAAGTCTGGATTATGGCGAGCCAACTCTAAAGCATGTTTCTCAGCATCCATACCGACCATCATGGTGGTTGAATGAACAACACCTTGCTGATGAGCTTTTACGATGCCGTTATTTACACCTCTCGTTAAACCAAAATCATCAGCATTAAAAATGACTTTCATTGGCGTCCTTCCTTAGTACTACAACGTCGTTAGTTTAAATTGAGGTAAATACGGAGCGTTCACCGCCAGAATATCATCCAGAATTGACTTGGCACGACCAATGTCAGGCACCAATGGGTTGTTGGTTAGTGCCATGAGCGCTTTGTCATAATTACCTTCCACAGCGGCGTCTATTGTCAACTGTTCATATGCTTTGACTTGATAGAGTAATCCTTTGATATTGTTTGACAGCTCACCAACCGCAAGAGGTTTCGCGCCCCAACTACCAATCACCGCGCTACACTCAATCACAGCATCATCAGGGAGGCCGTTAATCGCTCCGTTATTTAAGACGTTAACAACATGAATACTATTACGATTGTTATAAATTGAATCAACCAAGTTTAGTGATGCATCTGAATAATAAGCCCCACCCCGCTCTTCTAACTCTTTCGGCTTATGATCGAGATTAGGATCTTGATACAGCTTGAATAGCGCATTTTCTGTTTCCATTACCTGCTCAGCACGAGTGCCCTTTTCACCCGCGCTTTGTTTCTCTTCAGCGAGCATAGCATCGGTTTGATAGAAATAACGATGGTAAGGACATGGTATCGCCCCCAGCGCTTTTAGAAATGCGGGATCCCACGGTTCTTCCCAGATGTTCTTCATGCTGAAGTTAGCACCATCACCGACTTTCTCTAATACTGTTTGAGTAATATCTTCTCCATTGAGCCATGCTTTGTGCACCCAAACGAGATGGTTTAATCCGGCAAACTCCAGTTGTAGCTCTTTTGGCTCGCACTCCATCATTTCTGCGATCATCATTTCCATCGAAACCGGCACATTACATAAACCAATGCTCTTTACTTTGGTGTACCTACTGACGGCTTCAGAGACCAAACCCGCAGGGTTGGTGAAATTGAGCATCCATGCATTGGGTGCCAACTCTTCAATATCTTTACATATATCAAGAATAACCGGGATGGTTCGCAGTGCTTTAGCAAACCCACCAGGGCCTGTTGTTTCTTGGCCGATGACGTCGTATTTAATTGGAATTCGCTCGTCATTAGCACGAGCAGCAAGGCCACCCACACGGAACTGCGTCATCACAAAGTCCGCATCTTTTATCGCAGCACGACGATCAAAGTCTGCTTTTATCTCAATCTTTGCACCTGCTTTATCAACCATTCGCTGCGCTAGACCTTTGATAATCTCAAGCTTCTCAGCTCCTGACTCAATGTCCACAAAATGAATCTTCTTAACGGGTAAATATTCTAAGCGCTTAATAACCCCTTCAACCAGTTCAGGGGTATAGCTACTACCACCGCCAATAATGGCAAGTTTGATCGCCTCTCTAGACATTTTTCTCCCCTTATTTGTTCGAGATTTTTTTGTTCAGTGCAACGATTTCTACAGCCATTTCTTGAGCCAAAATCGTGGTCATTAAGTGATCTTGAGCATGTACCATCACTAACGTCATCGGGACTTTCCCTTCCCCCTGATCTTCCTCAATCAACTGAGTCTGAATTAAGTGGGCTTTGTTAATGCACTCTCTTGCTTGAGAGAGCTTCTCCTCAGCCGCATCAAAATCTTGTTCTCTAGATAAACGCAACGCCTCGTAGCTCAAACTTCTAGCTTCGCCAGCATTGCAGATGATCTCCATTACAACCAATTCTTGTTCCATCATTTTCTCTCCGAAGATCGGGCCGCGGCAATTACGGCCCATTAAGCACAGTTAAGCAGTAACGCCTTCGCCTGAAGGTTGCGCCTCATCTTTAGTTTCTTTCGTCGTTGGTAGTTCTTGCTCCAACATTTGCTTCTCAAACATTTTGAAGAATGGGAAGTAGATAATTAGATCAAGAATCAATAAACCAATGACGAGCAATACTGGAGCAAAGGTCCAACCGCTACCCCACGAAGCACCTATCAGTGCTGGTGTTGTCCAAGGCGTTGTAGCGACACCCATACCCACAAAGCCGACATGCACAGCAAAGTACGCAATCGTAGCGTTGATGACTGGAGCGAAGACGAACGGGATAAACAAGGTCGGGTTCATCACAACTGGGCTACCGAAGATCACAGGTTCATTGATTTGGAAGAAGCCAGGCACCGCACTCATTCGACCAATACTCTTAAGGTGAACAGAACGGCTAAATGACATCAGCATAACAAGAGCAAGTGTTGCACCAGAGCCACCGATAAAGATGTAAAAATCCCAGAAAGGCTGAGTAAATACGTTTGGAATCGGTTCACCTGCAACAAAGGCTTCGATGTTGGCACCAATGTTGGTCAAGAAAATTGGAGAAAGCAGCCCCACAACAATTGCAGCACCATGGATACCCGCAAACCAAAGTAGTTGGCAAAGCAATAGAGCGCCAATAATGGCAGGCAATGAGTTAGACGCACTAATTAAAGGCTTAAAGACAGCCATGACCGCATCAGGAATCAGCATGTCATACTGGGTTTGCACGAAAAGGCTAAGTGGATATAAGGTAATAAATATCGCTAAGACTGGTAACAGTACTTCAAATGATCGTGCAATCGCCGGTGGCACCTGCTCTGGCATACGAATCGTAATATTGTGCTTTTTCATAAAACGGTAGAGCTCTACCGAGAAGAATGCACACATCACTGCGGTGAAGATCCCGGTTCCTCCCATGTGTGACATAGACAACGCGCCATCTTTAGCAGGGGCCGCGATGAGTAAAAAAGACATCAGCGACAATACAGCACTCGTGATCCCATCCATCTTGTAAGCCTTAGCTAAGCTATAAGCAACGCCGAGCGAAACAAAAATGGTCATGATCCCCATCGACATGTTGTAGGGCATCATTATGGTATCAAAGTGTGTGGTGGCGAAATCGAGCCAAATTCGACCAAAAGTAAAGGTCGTGTCTTCGGCAAATGGTGGGAATGCAAAAATCAAAATGAAACTACCGACAATAATAAACGGCATTGCAACTATAAAACCGTCTCTCATTGCTCGAACATGGGGCTGATTCCCCACTTTTGCTGCTATAGGGGCTATATGCTTTTCGACTGCGCCTATAATTGCGTCATAAAGCTTCATAGAATCCATCCTTATTTTAGGTAAAAGAAACCCGCATCAAATATTTATATTTGATGTACAGTTATCTTTTTTAATTTAAAACTATGGTTTAGTTAATTAATTCTAATGCTTGCTCTAGTACTTCTTCTCCCTTCATCATTCCATAATGCTGAGGAGAAATCGCATCAATGTTTTTACCATGCTCTTGCGCCGTTTTTCTTAGCTCTTCTAGCTGAAAACGTACTTGAGGCCCGAGAAGACAAACATCGTACTCTTTAATTGCATCTTCAAATGCATTCACTGACATCGCGTCAATTTTGCACTCAATTCCTTTATTTTCAGCTGCTTGCTCCATTTTTTTAACAAGCATACTGGTTGACATCCCTGCGCTACAGCATAAAAGGATCTTTTTCATAGCCTTACTCCCGTTGTGTAAATTTCAACCTGCAAAAACTGTAGCAAAAATAACCAAGACAAAAAAGCGCAACCGGTTGCATTATTCGTGAACACAATCCCAATTTAGAAAATACGACCTGTTTTTTAGTAATTATTTAGGTCTAGGATAAAAGTCAGGAAATAAATTAAGACACCACATTAGGTTTCAAATTATCAATATATTACTACTGACAACGTCGTTATTAATTTCTAAAAAGGAATAGAGAATGAAATTTAATAAATTAGCTATTGCAACGCTTGTAAGTGCCGCACTATCACAATACTCATTTGCTCAAACCGACTCTAAAGGCACCATTTATCTAACGTTTGATGATGGACCAATCAATGCATCTATTGACGTTATTCAAGTACTTAACCAAGAAGATATCAAAGCGACGTTTTACTTTAATGCTTGGCACTTAGACGGAATTGGTGATGAGAATGAAGACCGTTCGCTAGAAGCCTTAAAGCTCGCATTAGACACTGGTCATATTGTCGCGAACCATAGTTACGATCATATGGTTCATAACTGCGTTGATGAGTTTGGACCTAATAGCGCAGCAGAATGTAATGCTACCGGCGACCACCAGCTTAACTCGTACCAAGATCCTGTTTACGATGCCTCAATGTTTACAGAAAACTTATCTGTTTTAGAAAAGTATCTGCCTAACATTACAAGCTACCCGAATTATAAGGCAACAGAGTTTGCTAGACTGCCCTACACCAACGGCTGGCGCGTGACTAAAGACTTCAAAGCCGATGGATTATGTGCAACGTCTGATGACTTTAAACCTTGGGAACCAGGCTACGTTTGTAATATCAACGACCCATCAAACAGTGTGAAAGCCTCAATTGCGGTACAAAACATTCTGGCTAATAAAGGCTATCAAACACATGGTTGGGATGTGGATTGGGCACCTGAAAACTGGGGGATAGCAATGCCAGCCAACAGTCTAACAGAGGCAGAACCTTTCCTAGGTTACGTAGATGCAGCATTGAACAACTGTGCTCCTACCACCATCAACCCTATCAATTCAAAAGCACAAGAGTTTCCATGTGGTACACCACTCCACGCAGACAAGGTCATTATTCTAACGCATGAGTTTTTGTTTGAAGACGGTAAGCGAGGAATGGGCGCAACCAAGAATTTACCTAAATTAACGGAATTTATCCGACTAGCAAAACAAGCTGGCTATGTATTCGATACGATGGATAACTACACACCAAACTGGCAAGTTGGTCATAGCTACAACGCTGGCGACTACGTCCTACATTTAGGCACCGTTTACCAAGCAGTGACCAGCCATAACGCACAGCAGGACTGGGCACCTTCCCCAACCTCTAGCCTTTGGACCAATGCTGATCCGGCAACAAATTGGGAAGTGAATGTTTCATATAAAGAGGGAGATGTTGTGACGTACTCTGGCAAACGTTATCTCGTCAACGTCCCACACGTCTCTCAAGCCGATTGGACACCTGACTCACAGAACACCTTGTTCACAGCTCTATAAGCTGTTCCCTACTATTATCATGTAGTAGCTTGCGCGAGGTAATACCTCGCGCTTTTTTATTTTTAGAAAAGTAAAAATGGAAAGCAGTAAAGAGTGGACTGACTGGGCCTGGCATTCCTGACGCCACGCTGGATTTGAATTCACAAACCCTAGATACAACAAAGCCCCGACTTACGTCGAGGCTTTATCATATGAATTATGGTACCGGTGGGCGGACTTGAACCGCCACGCCCGAAGGCAACGGATTTTGAATCCGTCGTGTATACCAATTTCACCACACCGGCATCTTTGGGCTATTGCCCTTTGATGGTTGGCATTATACGGAAGCTTTTGATCTGCGCAAGCAGAAATACCTTAAATAACTATCGTTTGCTGATAATTTCGCCACAAAGTGTGACAAAGCTGTACTCATAAGAAACGTACACTCCATTTCCTACTACTGATCCAGATGAAAATGAGTATACGTAACTCTTTTTTAAACTCTATTCACTGTAATATCAGAAACATAACCATTCCCAATGCTCGACAAAGCCGTATGGACCATCTCGGCAGCATCTTCCGCTTGCATGAAGTGACTCGTGTCCATCGTGTTGCCGCTTGTTTTCCAGAATTCCGTATCCATTCCACCAGGATAAACCGCGATAATTTTCATTGGCTTTCCTTTTAACTCCAAACGAACCGACTCGATTAATCCTTTGACAGCCCACTTCACAGCACAATACGTAGACTCTTGCGCTTTAGGCTGTTGCGCAGCAGTAGACATAACCATGACCACTTTTATCGGTTGATCTTTGTAACGCTTTACTAACTCTCTTAACACATAAATCGCAGAATTCAGGTTATTATCAATCAGTTTTTGAATCTCTTCCGGCTCCTGCTCTTCCAGTTCGCCAAAATAACCACTTCCTGCACTATGAATGACCATTTCAGGCGGCTGCTTCATCCCATCAAATAGGCGTTTCACATCTTGATGTAATGAGAGGTTGCAAGCTTGATAGCCGACGCTATGAGAGAGTTGTTTAGCTAGTGCGGATAGTTTTTCTGTGTTTCTTCCTATGATATACGTCTCTTTGTCTTCCGCATCATAACGCTTTGTCAGCTCAGCCCCTAAACCGCTACTTGCACCTGTAATTACAATCATGGCTACCTCTTTTCTATCACATACTTTTAATGCATCTATCAATTAAGGTAACAGAATCTTGGTAATTCACACCTCAAGAACACCATTCTTTGAAGCAAGCGGCTTTCTTACTCTCATGATGCATGAAATCCCAAGTAAAACGAGGAAGATTTAACCTATGCTTAAGCAAGAATAACTTTCTGAATTTTCTATCTACTTTCAAGTAAGAACTGAATAGGAGCATACGAATGACTGGGTCAAAATGGCAATGGTTACTGAAGCAAATGACGCGCAAACTGTGGGTTCGCACGTCACTTTATGCCTTACTTGCTGTCGCCACCGCCCTAATATCCATTGTTTTAAACCAGTTCATTACTCTGCCTCCTGCAATCAACGTCAGTAAGGATTTGCTTAACAACATATTAAATATCCTCGCGACTTCCATGCTTGCGGTGACCACATTCTCGCTCAATATAATGGTCTCAGCGTACAGTGCCGCTAGTGCAGGGGTAACGCCACGGGCCACCAAACTGTTGATGGAAGACAGCACAACGCAAAATGCTTTGGCAACCTTTCTTGGCTCTTTTTTATTTAGCTTGGTAGGCATTATCGCGCTAGGCATTGGTGCCTATCATCAACAAGCACAAATTTATCTGTTCATCGTGACCATCGCCGTAATCGTGATGATCATACTCACTCTGCTACGTTGGATTCAGCACCTTTCCGTACTAGGGAGGGTCAGTGAAACCACGTCATACGTGGAGCAAGCCTTGTTAGATGCGATAAGAAAACGGGGCAAAGAGCGTTGGCTAGGTGCTCACCCGTGGAGCCACCCAGAACATAAACCCAGAGGAAGTACACCTATTTTCAGCCAAGAAATTGGCTACTTACAGCATGTTGATATGCATCATCTCGATAGTATTGCCGAAGCAAACCAATGCACTATCTATCTTGAACGACAACCAGGAAGCTTTGTATATGTGAGTCAACCATTGGCTTGGGTTTGTGGAGCGTTGCCAGACGAAAACGAAATAACTGCGGCCTTCACGATTCGAACGGAGCGTTCCTATGATCAAGATCCTCGTTTTGGATTAGTCGTCATGGCGGAGATCGCCTCACGAGCTCTCTCCCCCGCCGTGAATGATAACGGTACCGCGATTGATGTTCTTGGGCGTTCTGTACGAGCCCTTTCATTGTGGGGAGAGTTACTCAGCGAACCTCCCACCAAGACTCGATACCCTAGACTATTTGTGCCCGCATTGCGCTGCCAGGATTTGTTTGATGATGTCTTTTTGCCAATCGCGCACGATGGTGCAGCGCAACTCCAAATACAGATTCGCCTACAAAAAGCCTTGCTGGCTCTTTCTAGTATGCACCCCAAGTTGTTTTTATCACCTGCAACCAAGCTATCAGAAAAAGCTTTAGAGCTCTCCTTGAGCCAGCATTATACCGAAGATGAGAAACACCAACTCTCTCATCTGTCTAATCTAGTTACAGACCAAAAAGCTAATGGTTAGACAAGTAAAGTTCAGTTGAAATAGATTACTGAAAGGCCTTGTACATCATGATATGTGTTCATAACACACTGCAGAAAAGTCACTTCGTTTATGCATAATTAAAGACTCTGTGCGTTAGGTCTCTTTTCTCTTGGTGAGGGAATCTATATTCTGACGCACAATTTTTAAGGTAAGTGATGGAATAATGACAACGTCTACAACTCTTCCACCTGCAGGTCTCTTTCGTCGACTTGCAGCGTTGATTTACGACACATTGATTATTATCGCAATTGAAATGATGGCCGCAGGTATTGTTATGGCCGTTGTATTTGCACTAAATGCAGCAGGGCTGTTGAGCTATGGCGAGTACGCAGATGCCGCTGATATGCTCGGAAAGCACCCTGTATTAAGCCCTCTATTTACACTGTATCTTGCGGTTGTATGGATATACTTCTTTGTCTTCTTCTGGACGCGAGCAGGGCAAACACTTGGGATGCGCGCTTGGAAACTTCGAGTTCGCAATGCCAAAGACGGTGCGCCGATTACAGTCACTCAAGCCCTGATTCGCATTGCAACATCTGGCTTTGGTTTGGCAAACCTGACTGTACCGATTGATCCCAAGAAACGTGGGTTCCACGACATTTGGGCAAAAACAGAGGTTGTTGTGTTGCCTAAGGCAAACTAACTTATCCGGGAATACAAAAAAGGAAGGCATAATGCCTTCCTTTTACACTTTATCCGATGATACATGGTTTATTCGGTGATACTTCAGCTACAGCTTTCTTCTCAGCAGCGCAATCGCAATGGCTAAGAACACCAGGCTCGGAGCCAATGCACCAAACACTGGGGATATGCCATATACCAAGCTTAATGGGCCAAAGAACTCACTGGATATATAAAAAGTAAACCCGGCAACCACGCCCGACAATACCCTTGCCCCCATGGTCACACTTCTGAGTGGACCGAAAACAAACGATAGCGCCATCAACATCATCACGGCAATTGAAAGCGGCTGTGTCAACTTACGCCAAAACGCCAATTCATAGCGAGATGCATCTTGCTCAGATGCTTTCAGATAGGTCACGTAATCATACAAACCGCTCAGTGATAACTCTTCAGGCTTTACCGTCACCACAGCTAGCTTATCTGGAGCCAATGACGTATGCCATTCCATCTGTTCGATGTCTTGCTTCGAAATCACGTTTTCATTTTTCATATCCGTGATTTGTACGTCTCGCATCAACCAATTGTTATCTTGTTGATAGTCGACCTCTTCAGCAAAGATAACCTTTTGTAGATTCTTATCATCATCAAAACGCCACATATTTAAAGCATAAAGCTTGTCGTCTTCGACTTTACCTATAAAGATAAAGTCGTTTGCGTCACGAGCCCAAACTCCAGAACGAACTGAGACAATACTACCTCCAGATATCGCAAAGGATCGTAGGTCACGAGCCATCTTTTGTGCTTCTGGAGCGCCCCATTGCCCTAACGTCATAACGATAAGCATAAGTGGCACCGCCGTTTTGAGCACGGATAACCCGATATCCAACTTTGAGAAACCAGCAGCTTGCATCACCACCAGCTCAGAGCTTGACGCCAACATACCCAAACCAATAAGGGCACCGAGTAATGCTGCCATTGGGAAGAACATTTCGATATCACGCGGCACACTGAGCAACACAAAGTACAACGCATGAGTGAGGTCATACACGCCTCGCCCTACTTTACGTAACTGTTCTACGTACTTGATGATGCCCGATAAGCCAACAAACGTCGCTAAAACCAAGGCAGTGGTAGAGATGATGGTTCTACCGATGTAAAGGTCTAAGATTTTGAACACAGCTTACGCGAGCCTCTTCTTACGGAATTTGTCTTTTATTCGTCGAGCAGCAACGCTGTCCATCATATTGGCCATGATTGCGACAATCAGTAACATCGCATTAATTGGCCACATGCCGATTGCCGCCGGAATGTCACCATCTTCTAATGCAGATTTTGTTGCACTAATCGCCAGGAAATACGCTAGATAAATAAGAATCGCGGGCCCCATTTTGGCAAATCGTCCCTGACGCGGATTCACCGCCGACAAAGGAATAACCAGCATCGTTAAGAGTGGAATACACACAAATAACGAAATTCGCCATTGCAGCTCCGCTTGCGCTTCTGGGTCTGGGTGTCCAATCAAATCAACCGTTGGGTACGCTTCCCAATCTCGCCCTTTCTTTTTGACCTCACGCTGGCCGATAACGCCTTCGTATTCATCGAATTTTGTGATCATATATTCAACGCGAGTCGGCACACCTTCATAACGCGTGCCTTCTTTCATGGTGATGACCTGACGGCCGTCCGACAGTTCTTTTACTTCACCAGAGGACGAGAACATCACACTCGGCAATACTGAATCTCTCGGGCGCATCTGCGCGACAAAAACGTTGCTCAATGTATTGTCTTTAATGTCATCAATGAACACAACCGATGAACCATCTGGCGTGCCTTGGAATTGCCCTTTCTTTAGCAAGTCAACGCTGTTTTCTGCCGCCACTTGTTCATAAAGTTGCTCTACACGGTCTTGAGACCACGGCGATAACCACAATGCATTAAAAGCCGCCACAGCAGAAGTAATCAGCGCTAAGTACAAGGCCGCTTGTACCAAGAATTTGTTACCAATACCTGTCGCGTTCATCACGACAATTTCGCTCTCTGCATACAGACGACCAAATGTGATCAATATGCCGATATACAGACTTAAAGGCAGCATTAATAGACCCATTGCTGGCATATTCAAACCAACAATCGAGAAAATCAATCCAGCAGGAATATCCCCATCAGAAGCATCAGCAAGAACACTTATGAATTTCTGGCTTACAAACACCAAAAAAAGTACGAAAAAAATCGCAAATTGGCTCTTGAGTGTTTCGCGGATCAAATATCTAACAATAATCACGCTGAAATTACCTATACAAAACTTGTTTTTTTGGTCGAATCACTATAGTTTCCCGTTGAACCATTTATTTTTTTAAAAATTATAAACTAGATGTTAGTCGCTTAATCAGCTCTGCATGTAAGCCTGGAGCTAAAATTCAACAAGTAAGCGATCATTATCTAACATTTAGAGCAATTTGTCTTCAGGATGTAGGAGTACGCATGGAGTTCAGTGTAAAAAGTGGCAGTCCAGAGAAACAACGTAGCGCATGTATCGTTGTTGGTGTGTTTGAACCACGTCGCCTTTCTCCAGTAGCCGAACAACTTGATAAAATCAGTGACGGTTACATCAGTTCACTACTTCGCCGTGGTGATCTAGAGGGTAAACCTGGTCAGATGCTGCTACTGCATCAAGTACCAGGTGTTTTGTCAGAGCGCGTTTTGCTTGTCGGTTGCGGCAAAGAGCGTGAACTTGGCGAGCGCCAGTACAAGGAAATCATTCAAAAGACGATCAGCACACTTAACGAGACAGGCTCAATGGAAGCGGTATGTTTCCTAACTGAACTGCATGTTAAGGGTCGCGATACATACTGGAAAGTACGCCAGGCTGTAGAAGCGACTAAAGATGGTCTATACACATTTAATCAATTCAAGAGCGTTAAACCTGAAACTCGCCGCCCACTGCGCAAGCTTGTTTTCAATGTCCCAACGCGTCGTGAATTAAACTTGGGTGAAAAAGCAATCACTCATGGTCTAGCTATCGCATCTGGTGTCAAAGCCTCAAAAGACCTTGGCAACATGCCACCAAACGTAGCTAACCCAGCTTACCTCGCTTCTCAAGCTCGTCGTCTAGCGGACGATTACGAAACCGTAACCACCAAAATCATTGGTGAGCAAGAGATGGAAAAACTGGGAATGACCTCTTACCTAGCAGTCGGTCGTGGTTCTAAAAACGAATCTATGATGTCTATCATCGAGTACAAAGGTAACCCTGACTCAGATGCAAAACCGATTGTGCTAGTAGGTAAAGGTCTAACCTTCGATTCAGGCGGTATCTCTCTAAAACCGGGCGAAGGTATGGATGAGATGAAGTACGACATGTGTGGTGCGGCATCGGTATTCGGTACAATGAAAGCGCTAGCGAAGCTAAACCTACCAATTAACGTTATTGGTGTTCTAGCAGGCTGTGAAAACATGCCAGGCAGCAACGCTTACCGTCCAGGTGATATCCTAACGACAATGTCTGGTCAAACTGTAGAAGTTCTGAACACGGATGCGGAAGGTCGTCTTGTTCTTTGTGACGCACTGACTTACGTAGAGCGTTTCGAACCAGACTGCGTGGTTGACGTTGCAACCCTAACTGGTGCTTGTGTTATCGCACTAGGTCACCACATCAGTGGCGTTATCTCTAACCACAACCCACTGTCTCACGAACTAGTGAATGCTTCCGAGCAAGCAAGTGACCGTGCATGGCGTCTACCAATGGCAGATGAGTACCACGAGCAGTTGAAGAGCCCGTTTGCGGATATGGCAAACATTGGTGGCCGTCCTGCTGGTACTATCACTGCAGGTTGCTTCCTGTCTAAGTTTGCTAAAAAGTACAACTGGGCTCACGTCGATATCGCAGGTACTGCGTGGAAATCAGGCGCAGCGAAAGGCTCAACGGGCCGTCCTGTCTCAATGCTTGTCCAATTCCTTTTGAACCGCAGCGGCCAAGAGACAGAAGAGTAATTTCTGAACAACATCTAAAAGGGCCGCAAGGCCCTTTTTTATTATCCTAATTTTCTAAAATGAAAATGGGATTTAAGATGGTCTTAGGAAGAGACCCAAGGCAAGTGAGAGAATGATGCAAACTGCAACCTTCTACATCATTAACGAAGAGAGCCCGCAAGCAACGGTGGCTGGCTTTGAAGAGTACATTGTGTTTTTGGCGCAGCACTTTGCCCGCCAAGGCGCTAAAGTGTATTTAAACTGCCAAGACAAACCACACGCCGAGCAGCTCGCTGAAGCCTTTTGGCAAGTTGATGCAGACAAGTTCATGGCACATAACCTCGTAGGCGAAGGACCGAAATACGCCACCAATATTGAGATCGGCCATAACGGTGTAAAGCCGTCTTGGAATCGTCAATTGGTAATTAATTTGGCGGAAAATGAGACAACCTTTGCGAACAAGTTTGCTCAAGTGGTAGACTTCGTGCCCTGCGAAGAAAAAGCTAAACAACTCGCAAGAGAAAGATATAAAATTTACCGTCAAGCAGGTTACCAGCTGCAAACGATCGAAATTCAATATCCTTAACGGTCAATCCTTATAGTTAAGGCGATCTTGTTAAGATCCCTCACTTATAAAGATTGACTAAGATTCAACCATCAACGTATCCATTAAAAGAGCGCT
Source organism: Vibrio sp. RM-41-2B (assembly GCF_024744415.1). Lineage (NCBI taxonomy): Bacteria > Pseudomonadati > Pseudomonadota > Gammaproteobacteria > Vibrionales > Vibrionaceae > Vibrio > Vibrio sp. RM-41-2B. The sequence goes on along the minus strand of NZ_JAMQWD010000053.1, from coordinate 83,672 downwards.
ATGGAAAAGACATACAACCCAACTTCAATCGAACAAGCTCTGTATCAGACTTGGGAAGAGAAAGGCTACTTTAAGCCACACGGTGACACTACTAAAGAATCATACAGCATCATGATCCCGCCACCGAACGTCACTGGTAGCCTACACATGGGCCACGCGTTCCAAGATACGATCATGGATACGCTTATCCGTTGTGAACGTATGAAGGGTAAAAACACCCTTTGGCAAGTAGGTACTGACCACGCTGGTATCGCAACTCAGATGGTTGTTGAGCGTAAGATCGCTGCAGAAGAAGGCAAAACAAAACACGATTACGGTCGTGAAGCTTTCATCGACAAAATCTGGGAATGGAAAGGCGAATCTGGTGGCACTATCACTAAACAGCTTCGTCGTCTTGGCGCATCAGTAGACTGGGACCGTGAGCGCTTTACGATGGACGATGGTCTATCTAACGCCGTTCAAGAAGTTTTCGTACGTCTATACGAAGACGATCTAATCTACCGCGGTAAGCGTCTAGTTAACTGGGATCCAAAGCTACACACAGCGATCTCAGATCTAGAAGTAGAGAACAAAGACACTAAAGGCCACATGTGGCACTTCCGCTACCCACTAGCAGATGGTGCTAAAACAGCGGATGGCAAAGACTACATCGTTGTTGCAACGACTCGTCCAGAGACCATGCTAGGCGATACGGGTGTTGCAGTTAACCCAGAAGATCCACGTTACAAAGATCTTATCGGTAAAGAAATCATCCTTCCTATCGTTGATCGTCGCATCCCAATCGTGGGCGATGAGCACGCCGATATGGAAAAAGGTACTGGCTGTGTGAAAATCACACCTGCGCACGACTTCAACGACTACGAAGTTGGTAAGCGCCACCAGCTACCAATGATCAACATTCTGACTTTCGACGCGAACATCCGCGACGCAGCAGAAGTATTCAACACTAACGGCGAAGCAAGCGACGCTTACAGCACTGAGCTACCAGCTAAATACCACGGTATGGAGCGTTTTGCCGCTCGTAAAGCTATCGTTGCTGAATTCGACGAGCTAGGTCTACTTGAAGAAGTGAAAGATCACGATCTACAAGTTCCTTACGGCGACCGTGGTGGCGTGGTTATCGAACCAATGCTAACTGACCAATGGTACGTACGTACTGCGCCTCTAGCGAAAACAGCGGTTGAAGCAGTAGAAAACGGCGACATCCAATTCGTTCCTAAGCAATACGAAAACATGTACTTCTCTTGGATGCGTGACGTTCAAGACTGGTGTATCTCTCGTCAGCTATGGTGGGGGCACCGCATCCCAGCTTGGTACGACAACCAAGGTAATGTTTACGTAGGTCGCACTGAAGAAGAAGTTCGCAAGAACAACAACCTAGAGTCAGTCATTGAACTGCACCAAGACGAAGACGTATTGGATACATGGTTCTCTTCTGCACTATGGACGTTCGGTACTCAAGGTTGGCCAGAGCAAACTGACGATCTGAAAGTATTCCACCCTTCAGACGTTCTAGTTACTGGTTTCGACATCATCTTCTTCTGGGTTGCGCGCATGATCATGATGACCATGCACTTCGTGAAAGACGAAAATGGTAAACCACAAGTACCATTTAAGACAGTTTACGTTACCGGCCTAATCCGTGACGAAAACGGCGACAAGATGTCGAAGTCGAAAGGTAACGTACTTGACCCAATCGACATGATCGATGGTATCGACCTAGAGTCTCTAGTAGAGAAGCGTTGTGGCAACATGATGCAGCCTCAGCTAGCGAAGAAGATCGAGAAGAACACGCGTAAGACGTTTGAAAACGGTATCGAAGCATACGGTACAGACGCACTGCGTTTCACCCTTGCAGCAATGGCATCAACAGGTCGCGATATCAACTGGGATATGAAGCGTCTTGAAGGTTACCGTAACTTCTGTAACAAACTATGGAACGCAAGCCGTTACGTAATGATGAACACAGAAGAGCAAGATTGTGGTTTTGGTGAAGGTGAGATCGAGTACTCACTAGCAGACAAGTGGATCGAGTCTCAGTTTGAACTCGCAGCGAAAGCGTTCAACAACCATATCGACAACTTCCGTCTAGATATGGCTGCGAACACGCTTTACGAATTCATCTGGAACCAATTCTGTGACTGGTACCTAGAGCTAACTAAACCCGTTCTATGGAAGGGTACTGAAGCACAACAGCGTGGTACTCGCCGTACGCTAATCACGGTACTTGAGAAGACGCTACGTCTAGCTCACCCAGTGATTCCTTACATCACTGAAACTATCTGGCAAAGCATCAAGCCACTAGTTGACGGTGTTGAGGGCGAGACAATCATGCTACAAACGCTGCCTCAATTCGACGAAGCGAACTTCCACCAAGAAGCGCTAGACGACATCGAATGGGTGAAAGCGTTCATCACTAGCATCCGCAACCTACGTGCAGAGTACGACATCAACCCTGGCAAGCCTCTAGACGTTATGCTGAAAGCAGCGAATGAGAAAGACGCCTCTCGTCTAGAAGCAAGCAAACAAGTATTGATGTCTCTAGCGAAGCTAGAAGCAGTACGCGTGCTTGAAGCCGGCGAAGAGACCCCTGCGTGTGCAACGGCACTGGTTGGCAAGTCTGAGCTGATGATCCCAATGGCGGGTTTGATCGACAAAGATGCAGAGCTTGCTCGTCTAGATGGCGAAATCAAGAAGACGCACGGCGAAATCAAGCGTATCGAAGGCAAACTGGGCAACGAAGGCTTTGTAGCGAAAGCACCTGAAGCGGTTGTTGCTAAAGAGCGTGAGAAGCTTGAAGGCTACAAAGAGACACTAGCTAAGCTAGAAGAGCAGAAGACAACGATCGCTGCACTTTAAACCTCAGTGAAAGAGAAGAACTAACACTTCTCACTTTGAATCCAAAGGTTGGCCATCATGGTCAACCTTTTTTGTATATCTTTCACCAAAAACCATCATCAATAGCTTTCCCCTATCGCAACAATACTCATCATCCATTAGTATTAATGAGAATTATTATCGATAATAAACTCATCGAAACAAACACGATTGAGTAATTATCATGAAAAAGACACTAACTTTCGCAGCACTGCATTTTACTATCGCATTTAGTGTCGCTTACGTACTCACAGGCGACATTTTAATTGGTAGTTTAATTGCCATGATTGAGCCTTCAGTGAACACCGTAGCCTTCTACTTTCATGAAAAGGCATGGGCAAAAGTCCCAGCACTTAAAGCTCGTCAGTGGATGACCAAATTAAAAACCGCAAGCTTTGCGACCGTGCACTTCAGCGTCGCTTTTACCGTGGTTTACTTACTAACAGGTGATGCATTTGTCGGCGGCGTAATGGCGATGCTAGAGCCGAGTTTGAATACGGTGGCTTACTACTTCCACGAGAAAGTATGGATGCGTAAATCATCAGCAAAAACTCCAGCACCGCAGTTTTGTTTACATCACCACGCTTAAACATGGAGGCTCACTACGTCTCCTAACGAGCCAAATGACATTTATCATTGACAAAGTTGCGTACCGCAATTAATTTAATTGCGGTGCGCAACTTTATTTTTAGAGGTAAGTGATAATGAACGCTCGTCAACTCCGACACTACTCCCGTCAAGCCGTCCGATTGCTTGGTATGCTCGATAAACAATGCGGCGATGTCGCTCTTACCCCGGTACAAGCGCACGCATTAGGTGAAATCCAATTGCAGCCATTGACCATAAACCAACTGGCGCAGCAGCTTAGTGTCGACAAGTCCAATGCAAGCCGCACCATTACTGGTTTGATTAAATTAGGTTTGGTTGAGAGCATCGAAAACCCGAAAGATAAACGAAGCCAACTCGTAGTGCTCACAATTCAAGGACAGCAGGCGTTATCGCAACTAGACCAACAGCAAAACAGCTTTTTTGAGCAGTTGCTTACACAACTTGATGACTGTGAGCAAGAACAACTCAAACTTGGTCTAGAGACTTACCTAAAAGGGCTGATAAAAGTATGTCAGGCAGAGGAATACGTTCTTCGACCTCTTACAAAAGCAGACAACCCGCAAGTGGCAGACGTAATTCGTAAAGTCTCTGCTGAATACGGCTTAACCGCAGACAAAGGTTATGGTGTGGCCGATCCAACGCTTGATGATATGTATTCGGTTTACAATCAATGCGGCGCCTCCTATTGGGTCATTGAACATCGCGGAGAGATCGTTGGTGGCGGTGGCTTTGCCCCTTTAGCTGGTGAGCCAAATGTGTGTGAGCTGCAAAAGATGTACTTCTTACCTCAAACACGAGGACACGGTTTAGCCAAACGCATCGTCGCATTGAGCTTACAACTGGCGAAACAGTTTGGGTATCAGCAGTGCTATTTAGAAACGACCGAATGTCTAAGAGAGGCGGTAGGCTTGTATGAAAAGCTAGGCTTTGAGCATCTCGATGCCCCGCTTGGACAAACAGGGCATGATGCATGTGAAGTCGTAATGCTTAAGGTACTGTAATAAAAAATATTATCAGACGTTAAAGCACAACATGGGTAACGCAAAGCTCCTGGCTCAATGCAACAGTGAAGTTTTGGCGTTGCCCATCCAATTCAACAGACAACTGATAGAGATCATTTGGATCAGGGTCATTAAGATCAGCATACTTTGGCGCTTCAATCTGAAAGAGTGCACTGGCGTGATCTGCACGAACGTCAATTGGGATATGGTAAGTCATGCCATTAAACTTTACCGCTGCTGACACTAGTCCTGGCGCAAATGTCTGGTAATACAAATCGACCTTAAATTCACACCCGCCACCATGGTGCCAAATCTGCTCGGTTGCCACGCGATCTAAACGCACGTTGCGAATAAACTGCAAGTACGGTTCTTGCCACACGCCCAGTCGCTCATCACTTTTCTTATATTGATGTTCAGAAAGCGGGCACAGCTCTGGCTTATCCTCATCGAATAAAAGATCTTCTTCTTCCTCTAGGAACAATATCTCAAAGCGATTACGCCCCATTTGCATGTATGGGCGAATGTCTTTTTTATACACACTTTGCGAGCCATCACAATCAAACACAGCCACGCCGTTCAAACGTACCTCCGCATGGTAATCAACACCACCCATTACCATTTCCACTGCAGGAAATGCCATCATCGCCTCATCCACTTCAATGTCATGCATCAGGTGCCATTCTTGTTGACGGATCGCTTCCTCCGTCAATTCATCAGGCAGGACTAGACTTAAAGGGGCGGGAAAAGTGATGTCATCCTGTGGAATCGAGAGGTCCGTCAGTGGAGAGACTTGCCATAAACCGGCGAGTGAGAGTTGCATATACACCTTGCGCTAGATCAATTTTCACGCATTATAGGGAGAAATCCCCTATAAACTCAATGTGAATTATTTATCACCTCCACATTCATCTGTTGTTGGATGCCATTTTCAAGGTATAAAAAAACCAGCGTTTAACGCTGGTTTCTCTAAAAGAGGTGAGCTTTGATTACTCGTCGTCTTCATCTTCTTCAGGGTAAAGCGCATCTTCGCCTTCGTAGTACGTACCCCAACCGTCATAGATGATGTCGTATTTTTCTGCCAAGTGAATCAGTTTTTCAACTTGCGCATCAATGGCTTCTGCGTCTAATGCTGATTCCATGGTTGCGTCACAGCAAAGCAACTTGTTGCCATCTTCATCTTCAGTTTCTTCCGCTTCAAGCACTTCAAAACCCATCTTGAATGCTTCAACTACCGCTTTTTCTAGCGTGTCAAAATCTTCTGCAAACAGGTGGTGCTCGATTTCGTATAGCGAATCTGGATCGCTGCCATCTTCTAGCAATGCTGCAATGATATCGCGAGTCTCTTCCTTTTGAATCTCAATTAATTCTTCTACTGATAGATATTCATCTTCGTGAGACATGTTTTGGCTCCAGATTAGTTACTTGATAGAAACACTATACCCGATACTGAGTATGCTGATCCGGTGAAATATGGCATGGATTGCGATGAAAAGCCACAAACAAACATCATACCACCGCGATTCTTATAGGTTATTTGAATATAAATATTAAACCGTCCACGCAAAGAAACAAAAAATTAACAAAAAATGGCATTTTTTAATATTCAGAACATCCTAACTGACACTTAATGCGGTTATTTTCTCTTTCTGTGCGTGTTTATGGCGCTTTCTTGAATACACTCACGTGTAAAACGAAGAAGCATAACGAATAAATTTACTTCAACAATGCATAATTGAGAATAAAAATGCACGTTTTATGCACTATGCATGTATTCTTTCTCAATGGGAAAATTAGAATAAAAACGCACGCTCTCCACATTTCACAAAATAGAATTTAAACCCAAACCAAAACTTCATTAGCAAAACAAACAAAACTAAAATCTAAAAAACAATAAAAATCAGAATATAGGCAAAGCGTAGTGATTTGCATCTTTCTAGGAAGCTTGTCATAACTAACGGCTGGAAAATTTGTAAGGATACAAAATGAGCAAGCTGTACGTTGGATCAGAAGTTGGTCAACTTCGACGAGTTCTATTAAATCGCCCAGAGCGCGCCCTAACCCACTTAACTCCATCAAACTGTCATGAATTACTGTTTGATGATGTTCTTGCTGTAGAAGCGGCAGGTGAAGAGCACGATGCGTTCGCACGCACGCTACGCGATCAAGATGTAGAAGTGCTTCTCCTCCACGATTTACTGGTCGAAACCCTCGCCGTTCCAGAAGCAAAACAGTGGCTGCTAGATACTCAGATTTCTGACTTTCGTTACGGGCCAACCTTTGCGCGAGACCTACGCCAATATTTTTCAGAAATGGATGATGAACACCTTGCCAGCATCTTTTTAGGTGGCTTAGCTTACTCAGAGCTGCCGATCACCTCATCTTCTATGCTGCCAAAAATGAAGCGTCCGCTGGATTTTGTTATTGAGCCGCTACCTAACCACCTATTTACGCGTGATACCTCATGCTGGGTTTATGGTGGTGTATCGCTCAACCCAATGATGATGCCTGCACGCCAACGTGAAACAAACCACTTACGTGCGATTTATCGTTGGCACCCAATTTTTGCTGGCCAAGACTTTATTAAATACTTCGGTGACGATGATCTGCATTATGATAATGCGAATGTCGAAGGCGGTGATGTGTTGGTTATTGGTAAAGGTGCAGTTCTGATCGGTATGTCTGAGCGTACGACTGCGCAAGGTGTAGAGAACCTTGCAGCAAGCCTATTTAAAGCAGGCCAAGCTACCGAGGTGATTGCAATTGATCTGCCTAAACACCGTTCATGTATGCATTTAGACACCGTGATGACCCATATGGATGTAGATACTTTCTCTGTCTACCCTGAGATCATGCGCAAAGATCTCGACACATGGCGCTTAACACCAAAAGGCAACGGTGAAATGCATGTTCAAGCCTCACATAACTATCTGCATGCGATTGAGTCCGCTCTTGGCTTAGATCAGCTGAAAATCATCACCACTGGTGGCGACAGCTATGAAGCGGAACGCGAACAATGGAATGACGCCAATAACGTTCTAACTGTAAAACCGGGCGTAGTGATTGGTTACGAACGCAACGTATACACCAACGAAAAATACGATAAAGCTGGCATCAAAGTACTGACAGTACCTGGTAACGAGCTTGGTCGTGGTCGTGGTGGCGCTCGCTGTATGAGCTGTCCGATAGAGCGAGACGATATATAACCAATTCGTCCTTTTACATTAAATGAATAAAAACTAAGGTTGATGTGAATACATCAACCTTTTTTAGTTTTACGCAAAAATAATTATTCACAAATAAATCATTTATATGTTTTAATGCATTCTATTAATTCAATCACACGTACTAAGGGACGAGCTATGGCTTTCAATTTACGTAACCGCAACTTTTTGAAGCTATTGGATTTCTCAACCAAAGAAATCCAGTTCTTGCTCGAACTGTCTGCAGAGCTAAAAAAAGCAAAATATGCAGGAACAGAGCAGAAGACACTTCAAGGTAAAAACATTGCACTCATCTTTGAGAAATCTTCGACTCGTACCCGATGTGCGTTTGAAGTCGCAGCTTTTGATCAAGGCGCTCAAGTCTCTTACATCGGCCCTTCTGGTTCTCAGATTGGCCATAAAGAATCAATGAAAGACACCGCGCGCGTACTTGGCCGCATGTATGATGGCATCGAATACCGCGGTTTTGGCCAATCCATTGTTGAAGAGCTTGGCACTTATGCTGGTGTTCCAGTGTGGAATGGTTTGACTGATGAGTTCCACCCAACCCAAATCCTTGCTGACTTCCTGACCATGCAAGAGCACGGACGCGGTAAGCAGCTGCATGAAATGACCTTCGCTTACCTAGGCGATGCACGCAACAATATGGGCAACTCGCTCATGGTGGGTGCCGCTAAAATGGGCATGGATATTCGCCTTGTCGCGCCAAAAGCGTTCTGGCCTGAAGAAGATCTGGTGGCAACTTGCCAAACTATCGCGCAGCAAACTGGTGCAAAAATCACATTAACTGAAAGCGTCGAGGAAGGTGTGAAAGGTTGTGACTTCCTATACACCGACGTTTGGGTGTCTATGGGTGAGTCTGCCGAGGCATGGGATGAACGTGTAGCGTTAATGACACCATATCAAATCAATATGGACGTGATTAAGCAAACGGGTAATCCACATGTGAAATTCATGCACTGCCTTCCTGCTTTCCACAATGATGAAACCACCGTCGGCAAAGAAGTCGCTGAAAAATACGGAATGAAAGGCCTTGAAGTAACAGAAGAGGTATTTGAATCGGAATACTCCATCGTATTCGACGAAGCTGAAAACCGTATGCACACCATCAAAGCCGTGATGGTTGCGACGCTAGGAAGCTAAACCAGCGCGCAAAAACAGCTGCCAAAAACCATGATGTAATCGCTTGCGTTCACGAAAGTTAAGCGTATAATGCTCGGCAATTTGTCTGAGGATTAAGAAATGACCAAGCTAATTGCCAACATGAAAACGCGATTTGCTCTCGCTAAGCGACTACGCTTACGTGGTGTTATTTTCGTTAATTCTATTGAATTTTAAAACCTCCCCATTTGGGGAGGTTTTTTTATGTCCAAAATTCCTTTCGGCAATTTGGATATAGTCATCAATGTTATAGGGAAGAAGATCATGGCGAACTCGCTTTACCAGAAGCACATCATCTCTATTCCAGAGCTTTCACGTGAAGAGCTGGAACTTATCGTAGAAACAGCAGGCAGCCTTAAAAAAGCACCTCGACCAGAACTGATTAAAAACAAAGTCGTTGCCAGTTGTTTCTTTGAACCATCAACACGTACACGTTTATCGTTTGAAACAGCGATTCAACGCATTGGTGGTGACGTGATTGGCTTTGATAATGATGGTAATACCTCTCTGGCGAAAAAAGGCGAAACACTCGCAGATTCAGTACAGGTCATCTCTTCTTACGTCGATGCCTTTGTGATGCGCCATCCACAAGAAGGCGCCGCTCGCTTGGCCTCTGAATTCTCAAATGGCGTGCCAGTGATCAACGCTGGTGACGGTGCAAACCAACACCCAACTCAAACGCTACTCGACCTATACACCATCGCAGAAACACAAGGGCGTCTAGACAACCTGAACGTCGCATTCGTAGGTGACCTAAAATATGGCCGCACAGTGCACTCACTGACTCAAGCCTTAGCGAAGTTTAATAACATCCGCTTCTTCTTTGTTGCACCAGAAGCATTGGCAATGCCAGATTACATCTGCGAAGAGCTAGACGAAGCTGGCATTCAATATAGCCTGCACACGGACATGGAGAGTGTGATTCCTGAGCTGGATATTCTGTACATGACACGCGTACAGAAAGAACGTTTTGACGAATCGGAATACGCACATATTAAGTCGGCTTACATCCTAACGGCGGCACTACTAGAAGGGGCGCGCGAGAACCTAAAAGTACTCCACCCCCTCCCTCGCGTGGATGAAATCACAACCGATGTTGATAAAACGCCTCATGCTTACTTCTTCCAGCAAGCTCAAAATGGCGTATACGCTCGCCAAGCACTGTTGGCGCTTGTTCTAAACGAAACACTGTAATCGAGGAGAAAACCCATGGCTAAAGAAACTCAATTGCAGGTAGAAGCAATCAAAAATGGCACGGTCATCGACCACATCCCTGCGCAAATCGGCATCAAAGTACTAAGACTGTTCGATATGCACAATTCATCACAGCGCGTTACTATTGGTCTGAACTTGCCATCATCAGCACTCGGTCATAAAGATCTACTCAAAATCGAAAATGTGTTTATTAATGAAGAGCAAGCGAGCAAGTTGGCGCTGTATGCTCCTCACGCGACCGTGAACCAAATCGAAAACTATGAAGTGGTGAAAAAGCTCGCGTTAGAGCTTCCTGAGCGCATCAATGATGTATTTGAATGCCCGAATTCAAACTGTATTTCTCATAATGAACCAGTAGAAAGCAGCTTTAGCGTGTTCGAGAAGAAACAAGAAATCCGCCTAAAGTGTAAATACTGCGAGAAAGTGTTCTCACGCGAGATCGTAACCGAGCGATAAACACACCGCACGACTAGGCTGTGATACGTTTAAAATACCCTGCAATGTCGGGGTATTTTGCTCTTTACCTACCGAGGGTTTAGAGGCAAACTGAGAATCTTTATTCCCTACAACTGATGGAAAAATCAAATGACGAAAGTACTTCACACTGAATCTGCACCAGCAGCAATCGGTCCTTACGTTCAAGGCGTAGATCTAGGTAACATGGTTCTTACTTCAGGCCAAATCCCAGTAAACCCAGCGACAGGTGAAGTGTCTGCTGATATCGCAGAGCAAGCTCGTCAGTCTCTAGAAAACGTAAAGGCTGTGGTTGAATCTTCAGGCCTTAAAGTGTCAGATATCGTGAAGCTAACGGTTTTTGTTAAAGACCTAAACGACTTTGGCACGGTGAACGAAGTTTACGGCAAGTTCTTTGATGAGCACGGCGTAGCAAACTACCCTGCACGTTCTTGTGTAGAAGTCGCTCGCCTACCGAAAGATGTTGGTATCGAGATTGAAGCAATTGCAGTTCGCAAATAATTGCACTTGCTGACAAACATAAAAAAACGGGTAGCTCAGGCTACCCGTTTTTTATTGTCTTTTCGTGATGATATCGCAGTAAAACTTAAGCAGCATTACGCTGTTTGACTTCTTCATCTAACGATTCAAGCTTCTCTTTCATCTGTTCACGACAGATATTCGCTAGCTCGCGAATGCCCTCTTTACCATAGCCTTCAGTGCTGATTGGAGGTAGCATTTCAACAATCACATGACCATTGTTCCAACGGTTCAGCTTAATTTTATTCGTCGAGCTACATACGATAGGAATGATTGGCACGCCTGCTCCAATTGCTGCATGAAAAGCACCTGTTTTGAATGGCAGCAGACCACGCCCACGAGAACGCGTTCCCTCCGGGAACATCCACACCGAAACATCACTTTCTTTCATGCTGCTCACGACCTGATCGATAGTACCTTTTGCTTTCGAGCGATTCGCTCTGTCAATCAGAATGTTACCCGTAAGCCAGTAAAGCTGACCAAACAGTGGCATCCAAGCCAAGCTCTTTTTACCTACTGTCACAACTTTCGGAGTCACAGCAGCAGAAACAGTAAACATGTCCCAGTTGTTTTGGTGGTTAGCTATGTAAACATGTTGGCCGCGTGAATACGCATCTTCAGGGATACGCAGCTCTAACTTAATCCCAAATACACGAGACATCTTGGCAAACAAGCGGCCAAAAGTGAAAACGTGCTTAGGGTTTCGGGGGCTTAATAGGCAGTAACCACAACCACCAATAAACATAACAATCGCAAAGATAGCGACAGCAAATACACGTAACAGTGCAATCATTCTTGTTCTCCAGGAACCGGCTTTTGCCAGATACAGCTATTAATTTCTCTCTTTCCATAAAGGATAACTATGGTCATGAGAGTGATATAAAAAAGCCGAAACTCAGGTTTCGGCTCTCTTGATATCCAAGTTACCTGCGGTGCAGTTTAACTTGCCTCGCTCACTCGCTCAATATTTGCGCCAAGTGCAGCCAGTTTATTTTCGATTTTGTCGTAACCGCGGTCGATATGGTAAATACGATCAACGATGGTTTCGCCTTTAGCAATACAGCCCGCAATTACCAAACTAGCCGAAGCTCGTAGGTCGGTTGCCATCACTTGCGCACCACTTAATGACTCAACATCACCACAGATAACGGTGTTGCCTTCAATCTCGGCTTTCGCGCCCATACGCATCAATTCTGGTACGTGCATAAAGCGGTTTTCAAAGATAGTCTCAGTGATCACGCCGCCGCCTTTAGCCATCATGTTTAGTAGCGTAAATTGCGCTTGCATATCGGTCGGGAAGCCTGGATGCGGCGCTGTACGTACACTCACTGCTTTCAGCTCGCGATCAGTCATATCAACTGAAATCCAATCGTCACCCGTTTCGACAAGCGCGCCAGCTTCTTCTAGCTTGGCTAAAACCGCTTCAAGCAAATGAGCGTTAGTGTTACGACATACTACTTTACCGCCAGATACCGCAGCAGCGACAAGGAATGTTCCCGTCTCAATACGGTCGGCAACCACGTTGTGTTTACAACCACCTAGGCGCTCAACACCTTCAATCGTGATCGTATCTGTGCCTGCACCAGAAATTTTTGCTCCAAGCTTATTTAGGAAATCCGCTGTGTCTACAATTTCAGGTTCACGCGCCGCGTTGTCTAGCGTTGTAGTGCCTTCAGCAAGTGCTGCAGCACACATGATGGTGATCGTCGCGCCTACGCTGACTTTATCCATCACGATGTGCGCACCTTTTAGACGACCATCAACCTCAGCTTTAACGTAACCATCTTCAAGCGTAATCGTTGCGCCAAGCTGCTCTAGGCCAGAAATATGCAGATCAACAGGACGAGCACCGATAGCACAACCGCCAGGTAGAGAAACCTGACCTTGACCAAATCGCGCTACGAGCGGGCCCAAAGCCCAAATAGAAGCACGCATGGTTTTCACCAAATCATACGGTGCGCAGTATTCAGTAATGCTACTTGGATCGACGTGAACAGAACCATTACGGCTTACTTTCGCGCCTAAACGCTTAAGCAGTTCCATGGTTGTATCGATATCACGAAGGTGTGGCACGTTTGCCACTTCTACAGGCTCTTCCGCCAAGATAGACGCAAATAAAATCGGCAGTGCTGCGTTTTTTGCACCGGAAATGGTCACTTCACCAACGAGTGGTTTATCTGACCCAATAACTCGAAACTTTTCCATCAATAAACCTTAAAGCGACATCAGTTTCTTATCACGAGCCCACTCTTCTGGTGTGAACGCTTTAATTGATAATGCGTGAATGTCGTTACGCTGGATGTATTCCATCAGAGGACCATAAATTAACTGCTGCTTCTTAACGCGGCTCATTCCATCGAAACAAGCATCAACAGCAACCACCTCATAGTGGCTACCTTCACCTTTTACATGCACTTCTTGAAGGTTTAGTGCTTCTTCTAATAACTGTTGTACTTTTGCGCTATCCACAATTTACCCCTGATAATTCTGTATGTGTTTGGCCACTAAAGATTCAACATTGCTCAGTTGAAACAAAGTGCGCAGTTGCGCCGGCACGAAACTGAGCATTATATGACAGTTTTGCTTTTTTGCATGCTCTAATAAGTGGATTAACATCACCATTCCTGCAGAGTCGACGCGCTCTATCTCTTTTAACGAGCATTCCAGCTCAGCTTGAGCTGGTTGCCATTGCTGAGCATACGCCCACAATGAGGGCACTGTATCTCTATCAAGTGCCCCTGTTAGCTTAAGAATGTTTTGATCTAAATGCCACTGAGCGGGAGTCTGGGCCATTATTTCTTCGCCTCAAAGCGAATCGGTTCCGCAGCTAATTTCTCTAGATCTTTCGCGACAGATAGAATGCCTTCTTGACGAATTTTGCTATTCCATTCTGACTGTTTGCTAGAGAGTAAACTGATGCCTTCCGCAATCATATCGAACGCTTCCCACTCACCAGATTTGTTGTCTTTACGCAATTTGAACTCAAGCTTGATGTTTGGACGCGGCGTATCGATGATATCAACTTTAATGCTGGTGATACGCTTAGAGTCATCAATGCTAGGCTCAGGACCAAATTCAATTTGTTGGTCACTGTATTGCGTTAGCACCTGTGCATATGAAGCAATTAAATACGCGCGAAATGCATCGATAAACTCAAGTACGTCTTCACGTTTCGCTCCTTTTAGGTTTGGACCTAGGAGCTTTAACCCAGCATAGCGGTAGTTGACGTAAGGCATTAGCTCTTCTTCAACAATCACCTTAAGTAAATCTGGGTCTTGTTTGATTTTCGGCTGCTCGGCTTTTAATCTTTCGAAAGTGACTTCAGCCACTTGCTTCATCATCTTATAAGGTTCAGTTTTATCCACTTCTGCTGCACTTGTACCAAACGCGCTAAACACAGCACAAACTGAAAGTAATAATCTCGCTAACATAGTTATTCCTTACTTGAATCGTCTGAACCACCTACGCTGTAAAGCACTTGACCAATTAAGTCTTCAAGCACGAGCGCTGATTTGGTGTCTTCGATGGTATCGCCATCGACCAGCATGACTTCATCGTCAAAAACAAAGCCTGGTACTAAACCAATGTATTGCTCACCAATCAAGCCAGACGTCAAAATTTGTACGCTCGACGTTTCTGGGAATTGATTGTATTTGCTATTGATCGATAGAGTTACAACAGGTAATAAGTTATCTGGGTTAAGCGAAATATTGCTTACCCGGCCAATCACAACCCCACCCACTTTTACTGGCGAGCGAACTTTTAAACTACCAATATTATCGAACTCAGCTTTGAGGGTGTAAGTATCACCAGAGCCAATGCTTTTTACGTCAGCAACTTGAAAAATCATCACAAGAATCGCGCAAATTCCCGCTAATACAAAGCTGCCAACCCATAATTCAGTTTTACGTGTTTGTTGCATGATTAATTCCCAAACATCAATGCGGTCAGTACAAAGTCTAGTCCTAGTACTGCTAAAGAAGAATGCACAACAGTGCGCGTAGTTGCTCGGCTGATCCCTTCCGAAGTTGGAATAGCATCATACCCGTTAAATAGAGCGACCCAAGTAACCGTAATTGCAAACGCAAAGCACTTGATCATACTGTTACCAATATCCTGTCCTAGTTCAACTGAGGACTGCATCGCTGACCAAAAACTGCCATGGTCAACACCTTTCCAGTCAACACCAACAAGCTGGGCGCCCCAAATACCCACCGCCATGAAAATCATAGCCAGTAATGGCATTGAAATAGCACCAGCCCAAAAACGTGGCGCGATCACTCTTTTCAAAGGATCTACCGCCATCATTTCAAGGCTAGAGAGTTGCTCCGTCGCTTTCATCAAACCTATCTCTGCAGTTAACGCAGAGCCTGCACGACCAGCAAACAGAAGTGCAGTGACAACTGGCCCTAATTCACGTAGCAATGAGAGCGCCACCATTTGCCCCAAACTGCCCTCTGCGCCGTAATCCACCAGCACAACATAGCCTTGTAGGCTCAAGACCATACCAATGAACAACCCAGATACGACGATAATCGCCAGAGACTGGACGCCTACGGAATAAAGTTGTTTAACGAGCAGAGGAAAGCTTTTGAGCGGTTGTGGCTTAGTAAACAGTGCCCCAATCAGCATGAAAGTCGCACGACCAAATGCTCCGCAGATGGAGAGCGTTCGTCTACCTAGTGAGGCGACAAAATGCATAAAGTTATCGACCATCAAATAAGTCCTTTTCGATACTTTGAGAAGGGAAGCGAAACGGTACAGGACCATCTGCATCACCTTGTAAGAACTGCTGAACGCGAGGGTCAGGATTCTTATTAAGCTCTTCTGGTGTGCCAAAAGCGATAATTTTGCCATCGGCCATCAGATAAACCCAATCGGCAATACTCATCACTTCAGGCACGTCGTGAGAAACGACTATAGAAGTTAAACCTAACGCTTGATTTAGATTACTAATGAGCTCAACCAAGACACCCATGGTGATTGGGTCTTGTCCGACAAATGGTTCATCATACATGATTAAATCAGGATCCAGGGCGATCGCACGCGCCAACGCAGCGCGTCTAGCCATGCCACCCGATAGCTCGCTCGGCATCAATTGTGCTGCGCCGCGTAGACCGACGGCTTCAAGCTTAAGCAACACCATGGTACGAATCAGCTCTTCAGATAAATTCGTATGCTCTCGCAATGGGAAGGCGACGTTATCAAAGACATTCAAATCAGTGAATAAAGCTCCTGATTGAAACAACATGCTCATTTTCTTGCGAGCATGGTAGAGTTTTTTACGCGAGAGAGAGGGAATATTGTCGCCATCAAACCAGATCTCTCCTTGCTCGGGATACAACTGACCACCAATTAAACGCAGCAGTGTTGTTTTACCAATTCCCGATGGTCCCATAATGGCCGTCACTTTGCCCTCAGGAACATGCAGATCAATACCATCAAAGATCTTGCGCTCTCCCCGTGAAAAAGTGAGGTTGTTCACGGTGACTAAATCGTTGTTCGACATATCATCTCTTCTACTGTCGGAGCGTTGCAACTCACGGCATCATCAACCTGACACACAACGGAGTTGAATTTCACGTTTAATAAAGTAACGTCGGTACATTTATTAGGCTGCAATCATAAGCACATTGGCTTTGAATTTAAAGCACTGTTCAATTAAATAAAGTCGAGTATATACCTGCAATTTTTTATGGATTACGATCAAATCAGCGCAAAGTGTTTAAATCCTAGACAAGAATTGCTGATTTAAATGAACGACATTTGCATACATTTTCGTTACTAACCTTTAATTTATTCGTCGTTTATCTTCCATTTTAGGCCGCAAAAGGTCAAAATTAGCGGTTATTCATTTTACTTATTTAATACTTAGGAATTCTCATGCTCGAAGCCGTAGCGTTGCTTATAGTCGGTCTTGTTTTGCTCGTATGGAGTGCAGATAAACTTGTTTTTGGTTCTGCAGCGATAGCCCGCAACGTCGGTATTTCACCTCTTGTCATCGGCATGACAATCCTTGCGATGGGCTCTTCTGCGCCAGAGATGATGGTTTCTGCAACGGCAGCCTGGGACGGAAAAACCGATACTGCAGTGGGTAACGTTTTAGGCTCAAACATCGCGAACATCGCGTTAATCCTAGGTATTACAGCACTCATCAAGCCTCTGTCGATTAGCTCCGCGGTCATCCGCCGGGAACTGCCATTAATGATTGCTGTAACAGTACTCGCCGGTATTCTGCTTTGGAATAGCCATCTCGGTTTTTATGAAGGTGTCTTATTGTTTGTACTCTTTGGGGCATTTTTATTTGCTATGTTGCAGATCAGCCGCAAAGAACAAAAATCAGGTGATGTTTTTCTTGATGACCAAGAGTCAGAGATCCCAGAAGGCGTCAGCAACCCTAAAGCGATCATGTGGGTGGTTATTGGCCTGATACTGCTTCCTTTGGCAGCAAGCATGCTAGTGGATAACGCGGTGATTATTGCAAAGTATTTTGGCATGAGCGATCTTGTCATCGGTCTGACTATCATTGCCATCGGTACTAGTCTACCTGAGCTCGCAGCATCGCTTGCTGGTGTTTTAAAAGGTGAAGACGACATGGCCGTCGGTAACATTATTGGCTCGAATGTGTTTAATATTCTGGCCGTAATGGGCATTCCTGGCATCATTAATCCATCGGTACTGAGTGAGTACGCGATGGGACGTGACTTCTGGGTCATGTTAGGCGTTTCACTGTTACTTGTCGCGATGTGTTTGGGTAAATCACGCAGTATTAACCGTATTGAAGGTGCAATCTTGTTTGCATGCTTCCTAGGTTATCAAGTGTACTTATTCGCAAACATGGCCGCTTAATTACCACGATAAATAAGTAGAGAACTGATATGTCCAATCAATTTGATTTTCGCGCTGCTGCTAAACAAGTTCTTGATATCGAAGTTGCTGCTCTGCAAGAGCTGGATACCTACTTTGATGATCAATTTGAGAAAGCGTGCGAACTGATCCTTTCCAACAGCGGCAAAGTAGCCGTTATGGGTATTGGCAAGTCAGGCCACATTGGTAACAAGATTGCTGCGACTCTGGCAAGCACGGGGACTTCTGCGTTTTTCGTTCACCCTGGCGAAGCTGCACATGGCGACTTGGGCATGATCAGCCCTGGAGATATTGTGCTCGCAATTTCTAACTCTGGTGAGTCAAACGAAATTCTGTCTCTATTTCCGGTATTAAAACGCCTGAACATCAAGATAATTAGCATGACAGGCAAGCCAGAATCCAATATGGCAAAACTGTCTGACTTGCACCTACAAATTACGGTACCTCAAGAAGCTTGCCCACTAGGGTTGGCACCGACCAGCAGTACCACGGCCACATTAGTAATGGGAGACGCATTAGCCGTAGCCCTACTTCAAGCGCGTGGTTTTTCTGCCGAAGATTTTGCCCTATCTCATCCAGGTGGCGCGTTAGGGAGAAAACTGCTGCTTAAGTTGTCTGATATTATGCACTTTGGAGAAGCGTTACCTAAAGTTTCTCCAAACGCATTGATTCGCGATGCCCTGCTTGAAATTTCAGAAAAAGGGCTAGGCATGACCGCTATCGTCGATGAACACGATGCTATGCTTGGTATATTCACCGATGGTGATTTACGTCGCACCTTAGACAAACGCATTGATATTCATACGACCGCGATTGGCGAAGTCATGACGACAAATCCAACCACAGCGCACCCTGATATGCTAGCGGTTGAAGGTTTGAACTTGATGCAGAATAAAAATATTAACGCTCTGATTTTATGTAAAGACGAAAAAATTGTGGGTGCACTGAACATGCACGATTTACTAAAAGCTGGCGTGATGTAATATCAGCACAAACATTTAAATCATTTATTACACAAATAAAGGCAATGGTCAGGGAAGTACTGAGCTAAACGATAGGCCTTCATTATATGAGTTTTACTCGCCTTATTTATTTGCTCTTGATCTTCGTTGTCGCATGGTGCGGTTATTACCTACTGACCCCAAAAGGCAACGACGCAATTCAAGTAGCACCAGATTCTGAACTGCCCATGTTCAGTGGTACTGGACTGGAAAACATCACCTATGGTGAAGATGGTGTCCGCAGTTACATCATCCGCTCCACGAACTTAGACCATTATGCTAAGAGTGGAGATACCATTTTTAATAACCCGACTTTGATGGTTTACCGTGAAGGTAGCGTCATTGAATGGAAGGTGACGGCCACAAGAGCCGTGTTAGATGAAGACCAAGTCTTAACGTTATATGACAAAGTCTTAATGCAAAATCTTCTGCCGGGTGCGAGTTTTGATACCATGGCAACAGACAAGTTAGTCATTAATCTAACCAATCGTGATTTTAAAGCTGATCAACAGGTCATGTTGGTTGGGCCACAATTTGAAACTACTGGAGGCGCAATGCAAGGCAACTTAAAGCAGCATACCGCAACTCTGACAGACGAAGTTCAAGGTCGATATGAAACCGTTACACCTTAGCCTACTGGCACTGGTATTGGCGGCGCCTCAAGCGCTGGCACTTAAGTCGGATACTCAACAACCGGTTTACATTAACTCTGACACCCAACAAGTGGATATGAAGAGTAACCAGGTTATTTTTAAAGGCGATGTATCTCTTAAGCAAGGTAGCATCAATATCGATGCTGATAGAATCGTGGTAACGCGCGATCCTAAAACCGAAGCCATCAAACAGATTCAAGCATTTGGTAAACCTGCGAAGTTTTCTCAGCTGATGGACGATGGTAAGACACTGAGTGGTCAAGCTGTGGAGCTGGATTACCGTATTTCTACAGACGAACTGACCATGAAAGGTCAAGCGCAACTGGCACAAGACAACAACACCATCAAAGGTTCTTCGATTCGTTACCAAATTGGTAAACAAAAGCTAGTCGCTGATAGCTCTAAGGAAGAGCGCGTTACGACCATTTTGCAACCCAATCAGATAGAGAACTAATATGGCAGTACTGAGTGCGAAAAACTTGGCGAAAAGCTACAAAAAGCGCAAAGTCGTAACCGATGTTAGCTTGGAAGTTGAATCTGGTCAGATTGTTGGGCTGCTAGGCCCAAACGGCGCAGGTAAAACCACCTCGTTTTATATGATTGTCGGCTTGGTGCCACGAGATGAAGGCACCATCACCATTGATGATAAAGACATCAGTATTCTGCCGATGCACAGTCGTTCGCGTCTCGGGATTGGCTACCTTCCGCAAGAAGCGTCGATTTTCCGTAAGCTGTCGGTAGAAGATAACATCATGGCTGTACTCGAAACTCGTCAAGAAATGACACGTGAAGAGCGCCAAGATAAGCTGGAAGATTTGTTAGAAGAATTCCACATTCAGCACATCAGAACCAGTGCGGGTATGGCACTATCAGGGGGTGAGCGACGCAGAGTGGAAATCGCTCGCGCTTTAGCAGCCAACCCTCAATTCATTTTGTTGGATGAACCTTTCGCAGGTGTTGACCCAATCTCGGTTAATGACATCAAGAAAATCATCGAGCATCTACGCGATCGCGGCCTCGGAGTGTTAATCACTGACCATAACGTGCGTGAAACACTGGACGTATGCGAAAAAGCCTATATCGTAAGCCAAGGGCACCTAATTGCATCGGGAACTCCGGCAGAAGTTCTCAATAATGAACAGGTGAAACAAGTTTATCTCGGCGAACAATTCCGTCTATGATTATATTAGGAACGGTAAGATTCTGAGCATTACAAGGTAAGTAACACTGAATGAAACCTTCATTACAACTCAAGCTAGGTCAACAGTTAGCCATGACGCCACAGTTGCAACAAGCGATTCGCTTACTGCAACTGTCGACACTCGATCTTCAACAGGAAATCCAAGAAGCATTGGATTCAAACCCATTATTGGAAGTTGAAGAAGGCCAAGATGAGCCTCTAGCAAACGGTGAAGATAAATCAGCGGTCGAGGCTGCTGATAGCAACAGTGCTAACGAACCAGCAGACATTGACGTTCCAGACAGTTCAGACGTAATTGAGAAGTCAGAGATCAGCTCTGAACTTGAAATCGATACCACTTGGGATGACGTCTACAGCGCGAATACCGGTAGCACTGGCTTAGCTCTTGACGATGATATGCCCGTCTACCAAGGCGAAACCACGGAATCATTGCATGACTACCTAATGTGGCAGCTTGACCTGACACCATTCAGTGAAACCGATCGTACGATTGCATTAGCGATTATTGACGCTGTTGACGACTACGGTTACCTAACCCTATCTCCCGAAGAAATTCATGAGAGCTTCGATAACGAAGAGATTGAGTTAGACGAAGTAGAAGCCGTTCGTAAACGTATTCAGCAGTTCGATCCACTCGGTGTGGCATCACGCAACTTACAAGAGTGCCTACTGCTACAGCTAGCGACTTTCCCAGAAGACACACCGTGGCTTGCTGAAGCCAAAATGATTCTTGCGGATCATATTGATCACCTAGGGAACCGTGATTACAAGCTCGTCATCAAAGAGACTAAGCTGAAAGAAGCCGATCTCCGTGAAGTCCTCAAACTTATCCAGCAGTTAGATCCTCGTCCCGGTAGCCGTATCACACCGGATGATACCGAGTACGTAATTCCAGATGTGTCCGTTTTTAAAGACAACGGCAAATGGACCGTTTCTATCAACCCAGATAGCGTTCCAAAATTAAAAGTAAATCAACAATATGCTCAATTAGGCAAAGGCAATAGCGCGGATAGCCAGTACATCCGCAGCAATTTGCAAGAGGCAAAATGGTTAATTAAGAGCTTAGAGAGTAGAAACGAGACGCTACTCAAAGTTGCAAGATGTATTGTTGAACATCAACAAGATTTCTTCGAGTATGGTGAGGAAGCCATGAAGCCAATGGTACTAAATGATGTAGCCTTGGCAGTGGACATGCATGAATCCACGATTTCTCGTGTAACAACACAAAAATTTATGCATACACCACGTGGCATTTTTGAATTGAAGTACTTCTTCTCTAGCCATGTTAGTACTGACAACGGCGGAGAATGTTCGTCAACAGCAATTCGCGCACTCATTAAAAAACTGGTCGCAGCAGAGAATACTGCTAAGCCATTGAGTGATAGCAAGATTGCTGCTCTTCTGGCTGACCAAGGGATTCAGGTCGCAAGACGTACGATAGCCAAATATCGAGAATCCTTGGGAATTGCCCCTTCAAGTCAGCGTAAACGCCTATTATAAGGCACTAACTGAAAAGGAAAGTCTATGCAAATCAATATTCAAGGCCATCACGTTGATCTTACCGATTCAATGCAAGACTATGTAAATTCTAAGTTTCAGAAGCTCGAAAGGTTCTTCGACCATATCAATCAAGTACATGTTGTACTAAAAGTTGAAAAAATCACTCAAATCGCGGAAGCTACGCTTCATATAAATCAAGGCGAAATCCACGCATCAGCTGATGACGAAAATATGTATGCCGCGATCGATTCGCTGGTAGATAAATTGGTTCGCCAACTCAATAAGCACAAAGAAAAACTAAACAGTCATTAATCATGCAACTGAGCGAAATACTGTCATTGGACTGCACCAAGAGTGCGGTCCACTGCACGAGTAAAAAACGCGCCCTTGAAATGATCAGCCGCATCGTGGCTGATCAAACGGGCCAAGATTCTACCGAACTGTTCGAGTGCATGCTCAACAGAGAGAAAATGGGCAGTACTGGTATCGGAAACGGTATTGCGATCCCACACGCTAGAATGCAATCGAGCGACAAGGCTATTGCTGTCTTGCTGCAATGTGATGAAGCAATTGAATTCGATGCGATTGATAATCGACCTGTCGACCTTCTTTTTGCGCTCCTTGTACCAGAAGAACAGTGCAAAGAGCACCTCAAGACTCTATCCTCTATGGCAGAACGTCTGAGCGATAAGCAAGTATTGAAACTACTGCGCAATGCTCAGAGTGATGAAGAACTTTACGACATCATGATTCACCAATAAGCAGGACGGACATCATGCGACTAATCGTGGTTAGCGGGCACTCTGGTGCCGGTAAGAGTATTGCGCTGCGCGTACTGGAAGACTTAGGTTATTACTGTGTTGATAACCTCCCAGTGAATTTGCTGGACGCATTTGTTCACTCTGTTGCTGACAGCAAGCAGAATGTTGCGGTAAGCATTGATATTCGCAATATCCCTAAAAAGCTAAAAGAACTGACTGGTACACTGGAGCAGTTGAAAACAGAGCTTGATGTGACCGTGCTTTTCTTGGACGCCAATAAGGAAACGCTACTCAAACGCTACAGCGAAACACGCCGAATCCACCCTTTATCTTTAGGTGGCACCTCTCTCTCCCTTGACCAAGCCATCGAGCGTGAGAAAGAAATTTTAACACCACTTAAAGCGCATGCCGATCTTGTACTGAACAGCAGCGGACAATCTTTGCATGAGTTGAGTGAAACCGTGCGTATGCGTGTTGAAGGCAGAGATCGCAAAGGGCTTGTTATGGTATTTGAGTCTTTTGGCTTCAAATATGGCCTGCCTTCCGATGCCGATTACGTATTCGACGTTCGCTTCTTGCCCAACCCACATTGGGAACCAGCGTTGCGCCCACTTACGGGTTTGGATGCCCCTATCGCCGCATTTTTGGAGCAGCATCAATCGGTGTTAAGTTTGAAATACCAAATTGAAAACTTTATAGAGAATTGGTTACCTCTGCTCGAGAAAAACAATCGCAGCTATTTGACCGTTGCAATAGGTTGTACCGGTGGTAAACACCGTTCGGTGTACTTAACTCAGCAAATCGGTGAGTACTTCGCCAATAAAGGACACCAAGTGCAAATTCGCCATACCTCACTAGAGAAAAACACTAAGGAGTAGCTGTGGAGTTAAGTCGTAAAGTATTGATTCAAAATCGCCTTGGCTTACATGCTCGCGCAGCCGTCAAACTGGTCGAACTGGCCCAGAGCTTTGAAGCGGTCATCACTATCGATAATGAAGAAGACAAAACCGCCACAGCAGACAGCGTAATGGGTTTATTAATGCTTGAGTCTGCTCAAGGACAGTACGTCACAATCCACGCTGCGGGTGAGCAAGCAGAAGAAGCACTGGATGCCGTTTGCCACTTAATCGAAGATAAATTTGATGAAGGCGAGTAATTTACTCGCTTTTTTATTACCTCTCACTCCCCTTCCCCTGACTGCGCCAATAAATAAATTTGCTTAGTATCATAAGTTGTTATTAAAAGGCGCCTAGAATTAAGTTATTATTCAACGCATTGTAAATATCAGGAATTGGGAGGAATGAATGGCAGAGCAAATTGAATTCGACCAAGCTCACCAAGCCCTCCAAGAAGTCACAGAAGCGCTAGAAAATGGCCGCTTCGTCCATGTTCGTCGTCAGTTACAGGACATGGAACCTGAGGATATCGCTCACCTTTTAGAAGCCTCTCCACGAAAAAGCCGTGAAGTTCTCTGGCAACTCACCGACCCTGAAGACTACGGTGAAATCCTCGACGAACTGAACGAAGACGTCAAAGATAGTCTCGTATCCAAAATGGCACCAGAAGCGCTTGCAGAAGCGACAGAAGGCATGGATACCGATGACGTGGCTTATGTACTGCGTAGCTTGCCAGACAACCTGTCACGCGAAGTCCTGTCGCAAATGGACTCCTCTGACCGTCTGCGTGTCGAAACCGCCCTGTCCTACCCAGAAGACACTGCAGGTGGACTGATGAACACCGACGTTATCACGATTCGTGGTGACGTAGATGTGGACGTGGTTTTACGTTATCTGCGTATGAAAGGTGAACTACCAGAAGCAACGGATGCACTTTATGTCATTGATGAAGAAAGCAAACTGATTGGTGAACTACCCATTACTCTGCTGATCACGACCCAGCCTGATGTCAAAATTGTCGACATCATGGAAGATGCTGACGAAGCGATCACTGTCGATACCAGTGATTCAGATGTTGCTAGTCTGTTCGAACGTCGTAACTGGGTCTCTGCTCCTGTCGTAGACGAGAATCAGCATCTCGTTGGCCGTATCACTATCGATGACGTAGTTGACGTTATCCGTGAAGATGCCGAACACTCGATGATGAGTATGGCAGGTATGGACGATGACGAAGATACCTTCGCACCCGTTGTAAAATCAGCTCGCAAACGTAGTATCTGGCTTGGGGCCAACGTGTTGGCCGCACTAGCTGCCGCTTCTGTTTCTAACATGTTTGAAGCCACGCTAGACCAGATGGCGGCCATTGCCGTATTGATGACGATTGTTCCTTCCATGGGTGGTGTCGCTGGTAACCAAACCGTCGCACTAGTGATTCGTGGTCTTGCTCTTGGTCATATCGGTGACTCGAACAAACGAGAACTGTTGATGAAAGAAGCCTCGATCGGTTTACTCAACGGCATCATGTGGGCGCTGATTATTGGCGGCATTGTTGTCGCTTGGAAAGGTAACTGGATGCTAGGAGGAATCATTTCCGCCGCGATGCTGACTAACTTATTGGTCGCTGGGGTTGCCGGAGTAACGATTCCAATCCTCTTAAAGAAAATGAACATCGACCCAGCTTTAGCTGGTGGTATGGCGTTAACGACCGTAACGGATGTAATTGGTTTATCAGTATTCTTAGGGCTTGCCACAATACTGATTACCTAACTGCAAAAACTAAAAAGCCTGATGAGCACATCAGGCTTTTTTTAATTCTGAATTAGGAGAACTTACTCACCCGCAACTTTCATCGCATCCAGTAAGATTGAACCCGTTTGAATTTGCGAGCGCGTTTCAACGTCGCTACCTACGGCAACAATCTTATTGAACATGTCTTTTAGATTACCAGCGATGGTAATCTCCGATACTGGGTATTGGATTTCACCGTTCTCAACCCAGAAGCCTGCAGCACCGCGAGAGTAATCACCTGTTACCACGTTCACGCCTTGCCCCATCACTTCTGTCACTAACAAACCAGTGCCGAGCTCTTTGAGCATTTGTTCGAAGTTTTGACCAGTCGATTTCACGTACCAGTTATGGATGCCACCAGCGTGACCTGTCGGCGCCATCTTCATTTTACGTGCGGCATAACTGGTTAACAGATAAGTTGCTAGCACACCGTCGGTAATGATCTCACGGTCTTGAGTGTACACACCTTCACTATCGAATGGACTTGATGCCAAACCACGCAATACATGCGGACGTTCTGAGATATTGAACCATTCAGGAAGCACTTGTTTGCCTAGATGGTCAAGTAAGAAAGAAGATTTTCGGTACAGGTTACCACCGCTGATCGCCATAACGAGATGGCCAATCAAGCCTGTCGCAACATCAGCCGCAAACATGATTGGGTATTTACCTGTCTTTAGGCGCTGCGCATCTAAGCGGTTAATCGTATTCTCTGCAGCCTTACGACCCACTGTTTCTGGTGTCCATAAGTCATCGCGATGACGTGCCACTGTGTAGCTGTAATCACGCTCCATTTCGCCATTTTGACCAACGCCAATCACACAACAGCTGGTACTGTGGCGGCTAGACGCATAGCTTGCTAATAAGCCATGGCTGTTACCATACACTTTTACACCGTAGTGGCTATCATAACTCGCGCCATCACTTTGTTTGATTGCACTGTCATAACTTAACGCTTCTTTCTCAGCGGCGATCGCCACATCGGCAGCATAATCGGGATCAGGGGCGTCTGGGTGGAAAAGATCAAGCTCAGGGATCTCTTGCACCATGTATTCTTTGGCTGCGGGCCCTGCAAATGGATCTTCAGATGTGTAATGCGCAATATCCAGCGCCGCAATAACGGTTTGCTCGATAGCAGCTTCACTTAAATCAGACGTGGAAGCACTGCCTTTACGTTGACCTCGGTAAACGGTAATGCCCAGCGCACCATCGCTGTTGAACTCGACATTTTCTACCTCGCCCATGCGAGTAGATACACTTAAACCAGTGCTTTTGGTAATTGCGACTTCGGCGGCGTCAGATTTTGCCGATGCAAGCTTTAAGGCTCTTGCGACGGCTTGCTCTAGCTCGGTACGTTGCTCAGCAACCTGCTGTTTAATATCCATTGTCTTTCACATCTTGTCTTTGATGAACAATAGGATAACAAGAATTTCGCTTTCTCCCCACGATTCTTGTTAAAATAGTCATAATATTAATCAAAACACAGGCAACTGAAATGGCACGTAAGAATCAAAAAGCGCCATGGGAACCAGAAGAAGAGATCATCTGGGTAAGCAAATCCGAGATGAAGCGAGACATGGAAGAACTGCAAAAGCTAGGTGAGGAGCTTGTCGGCCTCAAACCTGCAGTTCTCGAAAAGTTTCCATTGAGCGAAGACCTGCGAGAAGCAATTGCAGACGCACAACGCTTTAAAAACGAAGCACGTCGTCGCCAATTACAACGTATTGGTAAGTTGATGCGTTATGAAGATCCAGAGCCAATCCAAGCGGCGTTGGATAAGATTCGTAACAAGCACTCTCAATTAACGGCGGTATTCCACAAGCTTGAAGCTCTGCGTGATCGCGTGGTGGAAGAAGGTGACAAAGCCATTGATGACGTAATGGAAATGTACCCAGAGGCGGATCGTCAGCGTCTACGCCAATTGGCTCGCCAAGCAGCCAAAGAGAAAAAAGCAGGGAAACCAGCAAAAGCGTACCGCGAAATCTTCCAGATCCTAAAAGGTCTGAACGAAGAAGAGTTTTAATTCGACGGTTCGATTCCAACGAGCATTCAATTAACGAAAAAAAGCAGACATGATGTCTGCTTTTTTATCTTTTACTTAAATGTCAGCGTTACACCAAGCGATTAATACGCTCTCCGCGCTCGAAAGCGTTAATGTTCTCAATCAAGATTTCCACTAAACGTTGAATCGATGAGTCGCTGCCCCATGCAACATGCGGTGTAAGTAACAAATTAGGTAAACCCATATTGGCAATCAGCGGATTGCTCTCATCAGCTGGTTCTTGGGTAAAGACATCAAAGCCAGCCGCAGCGATTTCTCCCTGCTTTAGGGCATCCACCAGCGCTTCCTCATTAACCAAGCCTCCACGCCCCGTATTAATTAGAATGGCGTTGGACTTCATTTGTTGCAACTCTGCTTGACCAATTAAATTCTGAGTATGCTCGTTGAGCGGACAGTGCAAAGTCAACGCATCAGAACGTTTCAACACTTCCTCAAGCGGTACATAACCAGGTCGACATTCCGGTGCACCTTTACGCTCAGCAAAGATCACCTGCATGCCTAGCGCATTAGCTAACTGTGCTGTCGCTTGCCCTAAAGCGCCGCTGCCAATAACACCTAGTGTGCTACCACCTATATCCCCGATTGGGTGCGTAAAAAAGCAGAACTGCTTATTACGCTGCCATTCGCCAGCAGCAATATCTTGATGGTAACCAAATAAATTTCGGCGTAAAGCAAACAGCATCGCAATCACGTGCTCAGGCACCGAACGCGTCGCGTAACCACGTACATTGGCAACCGCAATATCCTGCTTAGCACAGTAGTCCACATCGACGTTGTTAAAACCAGTTGCGGCAACCGCGATCATCCGCAATTGTGGTAGTTGCTCTAATACATTTTGGTCAAGCAGGACTTTATTGCTAATCACGATATCTGCATCTGCTAACCTTTCTATTACCTGCTCTGGCGCGGTTAAGTCGTACTCACGCCAGTGGTGCTGAAAGCTAGGTCGTGGGATCTCAATATGTTCTGGGATGGTCGCTCGGTCCAAAAATACGATGGTCGGCAAAGACATAACAACTCCTTGTTCACGGCTGAAAGACAGGATACATCAACCACAGTAACGAAATAGCGAACTAGAAAGAACCGTTGTTGACTGCGGTTGGCATTAAGGGTGTGGCAACGTTTTATAATCAGGCAATGTACGTTCTGGCGAAAAATAGTTAAAGATCGCCGCCTCGGCTTCAGGATAAAAGTCACAAGGTACAAAAATACTACTCAGCTGATCCGTGGCTGGGTGATAAAAACTTAGCTCCGCAGCGTGCAGCTCTAAACGTTCTGAAAACTGATACGCCTCTTCACTTGCATAAAATTCATCACCCACAATTGCATGACCAATCGCCATCAAATGCACGCGCAACTGATGCGATCGACCAGTAATGGGCAGTAACCGCACAACGGTCGTATGGGTGCCATCTGGGTGCACTTCACGCTTCACCACTTGGAATAAAGTTTGAGATGGTTTGCCGTCGTCGAAGCATACTTTTTGTCGCGGACGATTTGGCCAATCACAAATTAATGGAAGATCAATATTCCCTTCTTGCGGCTCAACATGCCCCCAAACACGTGCGTAATACACCTTGTGGGTGAGACGATATTGGAACTGCTTTTTTAATGCTCGCTCCGAAGGTTTGTTTTTCGCCAGCAGCATCAACCCTGATGTCGACATATCCAAGCGATGCACTACTTGGATTTCTGGATGCACTTCCTTGAGGCGGCTCCACATGCTGTCGTAATGCTCTGCAAGTCGACCAGGAACAGACAGTAACCCAGATGGCTTATTCACTGCCAGAATGTCGTCATCCTCAAAAACGATATCGACCCAAGGATCGGTGGGAGGGGTATATTCAAGCATTGCCATGGGAGATCTCTACAAAATAAAAACGCCGCGATTATATACCCAAATAGCACCCAAATGCAGGGTGATGAAGAAAAGTTCAAACCAATAAAACAAAGTCAATCCTTTAGCATAAAAACTAAAAATAGCACGTTGTAAATTTAGTTTGACAACAAGACGCATAACTGAATAGAGTGCTAGATGCACACAGCATGATATTCGCAAAGAATACTTAAAATAAATACATCAAAACACAGCATTTAAAAGACATTACCGTTGCGCAGTATAGGGCGAGCGCTCAGCTTGTCATGTACTGCGGTATGTATCTCTTTAGAAAGGTACATAAGATAAAAAGGACAATAAGCAATGGACTCCGCCGTTATAGATAAACCCCAATCCAAACTTTCCTTATTTTTTCGTTCGTTAGGCCCCGGCATATTAATGGCATCTGCTGCGGTGGGTGGCTCTCACCTCGTCGCATCAACCAAAGCTGGTGCGATTTATGGCTGGCAACTGGCGGCGCTGATTCTGCTCGTAAACCTGTTTAAATACCCTTTTTTCCGAGCGGGTGTACAGTACACCATGGGGACAGGGCTCACCTTGGTTGAGGGCTACGCGAAATTAGGTCGGCCTTATCTATGGCTATTTCTATTTCTGAGCGTGGTCTCAGCCGTAATCAATACCGCCGCTTTGTTGATGTTTAGTGCTAGCTTGCTGGGCTACTTCATTCCGTTTTCACTATCAATGGCATCACTCAGTATCATTGTGATTGTCACCTGCCTGATCATATTATTTGCTGGCCATTACAAAGCGCTCGATACGCTATCTAAGGTGATCATGTCGGTGTTAACCATCGCGACTTTACTTGCCGTTTCTATCGCCTTTGGTAACCCTGTTGAGCAAGTGGCCAACTTCGAGCCACCGTCACCTTGGTCGATTGCGGCAATTGGCTTTATCGTCGTAACAATGGGCTGGATGCCAGCACCGATAGAGATCTCCTGTTTAACCTCTGCATGGCTAAAACGCCAATCAAGCCAGCAAGAAGTAACGTACCGCTCTGCTCTATTTGACTTTAATGTCGGTTATATTGGCACGGCTTTTCTTGCCATTATCTTTGTATCGTTAGGTTCTTTGATGCTCTATGGTTCTGGCGTTGCACTTGAAAGCTCAGGCGTTGGCTTCTCCCACCAATTAGTTGGCTTATATGCGGCGACGATTGGCGAATGGTCTCGCTATTTGATCGCGGTAATTGCGTTTTTCTGTATCTTTGGCAGCACGATTACCGTTATTGATGGCTACTCACGCGTTATTTCTGACTCTCAACGTCTACTACGCTCACAACCAGACACTAACCCTAAAGCCACATCAGCGATCATGCTGGTGGTCGCCTTACTTGCATTAGGTATTGTGGTTTTCTGGGCTTCTGCGTTATTGCCTATGCTGAACTTTGCGATGATCCTCGCCTTTATGACCACGCCATTCTTTGCTCTGCTAAATTACACATTAGTGAGCAAAACCGAGTTACCTGAACCTTTGGCTGTTGGACCTAAATTGAAGTGGTTGTCGATTGCAGGCCTGATTTACTTGTTTGGCTTCTTGGCTGTATTTATCTGGTGGAAATGGTTGATGTAAATGAGTTAGCTATGAGTGAGTAATGCATTCTGCATAAAGAAACTAAACCGCAAATAAAGAAAAAGGTCTTCAACTGAAGACCTTTTTTAATGAGCAATAAAAACTTACTTAGTTGTGGCTTACCACAATCAAACGTAGCGAGTCGAGCTGCACTTGAGCTTGGTTGATGTAACCAGTGAGTTCCTTAATTTGTGCATCAATGGCTTCAATTTCTTCGTCACGAATATTTGGGTTTACCGCTTTCAGTGCTTGCAAACGCTCAAGTTCTGCATTCAAGCTATGCTGCATATCTTGATGAGCTTGCTTGCGTACTTCCTCAACCTTCGCTTCGATAAGATTGTCCCCCGCTTCGATCAAGCGGTGTACGTCTTTCTGTACCGACGTGACCAACTTGCTGCCTAAGTGACGGTTTACAGGGCTGAGCTGGCGGTTAAAGCTTTCAAATTCCACCTGAGCAGACAAATCATTACCACGCGAGTCCATCATCAAACGGATTGGCGTTTTCGGTAAAAATCGCGCGATACCACTGCGTTTTGGCGCTTGCGCATCTACCGCGTAAATCAACTCAAGAAGAATGGTCCCGACTGGTAACGCTTTGTTTTTCAATAGAGATACCGCAGACGTACCCACCCCTTCACTCATCAGAAGATCGATACCACCCTGGATCATTGGGTGCTCCCAACTGATAAAGTGCATGTCTTCACGAGATAAAGCCGTATCACGATCAAACGTGATCGTCGCTCCTTCGTATGGCAGGCCTGGATAGCTTGGTACCATCATGTGCTCAGATGGGGTCACAATCAGTGCGTTTTCACCTTTATCGTCTTGGTTCAAGCCAATCGTATCAAAAAGAGAAAGTGCGAAGGTGACCAGATTGGTATCACCGTCGGTTGATTCAATTTTCTCAACGATTTGTTGAGCTTTTTCTCCGCCATTTGAATGCATTTCTAACAGGCGATCACGGCCTTGCTCCAATTGGGATTTCAGCTCTTTATTCATTTTTGCTGACGCTTCAATGATCTCATCTAGCGTACTGGTGTCACCAGAAGCAAGGATTTCAATCAGATCATCAGAGTACTTATCGTAAACGGCACGGCCTGTTGGGCATGTTTCTGCAAAAGCGTTTAAACCTTCATCAAACCAGCGAGCAAGAATGGCTTGCGAGGTACCTTTCAGGTAAGGAATATGAATGTCGATGTCGCGGTTCTGGCCGATACGGTCCAAACGACCGATACGTTGCTCAAGCAAGTCAGGGTTGAACGGCAAGTCAAACATGACTAATTGGTTGGCAAACTGGAAGTTACGGCCTTCAGAGCCGATTTCACTACAGATAAGAACCTGTGCACCACCTTCTTCTTGCGCAAAGTAAGCGGCTGCTTTGTCACGCTCAAGAATCGACATACCTTCATGGAAGACGGTCGCACGAATGCCTTCACGCTCACGCAGTGCTTGCTCCAATTGCAGAGCCGTACTTGCACGAGAGGCAATCACCAGAATTTTCTCGCTGCGCTTCTCTTTTACCTTTTCAAGTAACCAATTCACGCGCGAGTCAAACTGCCACCAGCTTGCATCATCGCCTTCAAATTCTTGGAAGATCTCTTCTGGGTAAAGGTTCTTCATTGCACGTGCTTCAGAACTCATCTTACCGCCGATCATCCCAGCAACACGCATTGACGTGGTGTATTGCGGTGGAATATCCATTGGCATCAGGTGCACGTTACGCGCAGGGAACCCTTTGATAGCCGCACGTGTGTTACGGAACAGAACTCGTCCCGTACCGTGACGATCCATCAAGTTGTCGATCAACTCTTGGCGCGCTGACGCTTTAGCTTCTTCGTCAGTCTCACTCTCGATTATGCGGAAAAGTGGTTCTACGTCTTGTTCAGACAACAATTCAGTAATCTGGTTTTTCGCTTCATCAGGCAATTTTTCACCAGAGAAGAGTGAAGTAATCGCATCCGCTACAGGCGCGTATTGCTCTTCTTCCTCGACGAACGCTTCGTAATCGTAGAAACGGTCAGGATCCAGCAAACGCAGACGAGCAAAGTGGCTCTCACGACCAAGCTGTTCCGGCGTTGCCGTCAGTAACAACACTCCAGGAGTACGTTCAGCTAAACCTTCTACCACTTGGTATTCACGGCTCGGTTTATCTTGGCTCCACTCAAGGTGATGCGCTTCATCGACAACTAATAGGTCCCATTCGCCTTCCAGTGCTTGTTCAAAACGCTTGCGGCTCTTGCGTAGGAAGTCTAAAGAACACAGCACGTATTGCTGGGTATCAAATGGGTTTTCTGCATCCGCAAATGCTTCGATACAACGCTCTTCGTCAAAAATAGAGAAATGCAGGTTGAAACGACGCATCATCTCAACCAGCCATTGATGCTGCAGTGTTTCAGGTACCACAATCAAAATACGTTCTGCACGGCCAGACAGCACTTGCTGGTGAATGATCATGCCCGCTTCGATGGTTTTACCCAAACCCACCTCATCCGCCAACAAGACGCGTGGCGCGTGACGACGGCCAACTTCGTGCGCGATGTAAAGCTGATGAGGGATCAAACCTGCACGCATACCACATAGGCCACGCATTGGGCTCTTATGCTGCTCAAACTGGTTGGTTAGCGCACGGTAACGCAGAACAAAGTTGTCCATACGGTCGATTTGACCGGCGTACAACTTATCTTGAGGTTTGTTAAAACGAATTTGGTTACTAAGGAAAATCTCACGCAGGACGACGGCGGTTTCTTGCGTGTCTTCACGAGTACCGAAATAGGTGTATAGACCTTCATCTTCCAGTACTTCTTCAACTTTTAGAGACCAACCTTCTTGGCAGTCGATGACATCACCAACGTTAAAGGTGACTCGGGTAACAGGTGCATCGCTACGTGCGTAAACTCGGTTTTCCTCTGACGCTGCAAACATCAATGTCACAGTACGAGCATCCATTGCTACAACGGTACCTAAACCTAAATCGCTTTCCGTATCGCTAATCCAGCGCTGCCCCAAAGCAAATGTCATGAATTGACTACCTCGTTATTAGTTCTTGATTCGTGTTTCTCGTTGGTCTACTCATGCCCGTAGGCATGGGTAATAGTTTAGATCTGATTCTGGCTTCTGCTATGCCGATAGCATTCGTCATTCCAGTATGAACTGAGTATTTTTAAGCCAGCTCAACATGATAAATCGGACGTAGCCTATACGCAGAAAAAGGTCGCTAATCTTACTTGAAGCTGTGATTTAGGTCACGCCGAAACCGCATCAAGCGGAAACTTTTTTTCCCAAACTATAAATGCAATCAAATTGTAAAATACTCATGCCAATTATTAAGTTGTAGAACGTAAATATTACGTATACTTCTAGTGAGGGGCGTTTAAAACCATTGCATATGATTTAAGCGCGTTAGTACACGATTAGGATCAACACGGGTTTGCAGTAAGTTGTCTTGCTACTCGGTTGCACACTAACCGACATCAGCCCGACAACCTCTATTGCAAGCAATCAGAGTTAGGCCGCTTCACACCTATTTGAGAACGACCTAACCACTCGCATGCAGAGCCGTATTACGGCAAGGAGACGCTATGGGCGATACCGTTCGGAAACTGTTTGTACTTGATACCAACATTCTTCTTCATGAACCCTTTGCCATCTTCTCTTTCCAAGAACACGATGTCGTTATCCCCATGACCGTGTTGGAAGAACTCGACCGAATCAAAGACAGCAAACGCGATGTCGCAAGAGACGCTCGCGTGGCTATTCGCGCTTTGGAGGATTTGTTTAAAGAAGCAACGCCCGATGAAATTTCTGAAGGTATTCCTGTTTCTAAAGACAGCCCCGACCAAGGCACCATTTCCATTTTGGCGGATTTTGAACTGCAGGAAACCGTCAAAGCCTTCGCCGACAAAGCCGGTGACAACCGCATACTCAATGCGGTGCTTTATCTGCAAAACAAACGAGCACCACGTGAAGTGGTACTGATCACGAAAGACATTAACATGCGTCTGCGCGCCAAAGGCGCTGGCGTACGCTTTGTTGAAGACTACCGAACCGATCAACTAATTGACGACATTCAATACCTCACCAAAGGTTTTCAACTGCGTGAGGGGGACTTCTGGAGTGATATTGAGGAAGTGGAAAGTTATGCGCTGGGCGGAAAAACCTATCACAAGCTCAGTCGTGAGCCTTTTGAACCAACCTTTATTAACCAATATGTGATTGATGAAGACAGCGACTTTGCTGGCCGCGTAGAAACCATCAATGAAGACAAATTAACGCTACTCGACCTGAGCCGCGAACGCATGATGCACCGTAAGGCTTGGGACATCACACCAAAAAACATCTACCAAGGAATGGCGTTGGATGCCTTACTTGACCCGGATATTGACCTGGTGATTTTAACCGGTGCCGCTGGTAGTGGTAAAACGCTATTAGCCATGGCAGCAGCACTGGAGCAAACCATTGAAAAAGGCATGTTCGATAAAATTATCGTGACGCGTAACACGCCAGACATCGGTGAATCCATCGGCTTCCTACCCGGCTCAGAAGAGGAGAAAATGATGCCGTGGTTAGCGGCGGTGACCGACACCTTGGAAGCGCTACATAAACACGATCACTGCACTGAAGGCTCATTGAAGTACATCTGCGATAAAGCCAATATTCAGTTTAAATCGATCAACTTTATGCGTGGCCGTTCTATTCAAAATGCGTTTGTGCTGCTTGATGAGTGTCAAAACCTCACCGCTTCACAAATCAAAACCATCATCACCCGCTGCGGCGAAGGAACCAAGATCGTCTGCTCCGGTAACTTGGCGCAGATTGACTCCCATTACCTCACCCCAGTGACCTCTGGTTTGACCTACATGGTTGAACGCTTCAAGAACTTTGAAGGCAGCGCGAATATTCACCTTAACGGCGTGGTTCGTAGCCGCTTGGCAGAGTTTGCCGAAGAGAACCTGTAGTCGACATCGACTCACAAAAACAAAAGAGCGCTCTAATGAGCGCTCTTTTTAAGTCGGTTAGATGCGG
Organism: Vibrio sp. RM-41-2B; assembly: GCF_024744415.1. Lineage (NCBI taxonomy): Bacteria > Pseudomonadati > Pseudomonadota > Gammaproteobacteria > Vibrionales > Vibrionaceae > Vibrio > Vibrio sp. RM-41-2B. The sequence continues at coordinate 47,378 of NZ_JAMQWD010000053.1, read as the reverse complement.
TTACTCAGTACCACCCACCGTCAGTGAATCCAATTTCAAGGTCGGCTGACCAACGCCAACTGGCACACTTTGACCAGCTTTACCACATACGCCAACGCCCTTGTCGATACTTAAGTCGTTACCAACCATCGACACTTGCTGCATAGCTTCGATACCAGAGCCAATCAACGTCGCACCTTTAACAGGGCGCGTAATTTTGCCATTTTCAATTAAGTACGCTTCCGATGCGGAGAACACAAACTTACCCGAAGTAATGTCCACCTGACCGCCACCAAAGTTTGGCGCATACAACCCTTTCTCGACCGTCGAGATGATTTCTTCTGGCGTATGTTCACCTGGTAGCATGTAGGTGTTGGTCATACGCGGCATTGGTAAATGTGCATAAGACTCACGACGACCGTTACCTGTTGGGTTCACACCCATTAACCGCGCGTTTAGCTTGTCTTGCATGTAACCTTTCAGCACACCATTTTCGATAAGCGTGTTGTACTGGCCGTTTACCCCTTCATCATCCACATTCAGTGAACCACGAAGGTCTTTTAATGTACCGTCATCAACAATGGTACACAGTGAAGACGTCACTTGTTGACCCATTTTGCCAGAGAAAACCGAAGATTCCTTACGGTTAAAGTCACCTTCTAAGCCATGACCTACCGCCTCATGTAGCAATACGCCTGGCCAACCTGAGCCCAATACCACTGGCATCATGCCTGCTGGCGCGGCTTCTGCTTCAAGGTTAACCAACGCCATGCGAATCGCTTCGTCTGCATAATGGAAAGCTTGTTTCACACCATTGCTTTCCGTTAAAAAGAAATCGTAACCAAAACGGCCACCGCCACCAGCGCTACCTCGTTCACGTCGTTCACCTTTTTGAGCGAGCACGCTAATAGACAAACGTACCAAAGGACGAATATCGCCTGCATAAGTACCGTCTGTTGCCGCAACAAGCATCTGCTCATGCACACCGCTGATGCTGATCGAGACCTCTTTAATCAATGGTTCTTTAGTGCGGATGTAAGCATCTAGAGACTTAAGTAATTCTGTTTTTTGCTGCTTTTCCCATTCAGCTAGTGGATTCACAGCCGCGTAGTACGCTTGGTTCTCCGTACGTTTAAACGCATGAACTTTGCCATTTTGCCCTTGCTGAGCAATACCGCGCGCCGCCATTGCACTCTGCTTCAGGCCTTCAGGCTGGATTTGATCAGAGTAGGCAAAGCCTGTTTTTTCGCCAGTTACGGCGCGGACACCAACACCACAATCAATGTTAAAAGAGCCATCTTTGATGATGCTGTCTTCTAGAACCAGAGACTCATGCCAGCTGGACTGAAAGTAAATGTCCGCATAATCGATCTGGCGCGTCGCAATGCTGGCAAGCGTGTCAGCAATGTCTTGTTCTGTCAGACCATTTGGGGCAAGGAGTGCCTGTTCTATTTGGTTTGTGCTCATAGTTAGCTCTTTTATTTCCGTCTCAATTCATTTTGAAAGCGACTGTGTTGAGTCAGCGGCATATTCTGCCTTACTTGTTGGCTTTGTGACAAATCTATCTCTGTCACCAATAAGCCTACTTCATCCTGAAGCTGCTTATGGATACGTCCCCAAGGGTCAACGACCATCGAGTGTCCCCATGTTTTTCGTCCACATGGATGCGTTCCAGTTTGTCCGCTTGCCAAAATCCAACATTGTGTCTCAATCGCTCTAGCTCGCAATAATACTTCCCAGTGAGCTTGCCCCGTCACAGCGGTAAACGCAGCAGGCACCACAATGATATCCGCGCCTTCTTGGCGTAATACTTTATAAAGCTCAGGGAAACGAAGATCGTAACAGATGCTCAATCCAACGCTGCCGATATCGGTTTCCGCCACGACTATTTGATTACCCGCCATAAACGTGTCCGACTCACGATAACTACCATAACCATCGGCTACATCGACATCAAACATATGCAGTTTGTCATAGTGAGCAATGCATTTACCGTGCGGCGGCAATACAAGCGTTGTGGTCGTGACACCTTTTGCGGTTTGAATGGGCATGCTTCCGACAATCAGTGTTAACTGGTTCTTTCTTGCGATTTCAGAGAGCCGCTGTTGAATCACGCCACTCCCAAGTGGCTCTGCATGTTGATGGTACGCTTCGCGGTTGGCAAACAGCACCGTATTTTCAGGGGTAAGGACAAGCTTGGCACCTTGCTTACTCGCCAAAGCACACTGTTTTTCAATAAAGTCCAGATTCGCGGTGATATCTGGACCCGATGTCATTTGAATAATGCCAACACGTTCCATGTGTTTCCTCCTTATTCCATTTTAGTCGGTGAGTTATTTGGCTTGTTCACGCAGCTTTTCTGGCAGTTTGTATTCACCTTTACTTCGCGAAATTTCTTTTACCGTTGGTGAATCTAGTGGGCCTTTCACTTCATAATTGACTTGAGTGAAGACCTCAACCACCGGAGAAATCACTGTTGAGATGGCTAAAACATACAACGCGGTTTGTGGCGCTACTGCAAACGCGGTCAGCATTGGTAGGCCTGATGTGATGTCTGGGGTGAACTTCACTTCCGCATCGACCATTCTGCTGTTCATATTGGCGATGCCGCGGATCTGCATTTCCCCTGCTAACGCATCCATCACGATATCGTTGGTGATAAATACGCCATCTTGGATTTTGCCCGTGCCTGTGATCGAGTTAAACGCCATGCCTTTGTCGAATACGTCGGTAAAGTCGAGCTGCATCTTACGGATGATAGAATCCAAACTGAACAAGCCTAACAAGCGTGCCGCACCACTGACTTCACTGATCACACCTTTACCAAATTCCGTTGAGACATTCCCTTGCAAGGTTTGTGTCTTCATCGACCAAGGCGCGCCGTCCCATTCCATATTGGCGTTGATCTCAAATGGTGCCTGCTGAATACCCGATGTGATACCAAAGCGCTCCATAAGGTCAGAGTTGTTATCACCTTTCATTTTCATGGTTAAGTTGGAATGGCTACTCTCTTTTGTCAGGTCCCACCAACCGCTCATATCAATGCGGTTTTTGCCGCTGCTAAAGGTGATATTTTTCCACTCCAAACGATTCTCGCGACGCTGCAAATCAACATTCACCCTCCCCACTTTGTAACCTTGCAACCAAAAATCATCGATGTTCAAAGTTAAGTTTGGCATCTCAGCGTGAAACTGGCGGTCAAAATTGGTAATCAAAGGCGCATTTTGGTCTTCACTGGCAAAGAGCGAGCTGCGCTCTTTGGTCATCTCTTCAAACCCTGGAATATACAGGTGCAAGTGCTCCAAAGAGACCGATAAGTCATAAGGTTTCAGATAGTTAGCCTTACCCTTAACCTCTTGACTGTCCACATCGAGTTGCCAGCTCAAATTCTTTTTGTTTGCGGAGAAGTCCACATCATGAAACTCAATCCCACCAAGCTGCAAGTTTGGCGTTTCAACATCAATCCGTGTCGGCAATGGAATACTCGGCGTCTTCATGCTTGCCAGAACAGACGATGACGGCTTACTTTCTGAGCCCTGAACCAGCTCTGCCCACTGGTCTAAATTAAGCTCACCGACACGCACTGATGCATCGTGTCCGACAATAGGGCTGATCCTGAAACCACCTTTGCCGACCATTAAATGAGTCGCCGTCAGAACAGGTACGTCGCCAGTTATATCTATCTCGGTTTGATACTTAGCATTTGGGATCTGTAGTCTTGCTGAAATGCTTTCTTGGTTGCCGGATGCCTGTAGTTTTGCTTGCCCGGACTCGCCAACTTGTTTCGCTAGCGGATAGGGATATTGACTCGCTAAACGATTTAGCTGCGCCAACACATCAAGTTGATAGGTGAAGCCTACATCATTAAGTTGTAAGTCAATGTCCATTTGCCACGGCGCATGCCCAGAAACAAGCTTTAACCAACGCTCACCAACATAAGGTTTGAGAGGCTCAACGTCCCAATCCCCTAATGTGTTAATCGTCACATTGTAGCCCTGTTCCGCACTCTCACCACGAAAATCGAGGGAGATAGGCTGGGTAAGCAACTCTGCAGACAAACCCGATGTGGTGACCACATCATTATCGAAGTGGATACGCCCTGTGGCTTTCTCCAGCGTCATTGGCGGCGCTTCAATATCGACACGATTTTCTGTTAAATCGGCATAACCCCAAGCACGGGACTCTTTTTCAAAATCAAACGGAATGTTGAGCTGGAACTCAGAGTAAACCGGACCACTCACTTGCAGCGCCGTCAACGCTGCCCCGACCGAGTCCACCAATGGCGTCGCCATCATGTAGTCACGAACTTCATTACCCGGCGCGCTCGCTTTGGCTTCAATCTCAATGTGTCCACCTTCCGCCAACTCAGGGATTCGCCCAGTAATACGCTTGGCATGAACACCATTTAGAGTGGCGGACTTTGAATCCAAATACATGGCATCATTTTCAAACAGCAAGTCCAGCTGCAGATCCGTGATGGTTGGCCACGCCGTATCAAAGCTAAATTTCGCGTCTTTTAAACCGACCCACGCCTGAAACATGCCATTATGATCTTTGTAAGGAAAATCCCCTAACTCGCCATACCACAGCAGCTTAGCCGTATTCACTTTACCGCCTTGAATCGCAGTCGATAGGTAATCCGTTAAGTCTTGTCCGAGTGCCAGAGTCGGCAGGTAACGCCATGTTTCACCTGCGTTATAAAGATCCACCTCAGCATAAAACGATAAAAATGGGCTTTGTTCTTTTGGAAAATCAAGACGGAATGCTCCTAGTACTTGAAGATCTGGTGTCGCTGCCGTCACTTTATCAGACCACAAGCGCCAGCCGCTCTCATCTTGTTGCCAGATAATATCGACTTCACCTTGTTTGATATTCAGCGGAGCTTGAAATACATCACCGTACGGAAATACATCATCAATGACGGTTACTTTCGCTTTTGCCTGATCTAAATCACCAGATACACTGCCCTGTACATGATGGAATCCTGGTAGCAGTTCCCATTGCGTCATCGCAAGCTCATCCAGTTCCGCGGAGTAGCGTAACGTGTCTAAACCACCGTTCATGGACAAGCGAACATCTTCAACTCGGCCTTTCGGTGCTAGTTTGTTAATAAGGTCACTGGTCGACTCTGACTCTGGAGCCAGCTTGATGAGCGGAATGAGTGCTTCAATGTCGAGTTGAGAAAGGTTGAGCGTCCAACCATTCGGTTGCCAATCAAACGCTGCGTCTAATTCCGGCCAAGGGGTGTTGTCGGTTCGGATCCGAAGTGAGTGACCATTTACTTTCCAACCTTGTTTATCTGGTCGAAGATTGAAAATACCTGACTCGATAAACAGCTCATGACGACCGTTTTCATTCCACACCAGCTCAGAAGGTAATAGTTCAACATACGCATCATTCGGTTGGCTGTGTTTCAGCGTCAGCCAAGTGTTTAAGCTGACCTTACCCGACTCAGCACCCGACTCTTCTTGCATGTAAGTGGTTAACCAAGGCGTCACTGAGACATCTTGGGCACTCACGTAAAACTCACCAGACACATCACGCAGCGAACCATGGTCTTTAAAGTTAGCGCTCACTAACAGTGAATTCAGACGAACATCGGCAATGTTCACGGTGCCTTCTGCTAAGTGGTGCTTGCCTTGGTTGCTCCAACGGAGCTGCTCGATATCTAAACGGCGAGTCTCACCAGATACCGATTTATACCAAATCCGTGAGTCGGTAATGGTGAAGTCTTCAAACTGACGTAAAAGAAGTGAGTCGAGTTGGTCGATGAGCTTCACTTCGCTCTTGTCCACACTCGGTTCCTGCTCTTGACGACTAGAGGTCGGCAGAATGTCTACGGTGTGAATATCCAGAGCGAGGTTATGGATGGTGAGGTCAGCGACCACCGGTTTGAGTTGCAAAAGAGATTGAATGAGATCGAATTCAATTTGGATTTCTTCAACGGCAAAGCGTGCATCCTGAATATTCGGCAGATTCGCTTCTAAACCGAGTAGCGCGATGGAGGGGTGATTATTGCGCCACGTCCCTGCGACGTTGGCGATAGAAAAGTCAAAACCTGTGTCCTGCTTGACCCAGGTTTTGATCTCATCTTGGAAGTGGTTAAGTTGTGGCAATGTGACGCGCAGTGTGGTTACTAATATGGCCAATAACACCAGTACAGTAACTAAACTCCACGCACAAAAACGCCCAAAACGGTTAACACCAGAATTCACAAATGTTCCAAATTACATCATTACGACGTCAAACTGTTCCTGAATGTACAGGGGCTCAGCCTGAACTCGCACTTGCTTGCCAATAAATACTTCGAGCTCAGCCAATGCATGAGACTCATCACCCAACAGCGCTTCAGCAACAAACGGCGATGCGTACACAACAAAATTATCGGCATCGTAAGCACGGTTTACACGAGTAATCTCTCGTAATATCTCAAAGCACACGGTTTCAACCGTTTTCACGCTACCACGGCCCTCACAAGTAGGACAGCCAGAACACAAGATATGTTCAATACTTTCTCGTGTGCGCTTACGCGTCATCTCGACTAAGCCGAGCTGAGTAAAGCCGTTGATGTTGGTTTTTACTCGGTCTTTCGCCAGCGCCGTTTCCAATGAGGTGAGCACTCGCTGACGGTGCTCTTCAGACGCCATATCGATAAAGTCGATGATGATGATGCCGCCGAGATTGCGCAAACGCAGCTGACGAGCAATAGCTTGCGTTGCCTCAATGTTGGTATTAAAGATGGTCTCTTCAAGATTACGACGACCAACAAATGCACCAGTGTTGATGTCGATAGTTGTCATGGCTTCAGTTTGATCGATGATCAAGTAGCCACCCGACTTTAGCTCAACCTTGCGCTCTAAAGAACGCTGAATTTCATTCTCGGTGTCGTACATGTCAAAGATTGGCTTGTCACCTTCGTAAAGCTCAAGCTTGTCTGTTAACTCAGGTACATACTCAGAAGTGAATTCTTTCAGGTTTTCATATTCGAGGCGGGAGTCGACCATGATTTTATCGAGCTCTGTGCCGACAAAATCACGTAGAATGCGCTGGGCTAAACCAAGTTCACCGTAAAGCGTTGAACGCGTTTTGTATTTTGAACGACGCTCCATGACTTTTAGCCACAAGCGCTTAAGAAATGCCGCGTCTTGAGAAAGCTCTTTTTCATCTGCGCCTTCCGCTGCGGTACGAATGATAAAACCACCGTGCTCATCACAGTAATGGTTCACCACTTTTTTCAGACGCTCGCGCTCTTTCTCACTCTCGATACGCTGCGAGACACCAACATGGCTGGCACCCGGCATAAAGACAAGATAACGTGAAGGTAAGGTGATATCCGTCGTTAAACGCGCGCCTTTCGTGCCGAGCGGATCTTTGACCACTTGTACAACAATGTCTTGTCCCTGACGTACCAGCTCAGAGATATCACGGACTTGAAACTGCTGTTTTTCGTTCTCTGCCACACATTCGGTATGCGGGACAATATCTGACGCATGTAAAAACGCCGCTTTATCTAAACCGATATCGACGAAAGCCGCTTGCATACCTGGCAGTACTCGGCTGACTTTGCCTTTGTATATATTGCCCACAATGCCGCGACGCGATTCGCGCTCGATATGTATTTCTTGTAGTACTCCACCTTCAATCATGGCCACACGAGTTTCACTCGGGGTCACGTTAAGCAGCAATTCTGCACTCATGTGCACACCTCAAAACAATTATAAAAATTCTTGAATTAGCTGATCGGTTTCGAACAAAGGTAAGCCTACTACAGCGTGATAACTGCCTTCGATTCGGGTGACAAATCGCCCTCCGAGTCCCTGAATACCATAACTTCCAGCTTTATCGCATGGCTCTCCTGACTGCCAATATTGTTCGATTTCTTCGTGAGTCAGTTGTTTGAACCACACGTCAGTGGTGACGACCACTGAATGTTGTTGTTCCGATGATACGACGCTCACCGCAGTCATCACTTGATGACGACGACCGGATAAGTCAGTAAGCATACGCTTTGAATCTTCAAAACTTTTTGGTTTTTCTAGCACACGGTCATCGCATACTACGACCGTGTCAGAGCCCAATACAACGGAATCAGGCTTAGCTAATGCTAAGCCTGCCTGAGCTTTTTCCAAAGAAAGACGCAGCACGTACTCTCGTGCCTGCTCATGAGCCTGTTTAGCTTCCTCAATATCAGGCAATACGATCTCAAAGTCATAACCTAGTTGAGCAAGCAGCTCTTTTCTTCTCGGAGAACCCGAAGCGAGAACGAGAGATAAGCTTTTCTTCACCGCTTTACCTTACGTGCCATGCACGACGAACTCGTCGCATTAATAAAAACATCCATGGCCAAAGTATACAGTTTATTGCCGCCGTCCACAGAGATAATGGATTAAATACTACGTCCTGGTTCAAATATTCCCCACAGAATATCAAAACTTCCAATAACGCAGTAAAAAAGGCAATTAAAATCGACTGTTGCCACAATGCCATGTTACGAATCAACAGGAAATTCAACGCCACCAGATAGATGACAATCGACATCATCATGCCGCGAATTCCAAGCGTTGAACCGATCAAGATATCCCATAATAAGCCCAGTACTAGCGCGGTTCCAACGTTCACTCGGTGCGGCAGTGCCAACACCCAATAACACGTTACAAGGAACAACCATGATGGACGTAAAACATCTAACACACCTGGCCACGGAATGGTTTGCAACACCAGCGCAACGAAGAAACTGACACCAATCACCATTCGGCTACTCACTACATTATTGGCCATCAGTTACCTCTTGTTCTTCTTGCTCTAACCCTTCTTCCACATTGGATCGCAGCACTTTGTGTTGACGATCTTCATTCGGCCAAATCAGCAAGAGGTAACGTAAACGATCAAACTCTACAACTGGCTCAGCCTTGATTGCCGCAAATTCTTGGCGCGTATCGTGATCCACATTGGTAACCGTCGCGACTGGGTACCCTTCTGGGTAAATCCCACCTAGGCCGGATGTCACCAGTAGATCGCCCACCTGAATATCAGTACTGGTTGGAATGTGCTCCAGTTGGATTTCATCCATTTCACCATTGCCTGACGCGATCACTCGAATATCGTTACGGATCACCTGGACAGGAATCGCATTTTTCGCATCCGTTAGCAACAGAACACGTGCGTTGTGCGCTGCGACAAACGTGACCTGACCAACAATGCCTTTTTCGTTGATCACTGGCTGTCCGACGTACACACCGTCTATTTGTCCTTTATCAATCACCACTTGATGACGATAAGGTGAAGTATCAACCGCCATCACTTCAGTTACGACTTTCTTTTCATCCCTGACAAATGAAGAGCCTAACAATTTGCGTAGACGTTGGTTTTCTTCTTTATATTGATCGAGCAAGATCAGCTCGCTTTTCAGGCGTAGCACTTCTCGCTTTAAGTTGCGATTGCCTTCAACTAATGCCTGACGAGTATTAAAACGTTCAAATACGCCATCGAACATGCTGCGAGGCAAATTGGCTGCGTATTGAATGGGCGCAACCATACTGTTCAATAAGTATCGGACGTTGGAAAACGTATCTAGACGACTATCAGCCAGCATTAAGCTCGCCGACACGATGACAGCAAAAAACAGACGTAATTGCAGAGACAGACCTCTGCCAAAAATCGGTTTCATCTTGTTTTTGACCTGATTGCTTCCATGATTATTGAGCCTTACTTGGCAACCTAAAAATACTTAAATAAATACTTTTAGGTATGGAGCATGTTTGAATTACAGAGAGAGCAGAAATGAAGGTGAAGCCCGACATGAGCTTCACCTAAACCTTTATTCTTCAGAGAACAGATCGCCACCGTGCATGTCGATCATTTCTAGTGCTTTACCGCCACCACGCGCAACACACGTTAGTGGATCTTCCGCGATAACCACAGGGATACCGGTTTCTTCCATTAATAGACGATCGAGATCTTTCAGTAGCGCGCCACCACCAGTCAGAACCATGCCGTTTTCAGAAATGTCTGAAGCAAGCTCTGGTGGACACTGCTCTAGTGCAACCATGACTGCTGAGACGATGCCAGATAGCGGCTCTTGAAGCGCTTCTAGGATCTCGTTTGAGTTCAGGCTAAAGCTGCGTGGCACACCCTCTGCAAGGTTACGACCGCGAACTTCAATCTCTTGAACTTCATCACCAGGGTAAGCAGAACCGATTTCATGTTTGATCTTTTCAGCCGTGGCTTCACCAATCAAGCTGCCGTAGTTACGACGTACGTAGTTGATCACGGCTTCATCAAAGCGGTCACCACCGATACGTACAGACGATGAGTAAACCACACCGTTTAGAGAGATAACGGCAACTTCAGTTGTACCACCACCGATATCGACCACCATTGAACCTGTCGGCTCAGACACGCGCAGGCCAGCACCGATTGCTGCCGCCATTGGCTCGTCGATTAGGTAAACTTCACGCGCGCCAGCACCGAGTGCTGATTCACGAATTGCGCGGCGCTCAACTTGGGTAGAACCGCAAGGAACACAAACAAGAACACGTGGGCTTGGCTTTAGGATGCTGTTGTCATGCACTTGTTTGATAAAGTGCTGAAGCATTTTTTCGGTTACGTAGAAATCAGCGATTACGCCGTCTTTCATTGGGCGGATAGCGGAAATGTTGCCAGGTGTACGACCAAGCATCTGTTTTGCTGCGTGACCGACTGCAGCAACGCTTTTTGCAGAACCTACACGATCTTGACGAATAGCAACTACAGAAGGTTCATCAAGGACAATACCTTGCCCTTTTACGTAAATTAGAGTGTTGGCTGTACCTAAATCGATAGATAGATCGTTAGAAAACATGCCACGAAGTTTCTTAAACATACTCTTCGCTCATCCTGCAAAAATATAGAAGACAAAAATTGCTCTAAATGTACCAATGCCTCGCTGTCACAGCAAGGTATTGGTACACAAACATGAGCAGAAAGCCTCAATTTCTTGCAGTTTCCTAACTTAAGGGCAAAAACCTAAGTTGTTACTGTCCGGTTAACCCTGGCTCACCACGGTAAATCACACGGTCATTACCACGGTGAATACCGAAGGTGACGACGGAGGATGGGTTTTCTTCGGAGCCATCATTGTCCCAATCATATTTGAGCCAAGGGAAATTATTCGAACCAGCAGTAAGATCTAACCACAGTTCCGTCTGTTGACGATTCGACTCACTTTCAACTGCAGTAATACTTCTAGAAGTACCATTGGTAACTACACCGCCATCGGCCAAGTTCACATCTACATACTTAGAGTCAGGCTCATTACCCTTCCATTTATGCTCGAATTTCTCTCTCGCACCATAAATAGTGGTTTGACTATCAGAACTGTTCGTCACAAATCGACCACCTTTCCAATATTCTACGGTTAGAGGTACCTGCAATTTAAGTGAATCTGGTTTGCTGTTGTCACCCTGCTTACCGCCAACATCAGCCAAATTAACTCGGCCAAAGCGTAAATCCGGCTGGACCAATAGTTGCTTGGTACCAATAGTCACACCAGCCTTGTCTACTGATGATGAGGAAAGATCAATAGAAATAGAGGTATCTGACGAGTTCTCTAAGTAGTTAAAAGGGCCATCCGGTTTAGATACCACCTTGCTCCACACAAGCCCACTCGCGCTATATTTCCCGACACTTTGCCCTGAAATATAGGGACCTTTACTGCCGTTCAACCAGCTACCAGTGTACGCGGCCGGCGCACTAAACCTACTAACATTTGCCGAGTTATTTTCGTACAAGTTGAATTTCGCGTGGTAACCTTCACCAAAATACGCATAGTTACGTAAAGCGCCGCCTCCTTTCGACAATGCCTCAACGTAGAACTGTTTTAACCCAAAAGGCTGTCCCATATAAGCAAATGCTTGGCCATTTGGATAATCCCATACGTTATTGTACGAAGGCGTTTGATCATTACTGTAAACATTGAATTTACCAGGATAGAAACGCCCAACATTGAGCGTTGCATCAGCAATCTTATACGTGCTACTTCCCAGATAGGTAGAGAATACTTCGCCTTCCCCGCCAACAGGCGCGGTAGCGGTAAAGTCAAATGAACCTACTTCATCAACAGCCTGCTTGAAAGACACTGAGCCACTAACCCATTTAGCGTCTTCGGGTAGCTTTTCTGTTAGCAGCGTACCATTCACAACATTCCCCTTGTTCACACTCGTTGTCGGGTCTGGATAAGTCACTACGTGGTCAATACTAATATTCGACTCTTGGTAATTTCGGGCAACGTCTCCGTTTGATTGATATGCTGTTACCTGCATTGTGAACTCTTGACCTGCTGGAATGTAGCTTGTGCAATTTGGGGAACATGCGCCATTATCGCTTACGCTCAAACCTAACTTAGCAGGGAAACTTACAAATGATGCAAACCCTGCAGAATCCTTCACATCGTTAACTTTCGCATCGATACGGACTTTACCAACCTCTTTATAGTTAACTTTGAGGTAAGCTTTACCATTTGAATCAAAGTAGACATCGGACAAAGGCTTAGGAACTTGAGGTTGCAATGTGACATGACCACTCCATTTAGCATTGCTGTCACCCGCCTTTTTGTACCATACCTCAACAGATTTCGTTTTATCGACTGGTGCAATCTCGTGAGTCACTTTCATAGTAACATCTCGGCTTTCACCCCCAGTTTTTACATGTGATGAGCAGAATGAAAGATGATCCGTACCGGCAGATTGTCTAGCTGAAACCACATCCCCTATGTTTACTCCGAGTACGTTTTGAGAAAACAACACATTACAGTTCTCGACGGACAGTTCATCACCGTTATTGATACGACAGCGCGCTCCTTCAAAACCAAACTGAGGTACCGAACTATTCGCAACTCCCATCGTAACCGTACCGGCTTTATATCCCTGTAATAGAAGATCAACTGAATTGTTGAAAGTGATGTTCGTGAGCTTTTCTTGCTCTCCATTTACCCAATTAGCGACGCTATTGGTGGATGATGGCAGTAAAGTAACTGTCAATGGCTCTAACTCGCCTTCACTTGCGGCAGCATCTTCTGGATAGGTTTGAGTACACCTTTCATTCATACATGCTTTTAGCGTGACTTTCGAAGGCTGGCACGTACTACCGGATCCTGAATAGTCAAATTCAAAGTGATGGATACCATCCGTTAACTTCTTGTATTTATCTGCACAAACCTGGAAGTCATCAATTTCATGGATATTGGTATATGATCCCGTCGATGCAGTCACAGAAATACGGAAGTTTTCTGGAGCAATAGACTGCCCATAACCATTCATAACATTGAATGATTTGATTAACGTTTCCCAGCGACCACCATCAATTTGACGCTCAATAGAAACCCAAACTCCGCTCGCTCGGTTTTTAACGGTGTTGCGAGAGTCTACAGTCATTCTATAACGGTGGACCTCATCTCTATCTCGACCATTGTAATTTGTTCCGAAGACATCAAGTGCACCGACATCTGTATTGTTTTTAATAAATTTATAGCCACCAAACCAGCCTTCTAGGGACTGACTGTTGTACTGAATTGTCTTCTTATAACCAGCACCGCGAATAGCAATAGATTGTTGGCGACGACCTGGACGGCCATAGTCATTTTCATAATAACTGCCTTCATTCGAGAAGTTACCGTACTCATCGATACCAAATGCTAACCAACCGCCGGCAAAACCTTCTATACCGGGTTTAACACCAAAACCTAAAGGTCCACCAAATGCACCTGTCGCTGGAGGGACATTTGCGTCAGAAAAAACGATACCAACCCCATCTGCACCAGGTCGTGTGGTATTTGAGTGAGCATAATGATTAAACTCCACCTGCATGATGTTGTCATCAGATGGAAAAATGTAGTTGTAGGCTGATGCTGTTGCTTGATTGTATTGGTTACTTGATAATCTAAACTTACCACCAGTAATGCTCGGTTTAGTACTATTCTTAAAGCCCATCACAGACCAGTTTGTAAGAGAGCCTGAGTCAAAGTTTTCAGGTGGCAACAATTCACATTGAACAGGCTCTGGGTCAGGGCCTGGAGGCGTAATTCCACAATAGTCGTAGAAATCTTTGTATTGAGAGCTCTCACCTACGTCAACCGGACATGTACCTCGAGTTTGAGATACATCACAACTCGTATCATTTAGACCGCAATAACCAACCAATTTACCGTTATAAGAGTATGAAGAGTTTGCGGTTCCGCAAAGCGTTGAGTTACTAACAATACTTACGTATTTGTTAGTAGGGAAACCAATCGCTTTGGCGTCCGCAAGAATTTTAGCCGACGATAACGCCATTCCCTCATTCTTTACACTCGCGGTACCAAAAACAGAAGAGTTATTCACGTGTAAGTATTTCTTGGTAGATACGTCATCACCAACATATGAATTACTAATATTTGCCCCTTCATGCGAGCTGGAAGCGACACCACATACGTAGGAACTTTCGATCACATGAAGATATTTCTTAACATCAACATTACCTTTGATTTTTGAGTTCTTGACCTGACCACCTTCATTAGTGCTCGACACAACACCTGAAACTTGAGAGTACTGAATGTCGACATAGCCTTTCGCTGTAATGTTGCCTCCAACTCGACTGCTGACGATAGCCATGCTCTGGTTACTGCCCTGTGTATTATCAACATTCCCATCCACACTTGAATGAGAAACACTAACGTAGCCTTTAGTAAGAATATCACCAGAAATCGACGAGTTATTGGACACAGCAATCGAAGAACTTCCGTTGCTTTGAGAAGTCAGGCTTCCAGTGACGTTTGAGTTATTTAACTCAATATAGTCACCAGCAGAGATAGACTGGTTAACTTTATAGTTGGTCACCTTAACCGCCTCTTTAGCGCTTATATAACCATCTATTAGTTTGGTAGCACCTGATGTTGTAATTTCCACACCACCATTAGAGGACAATATATACCCTCCTATGGATCCATCTGTAACTGTTATTTGATTCTTAGCCTCGATATATGAACCAACATTAACGGCACTAAATGTTACGCCGCCATTGTCACTTACAACATATCCGCTAATATTGCTTGTGCTGCCACTTATTTGCGCTTTTGCTAAAACGTTCTGCCCAATGTTAGCATTTGTAAGTTTGATTCCATTGGTAGAACTTCTTAATGAGCCTAATATCGTTGATTGATTTAGTTCAATATAACTGCCGTTATCCACGTGACCATAAACGTATAGTCCATTGGCAGTGAAAGAGTTCCTTTCCAGATCTAAAGAAAGGTTCCTACCAGCACTACCAATCGTATTATTTCCCTTAAACGTAGAGTAACCTTCCAAATATAACTGTGATGTGGGGCCTCCGGTAATAATGCTATCGCCATCATTCAACGTAACATTACTTGAACACTTATAAGAAGACAGCCGCCTGCCAGTATAAGAACCGCTATTTGGGCATGGACTATTAGTAGCGACCCATTTCCAGCCCCAGCCTTCCCTAATCAATGTCGGAGTAATATCGTACTCTTTCGCGAGGACGTTAGCCGTACTCGTCATCCATATCAAGGCTAAGAAAATCAGTTTTTTCATTCTTGTTATTACTCCCGAACCCAAATCTCTTGCTGTCGCTGAACTTTTGATAAGCCCGAGCCACAAACGGCCGTAGCTTGCACCCTAAATAATGACTCTGCTGCAGACGTGTCTGCGTTCAGAGTACCTAACTTTACGCAACTCATTGAGTTAAGCCTGCACCCTGTCCCTTGTGTTACATTTGGCGCGGCACCGCTCACCTGATTTTTGCAGAGTGTCGCTACGCTATCACTCGTACCATTGAGTGGATATAACCTTGTCAGTGCCCACTCATTTGCAGACTGAGCAACAAACCAAGCTTTTGTTCCCAAAAACTCTCTTGTTAATCCGCTTTGATTCGACCATGTCACTTTCATTAAAGAGGAAGCCAAAAAGCCCATCACGATAATGACAAATAACACTACAATTAAGACATTGCCTTGTGGCTTTCTTCTATGGAACATTCAGCACCTGCACATCTTGTTGGTACACACTACTTTCGCCGGACCGTTCAAACACGAACCTCAGATGCACAAGCCCGCCTCGGTGAAGCGATGTATCATCATATTTGAAATAGCTCTGAGATTGATCATCAACATAAACAAGATTGTCGGCAATTATTTCGCCGTTACGCTGTATCTGTGTGCCTACAAAGCAATATTTCACTGACTTAGATGGATCATAGAGATAGTGTCGATTAGAAACGGAGCGACTAGTTACTGAACTAGCGCCGTTAATGATCTTGTATGATTTATTCGAATCTGGAGAAAGAGCTCCAACATCAACACTATGAGTGGATGAGGTTAAATCACTTAACCGTGTTGGGTTAATCACCATTTTCAAGCCACTATCAAATTCGGGAGCATTATTACCAAAAAAACCCACCACAAACTGTATATCATTACCAGAAATCGCATAAAAACCAGAGTGCTCTATAGGCATAAAAATCAGGCAGTTTTTCTCTTTCTCATCGATAAAAAAACTATTCGGCACCGCATGACGAATCTCTCGAGATATTTTCTCAATAACGAATTGCGCCTGAGTTTGTAGTCTCTGCCTATCAATAGTATCAGCATAGCCCTTTGCTCCTAACTGCAAATAACCAGCAATTCCGAGCATGATAAAACTACCAATCACAATAGTGATGACCATTTCTATTAAAGTGAAACCACAATTTTTCATTAGTAATTTCCCCTTATCGCAGACAGTGTTAAAGGCTGTGTTTGTCCGGCGTAAATAGTCATAGTGACTCGTTTATAAGGCGTGATATCTTCCTGTGAAGGATTATTGACACCCGTTCCATCTGATTCAACGTATTGCACTTTCACTTCAACTCGAAAGTTCTTGTAATCATTTGCCATAGACGTGCCAAGAACGTTACTCAGCTCGTATAACGGCGTAGAGTTACAGCTGGCCTTTGTACCTTGTGTATACCAGCAACCGATATAGTCATCGACATCATTAAAACTAGCTGGGTTTGATTCACCGCTATCTGCCCCAAGACTTGTGGAACAATCCTTACCACCAAGGACAGTCTCACTACAGCGTACTAAACCACCATCAAAGTCGCTGTTTTCATCGAAGCCTCGCGCCAATATCTGAGACATGAAACCTTGGCCTAATGCGGCAGTGCGGGTTTGATAATGAGGGATGGCGGAATCTCGAATCTGAGGGACAAGAAAAGAAGTAAACGCCACCATCGCAATGCCCATTAAAACAATCGCGATGATCATTTCTATCAAAGTCATGCCACTAGATTTCTTCATGAGCATGTACCTTTTGAAACATAACCTTGAGTATTAATTTCAACTTGGCAGCGGCTCAGGCCATGCTTATCTTCAATCAGGATTGAAATCCCACCACTCGCTGAGTTTATTGGATTACCCAATAAATCAAACTCGATTGGATTAGTTACAGCATTGGTCAGTGAAAACTTTGCGGATTTATCAACAACCATGTCACTACGAGTGTCTCTTTCCTTGCTAGCCAGGCCGCATGCAGCACTAGACCCTATGCAAGTACTCGTAATCGACAAACAAAAGTTAGTGTAGCTAGAGTCCTCTCCAGCTTTGTAGCTACTAGGTAGGCACCTTTCAGGATAAGACTTGTTTGGGATGCTGATATTCGACTGCATACGATTCACTTGTACTTGGCGAATCACAGAAATCACGCGTTCTTGTAATGCATATGCAGAGAAACTGCCAGAGCCCATAAAACGGCTGGCTGCAAAAAGTGAAAGGATAGAGAGGAGGACAATCACGAGGATTAACTCCATTAACGTGAACCCTAATGCAGAGCTGCGAATTTTCATAACCCAACCTTAGGCTTAGGACAAGCGAAATAAGTATACGATGAAATTATGAGAATAATGATAGATTTATAATTTTTAAATTCGAACTGTGAGCAAGTGTACAAATAACCACCGGCAGGTTATTTCTCTCCTTTAGAGTGCTCCAATTCTTCTTCAATTCGATCGTAAGTTTCTTTGTTGCTTAGCGTCTCAGAAACATGCTCAGCGGTTTGCTTGGTTTGCTCCCACTTCGCTTCATAAGTTTCTGTCTCAAAACTGATAAATCTTGGTAATACCACATAACCGACTACACCTAAAATGACCAGCACAACCACAAACTCTATTGCACTAAGACCCGATGATTTACGCATATGAACTATTCCGAAATTAATCAAAATAAAGAGATAAAGGCCAGACTAGCTGGCCTTATAAAGTTAGCAGTCGTCATTTACGATTGTTGTTTTTGCTGCGGTTGCACTTGTAGTACCTGTAGCTTCAGTATACTTAACAAAGCAGCCTTTACTTTCATTCCAAGATGTTGGAATAGTGTCGAAACTTTTCAGAGTGTAGTACTTTGTGCCCGCAACAGTACTACCGCTCAAATCAAATGCTTTCCAGTCTTCAGTTAAGCCTGTAACTGCAGTGTTTAGACCTTCAACAGTAGGATAGCCGAAGTTAATTTTGATACCTTCAACATCTGGTTCCACTTTCGGATCGGCAGAGGCATCAGCTTTGATAGTTTCTTTGCTTTCAATTGCCGCTTTTCCGTAGGTAATGCCAACGGCACCATCAATAGCACCTTTAAGCCCCTGTAAAGAAGCCTCTCTCGCATCATTTTGCAGGTTAAGGAAACGTGGTGCTGCAGTTACCGCTAGAATACCTAGGATTACAATTACCACTACCAATTCGATAAGGGTGAAACCACCTTGTCTTTTCATTGTTTACTCTCTCTATGTAAGCATGCAGTACAACTGCAAAGTTTCGTTTAGGTCACGCGACCATTTTGGATATTGTCAAAACGGTTTGGGGCAGCAACGTTCACTAAAACTGACCGTGAAGTGGATACTGTATCTACCGCTTGAGCAGAATGACGATTCGCCATTATTCAGTTCATGCTGCAATGAGAAAAACACATTATTGTTTACCCTCTATTACAGCGTCTTACTTATGGTAATGATTGCATTATACCGACTTTCATTACCAATTATAGTGATTAGGTGTCAAAAAATTCACTCCGCCGACATTTCGACGTCTATTTTCAGTTGATTAGCTGTTGAAATAACTACAATCGACTGACCATTTTCATAAGTATAGTGACAGACATAACGATCAGTTTTGATGGCTCCACTGATATCTATTAACTTATTGGTCATTATTTTACGTTGTGGATAATGCACTGCTAGCCAATAACCACAATCTAAAACACCTTGTTGAGTAAAGGGAGACACTAGCCCGCCCTCAGTCATGGTGAGATTAAAACCATCCATCAGCATATGTTTTGGCTCGCCTTGTACTAACCAAGCTTGACGATAACGCTGAACACTATCTTGCATCCAAACTCTCGCCAACTTCGCTCCGGTCACTTGCGCCTGCTCGGTAACAGGACGTAATTTGACCGCCAAGCCAACAGCAATGATGGTAGCAATTACCCCAAAAACGATTAGCGTCGCTCGACTTTGATTTTCAACCACCTATTAGCCGCCTTTGATGATGTCTAGCATTCCCCACATTGGCAGGAAGATACCCAGTGCTAGCACCATGACCATGCCGGCGACAATCACCAAAAGTAGCGGTTCTATTCTTGCGGTTAGTGTTTTTAGATCGTAATCAACTTCTCTATCGTAAAAATCCGACACTTCTAGCAGCAGCTCATCAATACGACCGGTTTCTTCCCCTACTGCAATCATCTGAATCACCAAAGGGGTAAAGATTTTACTGTTGATGGCAGTCACTGAGATGGTGCTACCCGCTTCAATCGCGGATTTCATCTCAAGAATTCGATTTTCTAAAAAGCGGTTCCCCAGAGCTTCCCCGGCTAAAGCTAAAGACTGGTTAAGTGGAACGCCTGACTTAAGCATCAACGAGAAGGTTCTGGCAAAACGGGAAAGCTGCGCGCGATTAACGATATCGCCCACAATTGGAAGCCGAAGCCGAAACTTATCGAACTTTTCCCGACCATCAGCCGTCGCCACCCAGGCTCTGAAAACCGCAAACGCGCCAATCATTGCCACAATCAACAACACCCAATAATTAACAAAGAAATTAGAAGTAGCGATCAAAATACGCGTCGGCAGCGGTAACTCAACACCAAAGCGCGTAAACATCGATGCAAACTCAGGGATCACCAAGATATTCAATATAAACATGGCGATAGTGATAAAGATAATGACAAACGTCGGATAACGCATCGCCGCTTTGATGCGTTTACGAGTCTCGAGTTCCTGCTCGTAGTAATTCGCCAGTTGCAATAGTGCTTGATCGAGTCGACCCGTATTCTCACCTACGTTGATCATAGAAACGAACAATGGGCTGAATACTTTGCTGTGTTGCTGCATCGCAGAAGACAAACCTCGGCCATTACTCAGCTCAGAAACGACATCTTCCAGTGCCTCTTTGAGCTGTTTGTTTTCACAATTTTGTAGCAGGCCACGCATAGAACGCAGCAACGGTACGCCCGCTTTAGTTAAGCTAAACAACTGGCGAGAGAAAAGAATGATCACTTCCAATGGAATGGCTGGCACAAATAGCTTAGACAAGCTCATTTGGCTTTTTGCCGACTCTTTCTCTAACCGTACATTGAGCGGGATGACCCCTTTGTTCATCAACGCTTCCGCTGCAGCTTCTGAGTTCACTGCCTCGATTTTGCCGTTAGTGGATGAGCCGTCTAGAGTTCGACCTTGATAACGAAAAGTTGGCATTCACTTACCTATATGAAAATGGGATCAGTCTTACCAGAAGCGTCACCTTCACCTAGGGTCATCACTTCATCCAAGCTGACGGTGCCTTGCAGCGCCAGTTCCATCGCCGAGGCAAGCAGTGGCTTATAGTTTTCTGAGCGACGCGCGGCTTGCGCAAAACCGACCGCATCGTTGGCGCGCAGTTTATCCATCATTTCTTGCTCAAGTTCGAGCATTTCAAACACACCAATTCGGCCTCGATAGCCAGTCAAGTTACAGTTTTGACAGCCTGCACCTTTATAAAAAGTGGTGCCCACTTGGTTTGGAAAACGCCCAGCTAACCACTGTTGGCGTGACTCGTCTAGATGGTCTTCTGTTTTGCAATCTGGACAAACACGGCGAACAAGACGCTGCGCCACCACGGCTCTGACCGCACTAGCAACCAAGTAACCCGGCGCGCCCATATCAATCATGCGTAAGGCACTGTCAACCGCGTCGTTGGTGTGAAGAGTGCTCAATACTAAGTGACCCGTTAGTGCAGCTCGTAGACCAATTTCTACCGTTTCTTGGTCACGCATCTCACCGACGAGAATAATGTCTGGGTCTTGACGTAAAAAGGTTCGAAGCACACGCGAGAAAGTCAGATCGATCTTACTGTTTACCTGTACCTGAGTGATGCGAGGCAGGCGATATTCAACCGGGTCCTCTGCTGTAATGATCTTTTTCCCTGGCTCGTTGAGCTCACTTAATGCGCCGTAAAGCGTGGTGGTTTTACCTGAACCTGTCGGCCCCGTCACCAAGATCATGCCGTGCGGACGAGCCAACTGTCGACGTAAACGAGCAAGCAAATCTGGCGGCAAACCTGACTCTTCTAATGGACGCAAACCAGCAGACTGGTTAAGCAGACGCATTACTACGGACTCCCCGTATTGCGTTGGTAGCGTCGACATACGAATATCGATTGATTGACCACGCACTTTGATATTGAATCGGCCATCTTGTGGCAAGCGCTTCTCAGAGATGTCTAGGTGCGCCATCAACTTCAATCGAAGAACCAAAGCCGATGCGATATTCACTTCATTCAGGATGGTTTCATGCAGTACACCATCAATACGCTGACGTAAGCGCAATATCTGATCGTCTGGCTCAATATGAATATCCGATGCCCCGACTTGTACCGCATCTTCAAACATGGAATTAACCAGCTTTACAACGGTAACTTCCTCACTGTCGGTTCCATCAATACCGTAATCGAAGCTTTGCTCGTCTTTATGCTCTTCATGCAACTGTTCCGCGAAAGAAGCGATTTCTTTAGTGCGGCGATAATAGCGGTCAAAGCTTGAAATGAGTTGGCGCTCTGAAGCCACAATGAACTCAAGGTTGTATTCACCTAGCAAATTCATCAGTGACTCTTGGATGAACAAATCTGCAGGGTCACTCATAGCAACGCGCAACGTGTCCCCATTTCGAGCAACGACCATCGCACGTAAGCGACGTGCGTGTACCTCAGGTAGAATCTGTACCGCTTCCGCATCCACAGGGGCACGACCAAGATCGATCAATGGCAAACCAAGTTGTTGGGACAAGAAGTCCAACATTTGCTTCTCAGTAATAAAGCCGAGATCAATTAACGCATCGCCTAGCTTCTGCCCGGTACTACGTTGTGCGTTTAGTGCTTGCTGGATTTGTTCTTCAGAGACGATGCCTTCTTCAACCAGAAGATCGCCTAAGCGTTTTCTCAACTGAATTTTCATTGTGCATTCTCCAGCTGTTTCAAGATGCTCAAACGGTCACGAATAAACGCTTGCGATTGATTCGAAATGCCAACTTTACCCAGAGCTTGGTTGTAAGAGTTGATCGCGGCGGTAAACGTCAGCGCGCGCTCTTGTTGAATCGCTAAACCTAGCCACCAGCGCGCATTTTCCGGCTCACGTTGAGTAAGGAGTTGATAACTCTCAAGCGCAATATCATTCTGCTTGTGTTTTTGTGCCAATGCCGCACGCATCGCCAAGTAATCTCGACTTGGTATTGGAGGCAAATGCACAAGCGGACTCAGCGCCGCTTCAGGTTGATTAGCTTTCACTAACAACTTAGACAAGGCCAAACGAAGTACTTGGTTGTTCGTGTCAAGGTTGATCCCTTCTTGGATAATCTCATACGCTTTACGCGTGTCGCCTTTGCCAAAGTACAACGCCGATAATTTTTGACGCGTGTCTGCATTCATTGGCTCATAACGTAACGCCTCAGCATAAGCCGACAACGCCGTTTGCATATCGTTAGCATCCAGTGCTTTTTCCGCTCGGCTAACCGCTTTAAGAGATAACTGGCGGTGCGTCAGCTCAACCTGCTCAATACGCATTGAACTGTTTTCTGCTGTCGTGCGGGTTACGTGATTAGATTGCTCATCGCTTGGCATCGTTGCCACTTGCGCGAGTAGCAATGCATCTTCAGAGGCCGTATTTACCTCCGCTCTTGGCGTGAACCTATCAGTCTCTGGCATATGAAGCTGTTGAGCTGCCGGTTGTGTCACTGGCTTCGTGTAAACCACATGGGCTGTCTCGGGCGTCATTTTACTCGTTGGCGAATAAGTACGCTCTGATGATGTGATTGACGAAGCATTCACTGACGACGATGACATGGTTTCTGTTTGAGCAGGTGAAAGCTCGCCTGAAGGGATAGGACCGCGAGAGACCGCCCAGCCGCCCACCGCAAGGCTTAACGAGAAACCGGCAACGAGCCAAAGCCAAGGTTTACTGCGTGAAACGTTGGGAATGTCCGCACGAGTAAGCTCTGACGGTGATGTTTTTTCAGCGAGTTCTGATAATGCTTTATTGATGGCACTCAAGGTTGACTCCATCCCCAAAATACGGGTGTTTTAAACTTAGGTTTACGGGCATCAAACGTATCGTGCATAGCTGCGTAAACGTGATGATTTTTTAATAGTGTGCAACGATCATTAAATGCCGCAAGCAACGACTTGTGGCTAATTTGGTTGATCAAACGTGGAATCCCCATGGATGAACGCCAAATCGCTTTTTTCTGCTCAATAGAAAAAATGTGCGCTCCATTGCCTGCCTTGTCTAAACGATTATTGATGTAAGCCACGCCTTCATCGATAGAAAGAGGACGCAGCTGACAACTAAACGTAATACGTTGACGAAACTGCCTTAGCTCGTGGCTGGCTAACCGCTCATCCAACTCAGGTTGTCCGAATAACACCAGTTGAATGAGTTTATCTTGTTCCGTTTCTAGGTTACCGAACAGACGCAATGTTTCTAAAGCTTGTGGAGAAAGAGCTTGCGCTTCATCGACGATCAAGACGGTTTTCTTTCCCGCAGAATGCACTTGAATCAGGTGTTCTTGAATGAGAGAAACAATACGTAGCGGGTCATCGTTCTCGATGCCTAACTCTCTGGCGACAGCAAACTGCAACTGCTCTCCATTCAAAACTGGATTGGGTAAGTAAATCAGCTCGACTTCAGATTCAATCTGCTCAATTAACTTACGACACACCATGGTTTTTCCGGTGCCGACTTCTCCCGTCACCTTAATCACCCCTTCTCCCATTTGCACAGCGGCTAAAATGGTTTGGATCGCCTCATAGTGAGGGACTAACCCCAAGAACATTTCTGTGTTTGGGGTTAACGAAAAAGGCTGAACTCGAAATCCAAAATGTGACAAGTACATACTCGAATCACAAACTCATTGAAAAACGGAACCTTTCCCCGCGCTTATTGCGCATCTGGGAACCACTCTTGCAGCAGATCACGAGAGCGCTCTAGCTCTTTCTGCCAAGAGTTCACACCAACTACGGTCGGTTTTAGCAAGATGACCAATTCTGTTTTCTCAGTCACGTTATTTACGTTGCGGAACAAATGCCCCAATGCGGGCACATCGCCCAAAAATGGGACTTTAGAAACAAGCTCACGATTTTGCTGTTTCATCAAACCGCCGATAACCACAACATCGCCATCTTTAGCACGAATAACCGAGTCTGATTCACGAATAGAGCTTTTTGCCAATGGCAATTGGATGTTTTGGAACTCACCGCCCAAGTTCAATTGCTTCACTTCTTCCGAGACTTCAATAACCGCAGGGTGAACATGCAGGAACACATTGCCTTTGTTATCAATTTGCGGAGTCACATCGAGAGAGATACCTGAGAAGAATGGTGTCAATTCCACTTCTGGAACGGCATTTGAGTTTTCACCGTTGCCTGCATTGCTCGATAACTCGGTAACAAAATACTCATCGGTACCCACTTTGATGACCGACTTTTGGTTGTTGGCTGCGGTAATACGAGGGCTCGAAAGAACGTTCAAGTCACCTTGCGTAGACATAAAACTCAACACAGCATTGAAGTTGCCATCAGAGATAGTCACGTTGGTTTGGCCGCCCAATAGCGTGCCAATCGCATCCAACGGTGGTAATGCCGACGCTGGACGGTTCACTACGACACTACCCGAGTTACCAATTGACGCCGATAAGTTCGACCAGTTGATGCCTTGTTGGTAGCCATCATTCAACGTCACTTCTAGAATTTTAGCTTCAAGAATGACCTGACGCTGCATGCGCTCCTGCGATACACCTAAGAACTCACGGACTTCTCGAATATCATCTGGAAACGCTCGAACCGTAATCACTCCTGCTTGAGGTGTTACGACAACGCTTTGTCCTTTGTCTGAACCAATTAGATTCGCAACGGCTTGCTGCAGCATCGGCCAGAAGTCACTTTCAGTGATGGTTTCGATGCGCGTACCGCCCGTAGAAGTCGTCGAGCTATCGCCGCTGTTACTTCCATTGTCAGAGTCTGATGAGTCAGAACTGTCTGAGCTACCGCCAGAATTAGACGTACCAGCCGAGGTCACTGAGCCCGTGACAATGCTCGTCAATGATCGACCAGAGCGTTTGAACTGGAGGTAATCAACAGGAATGGTTACCGTACGCATACCAGCAGGGTAGATTTGAATAACTTTGCCAGACTTCACCACATCATAGCCATACATGTTCTGTACAACGCTCAGGACTTCATCCAACGTAACATCTGACAAGTTGACGGTGATATTACCTTGTACCGCTGGATGAATCGCCACGCTGTACTCAGTGCCTTTGACTAGCGAGGCAAAAAAGCTTCGTGCATCGACCGCATTCGCTTGAATACGGAAACGCTTCGAGGTGCCTTGCTCTGAAGCAACATTCGAGTCTAAGTTAGGCATCAGGTCCGCTTCGACAGAAGAAGGAATTTCTTCTAACGTGCGGCTGTTCGCTTGATTGATAGATTCATTGAGCGCTTCTTTGACTTCCACTGGGTCACGATGACCCATTGAACATCCCATTAAAGAAGCAATCGTTATTCCTACAACTAATTTGCGCATATCTGATCAGGCTCTGGTTATTATTTTTTTACGTTTAAACCAAAAAGCTCTAGGTCCCACTGACGGTTACCACGCTTTAAAGTTACAAATTCACTATTAATGCTCGCGACGCGATAACCCTTAAATAGCTCGCCTTTTTCAACAAGCTTGTTATCCATAATCGCGACACAAGCAGTACTTGGCTTACACACAATACTGTTGAGCGTAGGCAGTCGGTACTGTTTTGCTTTTGATTTCGCTGACGTTTCAACCGCAGGCTTTTCCCAGCCAAGTGGTGCCGTTGGATCTTGGTTCGCCCAAGCGGTTCCTGCCGCAGCCATGACAAGCAATGAGATGATGAGTTTTTTAACCACCAATAAACTCCTCTCGAGATCCTAGTGTGTAGACTTCCAACACAAGCTTCGCTTTCGGGTACTCTTCGACTTTGTAACTAAAGCTGCGCCAATAATAACTGGCAGGAAGGCTCTCCAACTTATTTAGGTAATTGGCAATAGAAAAGTAGTCGCCAGTCAGCTCCAAACGTACAGGGTGTACGTAGTAACCAGAGTATTGCGATGCTTCTTTATCTTCCGTAATTGGCTCAGATGGCAAAGTTTGCAAAGACAAAAGGTGAATGCCACTTTGCTGCTCTAATACATTTTCCAGCAGCTCAGCCATTTGCGAAGGTGTAATAAGGTGTTCGATGATCTCCGCTAGCTGCATCGAAAGGTGCTGACTTTCTGTTAGCAGGTTAGATATCGAGCGATCAATCTCAGCGTTTGGATCTTTCTTCAGCTGCGCTTGAATACGTAGCGTGTCGATTTCAATCTTTTGATTGGCTTGCTTTAAATTGCTTAGTTGCCTCTCATTACTGATGATCTCGTTAAGCTTTGGTTCCAGTACCAGCGTAAAAAGCAACATGATCACGACAACTAAACCACACAGCGCGATAAGCAATTTTTCACGCGCGCTCATTTCGCCAAAGCGCTCTTCTAATGAGAGCCAGAATTCGTTCATTTCTCTTTATCCTCGCGCGTTTTTAGTTCAAACGTCACAATATCCTTATCATTTCGGCCAATTTTGACGTCGTCAAATGTCCGGCCAACCAAGCTAATTTCATTTTTAAATTGGTTAACCCAACTTGGTACTGAGCTCGGCTTTTTCGCCAGTCCTTTCAGATCTAAGGTATGGTTATTGATTCGAATTTCGGACAAAGAAATTTCTTGGTTTCCTAGCTTAGCTAATGATTGCATCACGCCAGAGTAACCCGTGCGCTGCGAATCATCGTATTTCCCGACGGCTTTAAGCGAGTCTCGCTTCGCCTTGACTTCACGCTCTAAGCGGGCTTTAGCTGCTAGCTTATTATTGTCGGGTTGATGCTTACGTAGCTTGACTTGATAGCGTTCAAGCTCTGACTTCATGATATCGCCTTTGCTTTTTACAATAGCAATTTCATCTTCTAGACCACTGCTCTGCCAAGTCACATAGCCGTAAGAGAGTAGAATGGCCGCAGCCGCGACACCCCAAGATAACGCGATATTTTTTAGTGTCAGGAGCTCTTTTTTCGGCTTTAAGTAATCAGGGTATAAGTTAACGCATCGAGTATTAGAAGTCGCAGCGGCATCTGCTAAAACGTGTCCTGATAACTCATGTTCTGGTGGTAATAACGGAGAAACTTTAGTGCTTAAACGGTAGTTCAGAGACTGAACAAGCTCACTCTCATCCTCCTCATCACAACACACTTTCAATTGATGCAGCTGCACATGGCGCAACTGAGAAGAAAGATAATCAATCGAACGTTGCAGTTCTAACGAGAGGCTATCCATCTGTAACTCGCTAGACGGAACCCCCGTTAACGGTGGCGTCACACTGCGAATCGAACGATGAAATGCGATAGTATTTTCGACAAAAGCGCTAATACGGAAGTGACCACGCACACTGCGTTGTAATAATAGGAAGTTACCTAGTTCACCTGCGGTCTCTCCCCAAATGTCGTCTTCAGGAAGAATAGCTTCTAATGGCAACTGGGCGCGACTGGCCAGTAACACGATCTTATCCAACATTTTTCGTGATAAGACGTAAGCTTGCACTTTGGTTGAATTGGGTAACTCGACCGCATCGGCAATAATGTCAATGGCACGCTCAGAGATCAGTTCTTTCAACAAAAACGGTAATGCTGCAGGCCATTCTTGGCGCGGCATGACAGGTTTATCGATTTGATACATCTGATAATAGTTATGAGAAAGGACAACCGTTAGAGAATCATACGCACTCGCAGCAACGCTCAATGCTTGCTCTACGGCTTTCTCCCAATTGGATTCAGAAATATCAAATTGGTATGGGCGGCCACTTTTTATTGAAGATGATAAATAAACGGCGTCTGGCTGAATAACCAAAAAGCAGGAACGACCACCACCAGATGATCGTTTGAGCTTGTCGAGTAGTGCTTTGAAATCCATGATTATTATCTTTATTTTTTACGCCAGCGATTTCGTCTTCCCAATTTCACTTGGGATTCTGATTGAGAACTTGGCAATGCTTGTGGACGAGGAAGAAACTGCTGCTCTGCAGAAAAGTAACGCCCTTGCCCACCATAAACCCCGAGCTCAATTAACGTGTTGAGCTCGTTTTGATTCTCAATTCCCACTGCTATGATTTTAGTTTTACTGTTTGCCGCGGCACCTAGCATGCTGCGGACAAATAGCTGGTTCTCATGTCGCTGGTCGATTTTTGCTACTAAACTGCGATGAAGTTTAAGGTAACGAATATCCACTTCTTTTAAATAGTGAGTGCTGACGATGGTTCGTCCAGCCTGCCCAACCATTAAGTGGCACCCTAAACCGGCCAGCATTTTAGCGACTGGTCGCATAAAGTCTAAGTGTCTTACAAATTGTGCTTCAACAAACTCAAAACTGAGACACTTTCTCTGTTCACGTGACAACTGTAAGAGTTCATCACGAAACCATTTAAAGTACTCTCGGTTAGAAAAAGGCGTTACATTCAAATTGAGCGCATACGATCTTGAGTTATCAAAATTATCCTTAAATTCTCTTAAGAATTTATTAATAACTGACTTATCCATTTGCGCTTCATAACCAACCTGTCTGATCGCAGAAATAAACCGAGACGCTTTAACAATGCCATTCTCAGGATCGCGAATCCGACATGTTAACTCTTCATATAATGATTTTTTATGCGTCGCATCACTTATTGAGTGCACAGATTGTGCGTAGAGTATCACACTTTCTGGTGTAAGTGCTGTGTCAAATAACGTTCTCCACCTCACACTTCCGCGAGCTTCTTCATCGTGGTTCCATTTTTTGAAGCGACTCCAATTATTGTTATTTTGTAGTTGCGCACTACGCAAAGCTGTCTCTGCTTCATCGATGATTTGGCTGTGTCGCTCACCCTCTTTATAAGTAGTGATGCCGATATGACACCAGTTGTCTGGGTCGAGTGGCTCTGGCGGAATTAATTTTTCTAACTGGCGAATGCATTGTGATGCCAAATTAGCCACATCTTTGGCACTTTGATGCGGCAGAAATAACGCAAAATCAGCATCGTAATAACGAGAAAATACAACATCAGGGTATCGCTGAACTAAGTTGGATAATAAACTCCCAACTTCAACAATAAACTCATCCGTAATTTGCTTATCTTGCTCTTCTTCAACCAGTTTCCAGTCTTGAATACGTACTAGCAAAACGGCGCCGCGAGCCCCACTTTCTAGTAACGCCGATTCCAGTTTGCTATCAAATAGCACTCGATTGGCGGTACCTGTTAACTTATCAAGGAAGGTTTGAGTTCTAATAAAGGTATCAAATCGGCTTCGCTCTTGACGCGCATCTTGTAACTCTTCAATTAATACATCGAGCGCTTCACTGGCAGTATAAGGCCATTCTTTTTTGTCACCTTTTGCATACTGCTCTACCCGACCAGCAAGGATCATCCTGCCTCGCTCTTCGAGCATTTCAGAGCCTTCTAATTGCTCCTTAAGCCAGGCAACGCCGCGCATTAAACAGAAGATGATCAAGATAACGGCAAGCGTGATCGACCAAAGCGCCTGCATTGAGTAGCTGTAACCTAAGTAAGGCGGGATCGCTTTAAAATGAATCGTGTAATCTTGATTGTGAGTCAGTTGGTATTCTGTCTCAAACAAGACTGACGCTTCCATTTGATGAGAAGTATCTTTGAAGCGATAAACAACCGCATTGTTGGTCGACAATGTCATTTCGACAATATTGGAAGCCTGCAGCATTTTCGGCATCCAGCGCTGCATAGAATAAGCGGCGTCAGGATCTTCCATCTCCTTGTCGACCACCTCTACGATCCCTTCTAAATAATGGGTGAGATATTCCTGCCCAAGACGTTTAAAAGAGAGGGTGCCACCGACAAACAAGATAAACATGGCGCAGATGACGATCATGGTGACAAAAGCCACCAGCCGTGTGCTTAACTTAAGAGTTGGGGTATACCTCATGAATACCAAATTCCTTTTTTATTCATCATATACCTTATTGAAATATTTATACTTGATAAGAGTTCATCAAACAATCGGATTCGTCTGATAGTGAGAGGCTGGAGCATAAAGAACATCACACTCATTGATAAGTTTTATTGTTACGCCTAACCTTGCTGAGATAAGCCTTTGAGATCATTAGATAGTGACAATAAAAAAGACCGCGATATTCGCGGCCTTTTCGATTCAAGCATAAGCAGAATTTAGAACGGGATATCGTCGTCAAAATCCATTGGTGGCTCATTGTACTGCTGCTGTGGTTGCTGCGGAGCCTGCTGTTGTTGCTGTTGCTGAGGCGCATTGTACTGCTGCTGAGCTGGTTGTTGAGGCTGACCCCATCCACCTTGCTGCTGCTGTTGACCGCCCATTGGTGCGCCGCCACCTTGACCACGACCGCCAAGCATTTGCATCACGCCGTTGAAGCCTTGAACAACGACTTCAGTTGAGTAGCGATCTTGACCGCTTTGGTCTTGCCATTTACGAGTTTGCAGTTGGCCTTCAATGTATACTTGAGAACCTTTACGCAAGTACTCACCTGCTACTTCCGCAAGCTTGCCGAACAACACAACACGGTGCCATTCCGTTTTTTCGCGCTGTTCGCCAGTCGCTTTATCACGCCATGAATCAGAAGTCGCAATAGTAATGTTTGCTACTGCACCGCCGTTCGGCATGTAACGAATTTCAGGGTCGTTACCTAGATTCCCCACCAAAATAACTTTGTTAATTCCACGGCTGGCCATGATGTGCTCCGTTTCACTCTGGATATATAAAATTTTAGCGCATTAGAATAGCACGCTTTAATGTTTTGATTAAAGTCTAATACCATTGTGATCTAATGAGTCACCTACTAGAACCCAAATCGCATTTCAACTTACGCCTGTAGCATTTTTGATTCGCGTTGCAGACATCGTTTCGTGAAGCTTTGAATTCGAACGCATTTATTCAGTAAAGCTATGGTTATAACCTCTCTTTAATGCCAACTTATGGCCTTTATTGAACGCTGGGAGATTTGAACACGTGAGAAAGTCGGCTTACGCAAGAAAGCTATTTCTGATCAGTATGGAAGATAATGCGCAAAAAAAGGTGGCGGCACTCGAAAAATACATTGATATGAGCATCCCGGTGATTTCGACCGAAGCACTCATGGAAGCTAAGCCACAGCATCGTAATAAAATCCTACTGATCGACTTCAGTGAACATAAATCACTCGTTCAATCGATCAAAAACTTACCGCTGGTATGGAAGAACTTTGAAACCGTTGTGTTCAATGTCCCTAAAAGGCTGACCACGGATGAGCTTCTTTCATTTGGTCAATTAAAGGGGCTGTTCTATTCCGAAGATACGCTAGAGCAAATTGGAGAGGGATTAAAAGGCATTGTTAACGGTCAAAACTGGCTGCCGCGTAATGTAACCAGTCAACTTTTACACTATTACCGTAACGTCATTAATACTCATACTGCCCCAGCCACGGTAGACCTAACCATTCGCGAGCTGCAAGTACTGCGTTGCTTGCAAGCTGGCGCATCGAACAGCCAAATGGCCGAGGAATTATTTGTCAGTGAATTCACCATCAAATCGCACTTGTATCAGATATTCAAAAAGCTATCAGTGAAGAATCGCGTTCAAGCAATCGCTTGGGCAGATCAAAACTTAATGTCATGATGCGATGCCGCGACTCTAATGACTGAAATGACGAGTCGCTCATCTTTTTTCCGCACTGAGTCTCACACTTTTTCCTACTTTATTCATGATTCATTGACGCCTCTCGTGTTAAAGTTATGCGCAGATTCTTGATAATAACGAGATAGGATATTCCCCCAATGATTAAAAAATGTCTGTTCCCTGCTGCAGGCTATGGCACTCGCTTCTTACCGGCAACGAAATCTATGCCAAAAGAGATGATGCCAGTCGTGAATAAACCGCTTATTGAATACGGCGTGGAAGAAGCAATTCAAGCTGGTATGAACGGCATGTGTATTGTGACAGGTCGTGGCAAACACTCTATCATGGACCACTTTGATAAGAACTACGAACTGGAACACCAGATTAGCGGTACCAATAAAGAAGAGCTATTGGTAGATATCCGTGAAATCATTGAATCTGCAAACTTCACTTACATCCGTCAACGCGAGATGAAAGGCTTAGGCCATGCGATTCTGACCGGGCGTGAACTGGTGGGTGACGAACCATTTGCCGTCGTTCTTGCTGATGACCTTTGTGTCAACGAAGAAGAAGGCGTGCTAGCTCAAATGGTGGCGCTATTTAAACAGTTCCGTTGTTCTATCGTTGCCGTACAAGAAGTCCCAGAAGATGAGACTCACAAATACGGCGTTATCTCTGGTGAAATGATCAAAGATGACATCTACCGCGTAGACGACATGGTAGAAAAACCTGAGAAAGGCACGGCACCAAGCAACCTTGCGATCATTGGTCGCTACATTCTGACCCCTGATATTTTCGAACTGATTGAAAACACAGAGCCAGGTAAAGGTGGTGAAATTCAAATCACTGACGCGCTACTTAAACAAGCAAAAGCGGGCTGTGTCTTGGCTTACAAATTCAAAGGCAAACGCTTTGACTGTGGTAGTGTTGAAGGTTACATCGAAGCAACCAACTACTGTTTTGAAAACCTTTATCTAAAAGATGAAAAAGCCTCTGAGTTAGGTAAACACGCAACACAAAAAGCGGTATAAAGCATCGTCGTAGTACGAAATTATTGTTTCTAAAGCCCAGCATTATGTTGGGCTTTTATTTTTACTGTTTTTTTATCCAGTAATTTTCTTTGCACATTTCTCACACTATGTAATACTTGCCCCACTTGGTTATACATAGAGCAAAAACGATGGATAAAATAGAAGTTCGCGGTGCCCGAACCCATAACCTCAAAGACATTAATCTTACAATCCCTCGCGATAAACTGATTGTCATTACTGGACTAAGTGGCTCCGGTAAATCCTCTCTCGCTTTCGATACATTGTATGCAGAAGGCCAACGACGCTACGTAGAGTCTCTCTCTGCCTACGCTCGTCAGTTTTTGTCTCTGATGGAAAAACCCGATGTCGACCATATTGAAGGGTTATCACCCGCGATTTCTATTGAACAGAAGTCTACTTCTCATAACCCGCGTTCAACCGTAGGTACAATTACCGAAGTCTACGACTACTTACGTCTGTTGTATGCTCGTGTAGGCGAACCACGCTGTCCAACGCACCATGCCCCTCTTGCCGCACAAACCATCAGTCAAATGGTGGACAAAGTTCTAGAGATGCCAGAAGGCAGCAAAATGATGCTGTTGGCACCCATTGTCAAAGAGCGTAAAGGTGAGCATGTTAAAACGCTTGAGAACCTGGCAGCTCAGGGCTTTATTCGTGCGCGTATTGATGGAGAGACATGCGATCTATCTGATCCTCCAACCCTAGAGCTACATAAAAAGCACACCATTGAAGTCGTGGTAGACCGTTTTAAAGTTCGTCCAGACCTGCAACAGCGCTTAGCCGAATCTTTCGAGACAACGCTCGAATTATCAGGCGGAATTGCGGTTGTCGCGCCAATGGATGGCGACGGTGAAGAGATTATTTTCTCCGCCAACTTCGCTTGTCCACAATGTGGTTACAGCATGCAAGAGTTGGAGCCGCGACTTTTCTCATTCAACAACCCTGCTGGTGCGTGTGGGACTTGTGATGGTTTGGGTGTGCAGCAATATTTTGATCCAAGCCGAGTAATTCAAGATGATTCATTAAGCTTGGCACAAGGTGCGATTCGCGGTTGGGATCAAAAGAACTATTACTACTTCCAAATGCTCACCTCATTGGCTGATCATTATGGTTTTGATCTCCATGCACCTTTTAATTCTCTGCCAAAGAAAACGCAAGATGTCATTCTAAAGGGCTCTGGTCGTACTGAGATTGAGTTTAAATACATCAACGATCGTGGCGATATTCGCGTTAAACGCCATCCATTCGAAGGTATTCTGAATACCCTCGAACGTCGTTATCGTGATACAGAATCCAACTCTGTCCGTGAAGAGCTTGCGAAATACATCTCCACGAAATCTTGTTCAAGCTGTGGTGGTACTCGTCTGCGCCTTGAAGCACGTAATGTGTTTATTGCTGATACGACACTGCCTGAGATTGTTGAACTTAGCATTGCTGATGCATTGGAATTCTTCCATTCCTTGAAACTGGAAGGTCAACGTGCCCAAATCGCCGAAAAAGTGATGAAAGAAATCAACGATCGCCTGCAGTTCTTGGTTAACGTTGGTTTGAACTATCTAAACTTGTCTCGCAGCGCCGAAACGCTCTCTGGTGGTGAAGCTCAACGTATTCGCTTAGCCAGCCAAATTGGTGCGGGTCTTGTTGGTGTGATGTATGTTCTGGACGAACCGTCGATTGGTCTCCACCAGCGAGATAATGAACGCTTATTAAAAACGCTTACTCATTTGCGCGATTTGGGGAATACCGTACTCGTGGTAGAACACGATGAAGATGCTATTCGCTGTGCGGATCATGTCATAGATATCGGTCCTGGCGCTGGCGTACACGGTGGTAATGTTGTCGCGGAAGGCACCATGGAAGAGATAATCGCAAATCCGAATTCTCTGACAGGTCAGTACTTAAGTGGCGTTAAAGAAATCGCAGTACCGAAAGATCGCACGCCGCGTGATCCGAAAAAAACGGTTGAGCTCTTAGGCGCAACAGGTAATAACCTTAAGAACGTTAATCTCTCTATTCCTGTTGGGTTATTCAGCTGTATTACAGGGGTATCTGGCTCAGGTAAATCAACGCTGATTAATGATACTTTCTTTAAAATTGCTCACACCCAACTCAACGGAGCAACAACGGCTCAACCTTCACCTTATAAATCGATTAAAGGCCTAGAGCACTTCGACAAGGTTATCGATATCGATCAAAGCCCAATTGGTCGTACACCTCGCTCTAACCCTGCAACCTATACGGGGATCTTTACCCCAATCCGTGAACTGTTTGCAGGCACACAAGAGTCGCGTTCTCGCGGTTACAAGCCGGGCCGTTTTAGTTTTAACGTACGCGGTGGTCGTTGTGAGGCCTGTCAGGGTGATGGTGTCATTAAAGTTGAAATGCATTTTCTACCAGACGTTTATGTGCCATGTGATGTATGTAAAGGTAAGCGCTACAACCGTGAAACACTTGAAGTACGTTACAAAGGCAAAACCATTGATGAAGTGCTAGAAATGACGGTCGAAGACGCCCGAACGTTCTTTGAACCCGTACCTGCTATAGCACGTAAGCTACAGACTCTAATGGATGTTGGCTTGTCTTACATTCGCCTAGGTCAAGCCGCAACGACACTCTCCGGTGGTGAAGCACAGCGTGTGAAACTGGCGCGAGAGCTATCCAAGCGCGATACAGGAAAAACCTTGTACATTTTGGATGAACCAACAACCGGCCTGCACTTCCATGATATCCAGCAGTTGCTCACCGTGCTGCACAGACTTCGTGATCACGGAAATACTGTCGTGGTGATCGAGCATAACCTAGATGTCATTAAGACTGCGGACTGGATTATCGATCTTGGTCCTGAAGGGGGGCAGGGTGGCGGCGAGATAATCGCTCAAGGCACACCGGAAGATGTGTCGCAAATCGAGGGATCGCACACAGCTCACTTCCTCAAGCCTATGTTGAAGTAGAAAAAACAGGTAAAGTATCGAGACCAGCAAGTGCTGGTCTTTTTTCATTCAAAACAACGCAATAACTATGGCTACTATACATGTAAGTGGAACAAAGCTTTCTCCCGAAAAAGTACAGGTTCCCCTCAATCGCAAGTTTCTCATTGCCTTGGCAACACTATTTGTGTTGGCAATGCACTTTTTCATGCCCAACCCCGGCGGTTCGGGGCTTTCGCTTTCGTTCAATGCGACAACTTGGATTGCTTTTAGCTTTGCATTAGGCATTGGGTGTTACCAACTCGCGAATAATCGAGTACTACGTTACTCAAAACTAACCATCGGCTTGTTCATTAGTGCTCTTATCATGACGGTGCCCATTCTGTACCCAAATGCGAATAGCAGTTTGGCAGCCAACAAGCTCATTGGCCTGTGGTGCGGTGTCCTGTTCTTTATTGTCTTACAACAATTTCATTTCAGTAATAAACATCGCCAACGCCTATTATGGTTCATTGTCCTTGCGGTTGTTATCGAAGCCATTTTTGGTCTGACACAATATCTGTATCTCAAACCAGGCAATCCGTTTGGTTACGACACGGTGGCCAATCGTCCTTATGGTATTTTCCAACAGCCTAATGTAATGGCCAGTTTTCTTGCGACAGGATTGGTGATTGCCAGCTATTTACTTGCACGTCAGCCCTACAAATACGACCGTAAGTTAAGCGATGTTTATCTTCTCTATGCCGTGCCAGTTTTAACCTTACCACTAGTTGTGGCGTTGGCTTCACGCACTGGTTGGTTAGCCTCGGTCATCGCCGTGTTGTTGGTCATTCCATACATGTACCGCTTTGCAACCAAAGGGCGCTTTATCCGCTGGGTTGTGTCACTTGTAAGTGGGCTCTTACTCTCAGTAGTTGTCATGCATCTTGCCTTTCCTGATGGAGGTGGGTTAGCCGCAGAAAAAGTAAACATGGAGTCTCCTCGAGCGTATACTTTTCCACAAACATTAGACATGGTGATTGAAAAGCCTTTTACTGGTTATGGATATGGCAAGTTTGAATCTGAGTACATGCTGTATACGGCTCGTCAACATGCCCTAAATGAGAATTACCCAGTTGGTTTGCCAGCCATGGATCATCCGCATAATGAGCTACTTTACTGGGGAGTAGAAGGTGGCTTGCTGCCAATACTCGGCATCTTCTTAGCGATGGCACTGGTACTGTATCGAATCTATCAAGCCAAACGCGGAACTCGTCTTGCGTTGCTGGCCTTGTTTATACCTATCGTATTGCACTCGCAACTGGAATACCCTTTCTACCACTCTCTCGTGCATTGGTTGATCTTCGTTATCCTGCTGTACTGGGTAGATCAGCGCGTCTCTCGTTATCGACAAGTCGGCTTTAGTAATGTGACCAAAAGCTTGCTGCGTGTTTTTAGTTTGGTACTTCCCGTTGCGTTTACGTTTTACATGGTAAGCGCATTGCATACGAACTATGTATTGACGAAGTTTGAGACCACTAGGCCAACTAACCCTGATATTCTGAATCAAGTCAGTAACCCTGTGGTTTGGAAAGATAGGTTTGATTGGGATGTCTATAGCACATTTTTAAACATTGGGCTGTACCAACAAGATGCAACCTTGATTCAGCCTTATATCGATTGGTCACTAAAAATCATCAAAGATAAGCCTCGCCCTGCATTTTATAATAATTTGATTTTGGCCTACCAAGGCTTAGATGACTCAAGTAAAGCGGAGCAAATTAGAGCTGAAGCACAGTTTTTGTTCCCTAAGATTGATTTCAGTGGCGTCAATTACCAACCACCGTCTCAAGCAATCTCTGCCTCACCAGCACCCACTTCAAGAGCTGAGTAATAAGTACAAAAAAGCGAAGGGATGACCTTCGCTTTTCTTTATCTCATTGCGGTATAGTTTTATTCAGTGAGTGACTCTTCTAATGCTTTTAAGCACAGCGCAACGTTTTCAGATCGAGCGCCGTAACCCATTAAGCCAATACGCCACGCTTTACCGGCTAATGCCCCAAGGCCTGCTCCAATTTCTAGGTTATAGGTTTCTAGCAAGTGAGCACGAACTTTTGCTTCATCAATTCCTTCAGGCACGTAAATCGCGTTTAATTGCGGCAAACGATGGGCTTCGTCCACAACAAATTCAAAGCCTAACTTTTGTAGGCCATTTTTGAGTTTTTCATGCATCAGTTGGTGACGAGCCCAAGCGTTTTCTAATCCTTCATTTTTCAGTATCAATAAAGCTTCATGAAGCGCATACAAGCTATTAACTGGCGCTGTATGATGGTAACTACGCTTGCCTTCTCCACTCCAATACCCCAACACTAAACTCTGATCGAGGAACCAACTCTGTACTGGTGTTGTTCTTGCTTGAATCTTTTCAATTGCGGCAGGAGAAAACGTCACGGGTGAGAGCCCTGGTA
Source organism: Vibrio sp. RM-41-2B (assembly GCF_024744415.1). Taxonomy (NCBI): domain Bacteria; kingdom Pseudomonadati; phylum Pseudomonadota; class Gammaproteobacteria; order Vibrionales; family Vibrionaceae; genus Vibrio; species Vibrio sp. RM-41-2B. The sequence continues at coordinate 8,706 of NZ_JAMQWD010000053.1, read as the reverse complement.
CACATGACAAACATTTTTGACTGCCAGAGTAAACCGCATCCAGTTGCCATTCATCCACTTTTAACGGCACACCACCAAGTGACGTCACCGCATCAACAATAGATAATGCATTATGCTGCTTCGCCAGCTTGCCCAATGCTTGAGCATCACTGACTGCACCAGTTGAGGTTTCGGCATGCACAAAAGCAAGAATTTTTGTATCTGGGTGCTGTTCGAGTGCTTGCTCGACTTTATCAATGGAAACAGGCGTCCCCCATTCATCATCGACGATAACAACTTCACCACCAGCACGGACGACATTTTCGCGCATGCGTTCACCAAAAACACCGTTACGGCAGACGATCACTTTGTCGCCTTTCTCGATCAAGTTTACAAAGCAGGTTTCCATCCCTGCACTACCTGGCGCTGAAACCGCAATAGTGAACTCATTGTCAGTTTGAAAGGCATACTTCAATAGCTGCTTGAGCTCATCCATCATACCGATAAACAGAGGATCAAGGTGACCTACGGTAGGACGGCTTAGCGCTTGTAACACTTGAGGATAAATATCAGAAGGACCAGGTCCCATTAAAATACGGTGAGGCGGAATAAAGCTTTGGATCGACATGTCAGCTCCTTGATTATCTTTTATCCTGAGCATTCTAAAAGTTCTACTCAATAACATGGCTCAGGTGTAGGGTTCTTCACCCTAATAGATTTTTCCTCTATCAGCAATTAGCCGTAAGTATGGAGGTCAAACCAGTGTCACAAAATCGTTAATAAAAAACACCATAAAGGTTGAAATATTGATTGACATTAAGACCTCAAAACCGTTCAATGTTTGAGCTTTATGTAGAAGAGGAGCGCTACCCAGGTAGATGATTTGTGGAACCGCAATTCCAACACCAATCATTGAGGGGGAGTAGTGCCGAGGTAAGTCAAAGTTGCAGGATTTGACTTGTCGGTTGAATTGGGCTGAATCCCATCAACTGTCATCAGCGCAGTCTGATGAAGGGCTTCTGAGGGTAAATTTTTCAAATAGCATTCTAAATACCTCTCTTTTTGCTCTGTTCCTTTTCTCACTAAACATTGGATGTACAATTTTTTAGGAAGTCGTGGGAGAACGCAGTGAGCGCATTTAACGTAGCTAAATTCGGTGGAACCAGTGTTGCCAATTTTGAGGCAATGAGTCGTTGCGCCACCATTATCGAAAACAATCCAAATACTCGCCTGGTCGTGAGCAGCGCTTGTTCTGGCGTCACCAACCTATTGGTGGAACTTGCCAATGGTGTACAGGATCAAACGCACCGTACTGAGCTGCTGCAAAATCTGGCCAACATTCATGACGCCATTTTAACTCAGCTCGAAGACAGCACGAAAACTGCTGCCGAGGTGTATGGCATATTAGATACCGTAACCAGCCTGGCCGAGGCTGCATCTATCCAAGCTAGTGCGAAGTTAACCGATCATTTAGTCGCATGTGGTGAACTCATGTCGACGCACATTCTAACTCAGTTAATGTGTGAGCGAGGCATTCAAGCAATGCGCTTTGATATCCGCGATGTGCTGCGTACTGATGACAACTTTGGTCGCGCGGAGCCAAACATTGAAGCAATTTCGACGCTTGCGCAAGATAAACTCGTACCACTTTGCCAACAATCCGTTGTTGTTACTCAAGGCTTCATAGGATCTGACGAAGCCGGTAATACAACAACACTAGGTCGAGGAGGCAGCGATTACAGCGCCGCCTTAATTGCTGAGAGCGTCAAAGCGGCAGGGTTAGAAATCTGGACTGATGTACCGGGCATCTACACAACAGACCCGCGAATTGCGCCAAAAGCCTCACCAATTCCCGAGATCAGCTTTAGTGAAGCTTCAGAAATGGCTAACTTTGGCGCTAAAATCCTTCACCCTTCTACGCTAGTACCCGCATTGCGCTACGACATTCCGGTATTTGTAGGGTCATCGAAAGAGCCAGAAAAAGGGGGAACTTGGATTCGCCACCAAGTCGAAAGCTCACCGTTGTTCCGTGCGCTAGCTTTGCGTTGTAACCAAACCATGGTAACGCTACGCAGCGCCAATATGTTCCACGCATACGGCTTCTTAGCAAAGGTCTTTGAGATCCTTGCAAAGCATAAGATCTCGGTCGATTTGATCACGACATCTGAAATCAGTGTATCGTTAACACTTGATCAAACTGATACCTCTGGCGGAGCACCACAGCTGCCGCAAGCTGTACGAGAAGAGTTAGAAGAGTTATGTAAGGTAGAAGTTGAACATGACCTATGCCTCGTTGCTCTCATTGGTAACAACATGAGTGAGAGTAAAGGCTACGCGAAACAGGTTTTTGGCACGCTAGAAGACTTTAACCTACGCATGATTTGTTATGGTGCAAGCCCTCACAACTTATGCTTCTTGCTCCATGAGTCGGTATCGAAACAAGCCATACAAAAACTTCACACCGAGTTGTTTGAAAAGTAAGTTCAACTCAATAAAACAAAAGGCTGCGTATCTGCAGCCCTTTGTTGTTTCAATAGTTGTTACGTTTGAACGAGGTAAACATCAATTTAACCGTTAATGTTTGGCCCTAACCATTTTTCAGCCTCGATCCTATCCCACCCCTTACGATCAGCGTAGCTCTCTAGCTGATCTTCTTGGATCTGTGCGATCGCAAAGTAACGTGAGTCAGGATGAGAGAAATACCAACCAGAGACTGACGCGCCCGGATACATTGCATAGCTGGAGGTTAGAGTCATGCCAATATTCTCTTCCACATTAAGTAGCTCCCAAAGCGGTCCTTTTTCAGTATGCTCAGGGCATGCTGGATAACCCGGCGCAGGGCGAATACCTTGGTATTTTTCACGAATGAGATCATTGTTAGATAAATCTTCATCCGCAGCATAACCCCAAATTTCTTTACGGACACGCTCATGCAAATACTCAGCAAACGCTTCGGCTAGGCGATCCGCCACCGCTTGAATCATAATTGCGTTGTAATCATCTCCCTGTGCTTTGTATTCATCAGCAAGCTCTCGTTCACCAATACCACCAGTGACAGCAAATGCCCCTATCCAATCATGTTTACCCGACTCTTTAGGTGCGATGTAGTCAGACAAACAATAGTTGAACCCTTTTGGTTTCTCAGTCTGTTGACGCAAGTTACGCAGTACTTTCACAACGTCGGTACGAGTTTCATCAGCATAAACTTCAATGTCGTCCCCCACGCTCGCAGCAGGGAATAAGCCACACATTCCACGCGCTTTTAACAGGCCTTCTCGCTCAACTCGGTCAAGTAACTCGTTGGCATCTTCGAATAAACGTTTTGCTTCTTCACCGACTTCTTCATGTTGGAAAATTGTTGGATACTTACCCACAAGTGACCAAGTCATAAAGAATGGTGTCCAATCAATGTATTGACGTAACGTGGCAACATCAAAATCATCGAAGATATGAATACCAGGCTTAACAGGCACTGGAGGGGTGTAAGCTTCCCAATCGATCGCAACTTTATTCGCTCGAGCCGCTTCTAATGTCACTGGTTTGGTTCTCGGTTTCTTGCGATTATGTTGATCACGTACTCGTTCGTAATCAGCTTCAAGTTTTTCAACAAATTCAGGGCGACGTTCATCTGACAATAGAGAAGTACATACGCCCACCGCACGTGAGGCGTTATTCACGTAAACAACTGGATGCTTGTAATTTTGCTCAATCTTAACTGCTGTATGAGCTTTTGACGTTGTTGCGCCACCGATGAGAAGAGGTAAGTTAAAATCGAGACGCTCCATCTCTTTAGCAACATGCACCATTTCGTCTAATGAAGGCGTGATCAACCCTGACAAACCAATAATATCGACGTTCTCTTCTTGCGCTACTTTTAAGATCTTTTCGCAAGGAACCATGACACCAAGATCGATAATTTCGTAGTTATTGCACTGCAATACAACGCCTACGATATTTTTCCCGATATCGTGTACATCACCTTTTACCGTCGCTAACAAGATCTTACCGTTTGTTTGTCCCACCTGCTTTTCTGCATTGATGTAGGGCTCGAGATGCGCTACCGCTTGCTTCATCACTCGGGCAGATTTTACGACCTGAGGAAGGAACATTTTACCTTCACCAAACAAGTCTCCGACGACGTTCATCCCATCCATGAGTGGGCCTTCAATCACCTCTAATGGCTTTGAAGCATTGACACGTGCCTCTTCGGTATCATCAACGATAAACTCGGTTATTCCTTTCACTAACGCGTGTTCTAAACGCTTTTCAACAGGCCAAGTTCTCCACTCAAGTGCAGAGGCATCCTCCTCTTTACCTACCCCTTTGCCTGCGTATTCCGCCGCGATATCTAACAACCTCTCAGTGGCATCATCGCGACGGTTAAGAACGACATCTTCCACAGCCTCACGCAGCGCTTCAGGCACGTTATCGTAGATTTCTAACTGACCCGCATTCACGATCCCCATATCCATACCATTTTTAAAACAGTGATAGAGGAACACCGCGTGAATCGCTTCACGCACATAGTTATTCCCTCGAAAAGAGAACGAGACGTTAGAAACCCCACCCGAGATCATCGCGTGCGGTAAATCACGTTTGATATCGCCAACGGCTTCAATGAAATCCACCGCGTAGTTATTATGCTCATCGATACCCGTAGCAATGGCAAAAATGTTTGGGTCAAAGATGATGTCTTCTGGTGGAAAGCCCACTTCATCAGCGAGAATTCGGTAAGCGTTGGTACAAATTTCTACTTTGCGCTCACGTGTATCTGCTTGCCCAATCTCATCAAACGCCATCACAATAACAGCCGCACCGTAACGGCGAATCAACTTAGCTTGTTCAACGAATTTCTCTTTACCTTCTTTGAGAGAGATCGAGTTAACAATGCCTTTGCCTTGGATGCACTTAAGACCGGCTTCAATAACCTCCCACTTGGAAGAGTCGACCATGATTGGTACTTTTGAGATTTCAGGTTCTGACGCACAAAGGTTTAAAAATCGAACCATACAAGCTTGTGCATCCAACATGCCTTCATCCATGTTGATATCGATAATTTGAGCGCCATTTTCAACTTGTTGACGAGCCACATCGAGCGCTTCATCGTACAGTTCTTCTTTAATCAAGCGCTTAAAACGCGCAGAGCCAGTTACATTCGTACGCTCACCGACATTGATGAATAAAGAGTCTTTATCAATGGCGAGCGGCTCTAAGCCAGACAAGCGACAAGCAACGGGAAGGTCAGGCAATTGACGAGGGGCGACATTTTCAACCGCGAGTGCCATTTGGCGAATGTGCTCTGGAGTTGTGCCACAACACCCACCAATCAAGTTTAAAAAGCCACTTTGAGCCCACTCTTGAACATGCTTAGCCATATCTTCTGGCGATAAATCGTATTCGCCGAATGCATTCGGAAGCCCGGCATTTGGGTGAGCGGAAACAAAAGATTCTGATATACGCGAAAGCTCTTCAACATAAGGACGAAGCTCATCTGGGCCCAGCGCACAGTTCAAACCAAACGAAATCGGTTTAACATGACGTAATGAGTTGTAAAACGCTTCTGTAGTTTGACCTGATAATGTTCTACCAGAAGCATCAGTAATAGTCCCCGAGATCATCACAGGTAACTCAATACCCATCTCTTCAAACACACTTTCAACAGCAAATGAACAAGCCTTAGCGTTAAGAGTATCGAAGATGGTCTCGATAAGAATAAGGTCAGAACCACCTTTAATCAGCGCTCGAGTCGATTCAGAGTAAGCCTCAACTAACTCGTCGAAAGAAACATTTCGATATCCAGGGTCGTTTACATCAGGAGAGATAGAACAAGTGCGGTTCGTCGGCCCTAAAACCCCTGCGACATAACGCGGTTTATCGGGTGTTTTTGCGGTCCATTCGTCTGCAACTTCACGTGCAAGCTTGGCAGCAGCAAAGTTAATTTCTTCACTTAGGCTTTCCATCTCGTAGTCAGCCATCGCAATGGTTGTTGCGTTAAACGTGTTGGTTTCGAGAATATCTGCACCCGCTTCTAAATATGCAGCGTGAATTTCCTTGATAAGTTGAGGCTGACTTAGAACCAACAGGTCGTTGTTACCTTTTAGATCACAATGCCAATCCGCAAAGCGCGTTCCTCGATAGTCTTGCTCTTCAAGTTTGTATCCCTGAATCATGGTTCCCATACCGCCATCAATCAAAAGAATACGTTGCTTCAATTGAGCTTCAATCTGTTGTCTTACGTTACTTCCCACAGTACAGCCTCATTCCTTTAGTTATCTTTCCATCCTATCACACAAACTTCAGGAGTCTAGACGTCTAAACTTGGAATTAATGATTATTTTATCTCCTTCTTAACTTACAAAATAATCGCGAAAAAATGTTTGCTATTTAAGCAGCATCAGTCGAGAATCCCATTCATAAAATGTTACAAATAGAGAGCTCTATGTCGGTCTATCATACTTTATGTTTTCTATCCGCAGCTGCGATGCTAATTGCTTTTGTAAACAGCAAGATAGGAAAGATGCAAACCACCATTGCGATTACCGCAGGTTCAATGGTGCTTTCACTTCTAATCTTAATTGCGGGCCAAAACAACTGGTTCCACCTCACCGAAATTGCGACAGAAACGGTCACAAGGATCAACTTCGAAGATTTCTTGCTCAAAGGCATTCTTGGCTTCTTACTATTTGCGGGTGGATTAGGCATCAAACTCCCGAACCTTAAAGATCAAAAATGGGAAATTACCGTTTTGGCTCTCGGAGCCACCCTATTTTCCACTTTCTTTATCGGGTTTGCGCTCTACGGATTCTGTCAGTTAATTGGCATCCAATTTGATTTGGTCTACTGCTTACTATTTGGTGCTCTAATATCGCCAACTGACCCAATCGCTGTATTGGCTATAGTTAAAAAGCTCGATGCTCCCAAACGTATCTCCACCCAGATTGAAGGAGAGTCGCTCTTCAATGACGGCTTCGGTTTGGTTATCTTTGTCACTCTATTTACGATTGCATTTGGTACTGAGGCACCAACTGTAGGTAGTGTCACCTTACTCTTCATCCAAGAAGCTATCGGTGGTATCACTTATGGTTTCGTACTCGGTTTACTATTCCACTACTTAATCAGTGCCACCGATGATCACTCAATGGAGTTATTACTTACCATTGGTGTCCCAACGGCAGGTTACGCATTTGCTGAATACATCCATGTATCAGGACCATTAGCGATGGTTGTATCTGGTATTATGATTGGCAACTGGACACGTTTTATTGGCTTTTCGAAAGAGAGTGAAGACCACCTTGACCACTTTTGGGAGCTCGTCGATGAGTTCTTGAATGGCGTGTTATTCCTACTGATCGGTATGTCGATGCTGCTATTTGAATTCCACAAAGAAGACTGGATCATGATGGCTATATCAGTCCCTCTTGTACTAGCAGCTCGCTATCTAAGCGTATTTCTCTCGTACATTGGCTTTAAGCGTTACAGAAAATATAACCCGTGGTCAGTACGTATTTTGACGTGGGGCGGCTTACGCGGGGGCCTTGCATTGGCAATGGCACTTTCCATTCCATCAGGTATTTGGGTGATTCAAGATAAGTTAATCGATGTAAAAGAGATTATTCTTGTAATGACCTACTCCGTCGTTGTTTTCTCTATCCTCATTCAAGGCTCAACAATCACCCCAATGATTGAAAAAGCAAAAGATGAAGAGAAGAAAATGGAAGAGAACAACCAAGCAATAACCACTCCAGAGCATACGGAGCCAGTGGACTCTTAAAGACACGTAACTTAATAGATGAAAAAGCAGCTATCTAGCTGCTTTTTTCATATCTAATCTTCGGACTCCCCTTCAAGAACAAAACGCTTGTTACTTTTTGATATACAGTTAAATATCCGAATAATCGTCACGCTACGGTTTCATAGATACTAACTATTGCCGATAGATAGTATCCATAGAGGGAGTCTTTTAGTTTAAGCATTTTCATCATCACTTCCCTTCCCTTGGCAATATAGGCTCCTCGCAAACATCAAAGCTAAACTTCCACAATACTTAGCAATGAGCGAGTTTGTATTTTTATAGAGAAAGAAGCATTGAGGATGATTGCGAGATCACTCCCCCAAACGGGCTTGAAATCCCACCAAACTAAGGTCTGAGCTAGCACTCAGGTTGTTCAAGCCCTTAGCAGAAGTTTAGGAGTCCTCATACTTGATCTCAGCGACACTGAACTTATATTCAAAGTTGTTCTGTTTTCGAGATAGAAACAAAGCGACACCTCGAACGACTAAGTTCTGTCACATAGCTAGATATTTCTAATATGTTATAGAGGAATCTTTGGTAAGCACGTGCTGGTACTCAAAACGAGAGCTCGAGACTGTCATCAACTAGTTCATGACAGGGCTTAGAAAGCATAGCGAAGAGGGAAGCCTGCCTCTCGATGCAAGGTTTCAATATGGAAATGGGGTTAAGGTAAGTCGGGTAACCAAAACGAAAAAATCCCCAGTCTTTCGACTGAGGCTTAATATAAGTGGCGGAGTGGACGGGACTCGAACCCGCGACCCCCGGCGTGACAGGCCGGTATTCTAACCAACTGAACTACCACTCCGCAGTGGTATCACTCGCTTGTAATCAGCAAGTGTCCATAATTTAAAGCCTGGCGATGTCCTACTCTCACATGGGGAAGCCCCACACTACCATCGGCGCTATTTCGTTTCACTTCTGAGTTCGGCATGGAA